>RFGT01000031.1 GCA_003696975.1 Nitrospirota bacterium | reverse complement strand
TGGTACCCCTCAATATAAAAAGGTTGAGCAGGATCACGAAGGATTACAATTTTTTCCGCGGCGGCTGGAGGTTCTACGGTACGCAGGGGAGGAGGATCGGGTTTGGAAGGAATGCGGCCGAAATATTGATCCAACAAAGGAATGAGCCGCTCGGGGTAGACATCTCCAACAATGGCTGTAACCATGTTCGATGGGACGTAGTAGGTCTCGAAGAACTTCTGGGCATCGGTCATGGTATATGATTGAATGTCACTAGCATACCCAATGACCGGATGGTGATAGGGGTGGGCTATAAACGCGGTTGAGACGAACTGTTCAAAGAGACGCCCTGTTGGATTGCTTTCGGTACGAAGCCGCCGTTCCTCCATGACTACATCACGCTCTTTGTAAAACTCACGAAAGACTGGGTGCAGAAATCGTTCTGACTCCAGATAGCAGAATAATTCCACTTTGTTCGAAGGTAGGGCATAAAAGTAGCCTGTGACGTCGGCACTGGTAAAGGCGTTGAGGGCCACTCCGCCTTCTCGCTCTACGATGTCGCCGAATTCGTTTTTCACCACATACCGTGAAGCCTGCTTCTGTTTTTCCTTAAAAATTTTATAGAGACGCTCAAGTGTTTTGGGATCTGCCCGGTGGGACAAGCGGGCTTGCTGATAAGCCTGGTATGCAGCTTCAAGTTCCTCTAGAGCCTTTTTCTCCGCTTGGTAATCAGTGGTGCCGATTCTTGGAGTCCCTTTAAAGGCCATATGCTCGAACATATGAGCCAGCCCCGTGACTCCTGCGCCCTCTTGCACGGACCCTACATTTACTCGAGTCATGAAAGCAAACACAGGTGCCACATGTCGCTCGACAATAATGAACGTCCATCCATTGGGCAAGGTATGTTCCGTCACTCGCTGTTCGAATGAGGCAAGATCCTGGCCTTGGGCGTTTTCAGCCAGCGTACTGAGGCCGGTTAAGAAAACAAAGGCCACTACCATTCTTAGGAATAGGAGAGAGAGAAGCCTGATACGCATATTTTTTTTATCCTTGTCAATTCAGAATCGATAATGGCGTATCCTAACGAGTCACAAAGCAAGGTTGCAAGGCTGGTGAACCATGACTATGGGAACCCCTTGTAGTAAGTTGAGCGGTTATGCCTGAACAATGATGCGATTGGGAGGGCTTTCAATAGCAAGAGCCAAGCCAGGACCAAACCAGGGTTGTAAGTGCGGCCCTTCATAGTGGTAGCCTCCTTTGACCGGATCGCAGGCAAGGAGGAGGGGAGTGTCGAGATCGAGGAGGTCGCACCCTCCCAACCCCAGTGCTATGCTCCATGATGCACCCATGGCCACTCGGGTCTCAATCATCCCTCCAAGCATGATGCGGATTCCTTCCTGCTGCGCATATGTGGCGATGGCTAAGGTTTCCAGCACCCCGCTTTTCGTGATTTTGAGATTGATCAGATCGGCAGCGTGTTGGCGAATCACCGCTTTGGCATCATTGAGCGTCCGCACCGTCTCGTCGGCTGCAAGAGGAATCGCGATCTTGCGGCGTAACCAGGCCAGTCCCTCAATGTCCTCTCGAGGAAGAGGCTGCTCAAGGCAGAGAATGGAAGCTCCAAGTGCCTCCACGGCTTTTGCGAACCTCAAGGCGTCATCGCGAGTGAATCCTTGATTGGCATCGAGCACGAATCGCAAATTGTGGAAACTCCGGTGAAGGAGCTCGACCCGGTGCAGATCTTGTTCCCAGTCTGTCCCCACTTTGAGTTTAAGGAGACGAAATCCTTGTTCGTACCAGGATCGCGCCAACTCGCGGGTGTGGCTGAGCGAAGTGATGGGAATGGTGATGTCGGTTTCCCGTTCCCGCACGTCAGCTCCACCCCAGAGGGCCCAAAGCGGAACGTTCGCCATGCGACAGAGCGCATCCAACACGGCTGTTTCCATGCCACAGCGTGCGGCAGGATCGCCTGGGGCCATTTCCTGCCACATCCTTCCAAGCTGCCTGTATCGGAGCGCTGATTGTCCAGCCAAAGCTTTGGCCAATTCCTGAGCTGCAGCAAGGCTTGTGTCGAGACATTCCTCTGTCACGCCGAAAAATGGAGCAATCTCTCCATATCCTGAAATCCCGCTTGCCAAGCTGATGCGGACAATAAGATTCCGAACTCTGTCCATGCGGCCCGTAGCAATGACAAACGGGATCGTAAGCGGGATCTCAACGGGCCACATCTCAATCGTTATGACGCGGTAAGCCTCGGAAGATTGCATGGTAATGTAGTCAGGATGAGGCTTGTTTTATATCCGGCATGGGAGTTTCAAGACTGCCGATTTTTTCAGCGAAAGAGGGGAGGCGTGGGACTTCCGGAGGGTTCGGGGTCACCTGAATGGCGTCAATAAGCCACACAGTACAAAAACGGTGAAGCGTATATCGTTCCCGTTGGGTATGAGTTCCTTGATCCGTTGAAACTCGGGCATCAAGCACAATACTCGCGGTATTTCCGATAATCTCAGCAGAGACGAGTTGGCGGGTGAGGTAACGAAACCGGGTATGGTGAATGGCCTGTTGCTCGGTGGCAATCCATTGATGTACGGATCGATGATGGCGAAACGCTGGCGTCGTCAACGTCACCACTTGGGACAACTTTTGAGGATATAAGCGCATCCACTGGTGAATCACCTGTAGCGGTGACAGTTCAGCCGAGGAAGCCTGGGCCGCTGGATCAAGAACAAGAAGGACGGCACACAGAAGCCCAATCCTTGAGACATGGTGTAACCTTCGATGCCAGTCATGGTGAAACCGCCAAGCATGTGAACGGCTCATTTGGTGAACGCGAAAATCCTCATCACAGCGCATACATTGGCCTTTCCGTCTGACAGCTCATGATGGCTCTATCGTGAGACGATGGATGCTTCCATCTCGGAGAATCTCGAAAGTGAGGGGTTGTCCTGGGACTGCGTGCTCGAGCAGAAACGTTTTGAGTTCTGCGGCCGTGGCAAGAGGAATCTGATTGACAGACAAGAGAATATCTCCTCGATGGATTCCCCCCTTTCGTGCCGGTCCTGTTGCACTGGCTACGGCAATGCGCCATTGAGTGCCGAGTTTGGCCGCAGTGAGACGAAGGCCGAGTTTCGGAAAGACCAGATGCTTGCCGTGGATCAATGCATCTGCCACCCGACCGATCAAGGAGCCGGGCACTGCAAAGGCGAAGCGACTGCATCGACGTTCTTCCTGCATTGACTCGGTCTGGATGATTGCGTGAACCATGCCGACAAGTTCTCCCGAGGCATTGAAGAGCCCTCCTCCTGAATTTCCCCTACAGGCAGAGAGATCGACCTGGATCAGTCGAGTGTGGGCGGTTGGTAAAAAAGTCCGCGGATTGCCCACTCGTCCAAAACTCATGGCCGGCCCCCATCCAAGGGGATATCCCACCGTAAAGACTTCGTCCCCTGGCTTCGGGTCATTCTTGCCGAACGGCACGGAGAGGAGGGAGGGAGGCAGCAAGGTTGGATCCACTCGATAGACCACGATATCCACAACCGTCTGTTCTCCCACAAGCGTCGCAGGCAATTCATGAAGATCACTAGTAAGAACGGCGATCGTCCGGGGAACGATCCGTCGGCTGCCTTGCTGTCGTTCGACGGCATGTCGAGCAGTGAGGAGATATCCGTCCTGAAGCAAGACACCCGTCCCGCGGATCGTCAATTGGGGAGATCTGACAGCTTGCCGGGAGGAGGCATCATTATGATGGTGGCGAAGAATGCCAACAGTGGCCCGCTTGACGCGCTCGATAACCGTGGAGAAATCTCTATCAAGGGACGTGCTCCATGCCCAAGAAGAAAACATGGAGGTAAGGGCTACTAGGCTCAATGTGAGCCACCACACTCTTGCCATGTCCGTCAAATCGCAGAGTGAGTGTATTGACTACAGCCTGATTGAAGGGGATAACTCTCTTGCACCTATCCTGTTCATGCTCTCACGTTACCAAGTGTAGCATATTTCTGGACGCATTTGTGGAGATGAGCCTCATCGTTCTTGAACCTTGATTTGAGAGCCATGGTTCATTACGCTTCATTCGCGTAGAGGCTATTGGCAATTACGCGTTTTGTATGAGGGAGGCAATGGACGGACGAATCCGGACACGAATCACGGTGGGATGGATGCTGTTATGGACGCTACAGATGAGTCTGGCTGTGACAGGAATGCCTGGAGTAATTCACGCCCATGGCGTCTTGATCGATTCGATCCCTGCAGATGGCGCAGTGTTGGAACAGGCGCCCCAGAGACTTGTACTGCAATTCAATGCCAGGCTTGAACCCTCCATGACTCAGGTGATTTTGGTGGATACACAAGATAGTGCTGTTCCTCTCGAGCTCATCCCGTCCTCACAGTCAAACTATGTTGTGGCCCGAATCCCTCCATTACCTTCAGGGGTCTATACCGTCATCTATAAAATTCTAGCCGCTGACAGTCATGTAACAGAAGGTGCGCTTCAGTTTACAGTGCGCAGTCACTGAGTCGTCCAATGACAGATCTTCTTGAATTTTTGAGCAGCCTCTTGGAAGGAATGGGGCTTATCGCGTTGGCCCTGTCATTAGGTGGTGTCGGGTTCGCGTTCTTTGTATTGCGGGGAGCCACCACCTCCTCCCTGCTACTCCATGATGCTCTGACACAGTCAATCCAAGTTGCGACAATCGCTGCCGGGAGTCTCGCTGGCCTGCGAGCCCTTCACCTGCTGATTAAGCCGTTGGCACTCGTCGATGTTATGGGCTCCGCCGCCTTCCAGAATTTTTTCCATACCCAGGTCTTCGTCTATGGCCTAGCGAGTGCCATCTGTGCGGGCGGACTCGCGGTGGGGCTGTCTTGGCTTCTCCGGGATCTCCGGAAGACTCGGCGGTGGGGAGTCGTGGGACTATGGAGCCTGCTTTTCCTTGTGAATGAGGCATGGCGCAGTCACGCCGCCAGTCGTTTGGAGGATCGGGAACTGCTGATGCTGGTCACCATGCTCCATGTCACGGGAGCTACCATCTGGGCAGGAGGGGTGGCACATTTGCTGTTGGCTTGGCGATTCTTGCGCCGGCTTTCTCGAACTTCTCGGGAATGGGGTCAACTGGTTTCCCAATTTTCCCCTCTCGGCGTGGTCACAGTCGGGTTTGTGGTCGGATCGGGTCTCTACCTCTCATGGACATACGTAGGAAAATGGGAAGGACTTTGGGGGACGGGCTATGGCAACTTACTGCTGGTCAAACTGGTGTTGTTTGGCTGTGTGTTGCTTCTGGCGGCTCTGAACTTTCGGGCCGGGCTTCTCTGGCGTCACCGAAACGCACTCGCTGCTCGACTCTTGAGTCGCGTACCTGTCTATCTTGAAGTCGAATGTATGCTGGCAATGGTTCTCCTGTTCACGGCGGCTGCATTGACAGGATTTCCGCCATCTGTAGACGTGACAGAGGCAACCGTCACGCCATCGGAGATGTGGAGAATGTTTGCCCCTAAACTACCCCGATTGGCAGGTCCAGAACCTATATTGGTTGCTGCGCCGGAATTGACTGATCCATCGACTGGTCTTCTCGGCCAAAAAGAAGATCTAAGCTGGGATCGATTTAACCACAATGTTTCAGGGATCATTGTATTAGCCATTGCCGGCATTGCCTGGCTCGACTGGTTGGGTAAGTTCTCCTGGGCACGGTACTGGCCGTTTCTGTTTGTTGGATTCTCCTTGTTGATCTTCGTGTTTGCCAATCCCGATCATTGGCCGTATGGGTCCATTGGGTTCATCCGAAGTCTTCAAGACGCCGAAGTTGTCCAACATTGGTTGGCGGCAGTAGTGGTGTTTGGGCTGGGGTGGTTCGAATGGAAAGCCCGCTCCCACAGGGAAAAGAACCCCATGCTGCCCTTTGTTTTCCCAATCCTGTGCCTTGTGGGTGGCATGATTCTGCTCACCCATTCTCACAATATCACTGAGTTGAAGCCGGAATTCTTGATCCAGGGGACTCACGTGGCCATGGGGTTGCTAGGGGTATTGGTCGGGTGTAGCCGGTGGCTTGAATTGCGCCTGTCATCTCCACACAATCGAATCGCCGGCTTCCTTGCCATTAGTGGGATGATGCTCGTGGGATGGATTTTGGTCTTTTACGTTAACCCTAACGCCTCATAATCTTTCTTTCGTCTGATCTTCCCTGTTGGAACCCTCCAGCTTGTCAAGACGCCAACCTAGCGGAGACTTCTTTTCAAGCAGTTCCCTCTTGAAGCTGTTACCATCTTTGAACGTCTGTTCGATGAAGAGTTTCCCGTTCTCGCGAAAAATCGTGATACGTCGAGCCAGGTCTTGATCGCGCACAAGGGATAAGTTGGAGAGGGATCCTTCCGTGACGGTGTTGATAAAGCACTCTTGGCCGAGAAAAGGCAAAAAAGCGTAGGGGGTCAGCGTGATGTCAGGGTCGCAGAGTGTTCCTTCCATACGGCTTGTAGCTCAG
>RFGT01000030.1 GCA_003696975.1 Nitrospirota bacterium | reverse complement strand
GCACGCAGGCTTGGGCAATCGTGACCGCGCCGTGCCCATAGGCGTCGGCTTTGACAACGGCCAGAATGGTACAGGACGGGGCAAGCAGCCGACGAAGTTCGGCTAGGTTATGGGCGAGAGCTGGCAAACTAATCGTGGCGTAGGTCGGAGAGGAGAGGGGAACTTCTGACGGCATCGTCAGAATAGCCTTGTGTCGGCGAGGAGGCAATCGCTCAAATCTCTAAGATTTCCTCTTCTTTTTTCTTCAACAGTTCGTCAACTTTTTTGACCTCCCGGTCGGTGATTTTTTGAATTTCTGCTTCTCCCCGTCGCAGGTCGTCTTCGGTGATCTTGGCCTCCTTTTGAAGGCGCTTGAGTTCTTCGTTGCCTTCGCGGCGGATTCCGCGAATGTGGATTTTCGTTTCCTCGCCGTATTTTTTGGCAACTTTGACGAGTTCTCTGCGGCGTTCTTCGCTCAAGGGCGGAACTGGAAGCCGGATGATTTTTCCGTCATTGGAGGGGGTCAAGCCAAGCTCTGATGCGAGGATGGCTTTTTCGATCTCTTTGATAAGGGAGGGATCCCAGGGTTGGATCGTGATCAGCCGGCTTTCGGGGGTGGCCAAATTGGCCACTTGCTTGAGAGGGGTGAGGGTTCCATAGTAGTTGACCTGAATGCGGTCGAGCAGCGAGAGCGACGCGCGGCCGCCTCGCAATCCCGCCAACTCGCGCTTGAGGTGTTCCAGGGTGTTGTCCATTTGTTTGGTGACTTTTTGCAGGACGTCAGTGATCATGGCTCAGCCTCGTTGGTTCCTCTTGCATGGCATGGTGCGTGACAAGCGTTCCAACCTTCTCTCCCAACACGATGCGTTTGAGATTACCCGGTTGCGTGAGATTGAACACAATGAGCGGCAGGCGATTGTCCATACAAAGCGTGATCGCCGTGGTGTCCATCACTTTGAGATGTTGTGTCAGGACCGACAAGAATGGAAGTTCGGTGTACATCTTGGCCGCGGGATTTCGCACAGGGTCGTCGTCGTAGATGCCGTTGACTTTGGTACCTTTGAGAACGACATCGGCACAGATCTCCATCGCTCGCAAGGCCGCGGCGGTGTCCGTGGTGAAGTAGGGATTGCCCGTGCCTGCTCCAAAGATCACGACTCGCTTTTTCTCAAGATGCCGAATCGCGCGGCGTCGGATATACCCTTCGGCCAATTGACGCATTTCGATCGCCGAGAGGACTCGCGTGGAGATGCCCAATTTTTCCAATGCATTTTGCAAGGCTAAGGCATTGAGGATGGTCGCTAGCATGCCCATGTAATCAGCCGAGGCACGCTCCATCCCGGACGCACTGGCCTCCAATCCCCGAAAAATATTCCCGCCTCCGATGACCAGTGCCACTTCCACGTCCATCTTGACGACTTCGGCGATTTCCTGGGCGAGCGATTCCAGTACCTCGGGCGAGATTCCATAGTTTTGCGTGCCTGCGAGCATTTCACCGCTGATTTTCAGAAGGATGCGGCGGTACTGAAGTGGCTTCATTCCTGTCCTAGCTGGTAGCGTGTGAATCGCGATATGGTAATGTTCTCCCCGAGTTTAGCGATTTTTTCATTCACCAAGTCCTTAATAGTTACGTTGGGATCCTTGATGAAGGTTTGTTCGAGCAAGCATTGTTCTTGGTAAAACTTCTCAAGCTTGCCCTGGACAATTTTCTCCCACGCGGGCTCGGGTTTCCCCATCTCTTTCGCTTGCGCTAAATAAATGGCCTTTTCCCGCTCGATCAATTCGGGTGGTACGTCCTCGCGTTTGACATAGACGGGATGCGCCGCGGCGATTTGGAGTAAAATGTCCTTGACCAGGGCTTGAAACTCATCATTACGTGCGACAAAGTCGGTTTCACAGTTCACCTCGACCAGCACGCCGATCTTATTGCCTGCGTGAATATAAGCTGAAATCACCCCCTCTTTGGTCTCCCGACCGGCCTTTTTCTGGGCGGCAGCGAGGCCCTTCTGGCGAAGGCGGTCAATGGCTTTCTCAATATCGTTGTTCGTTTCCTTAAGAGCATTTTGGCAATCGAGAATACCGGCTCCGGTTTTCGCTCGAAGTTCTTTCACCAAGGCGCTTAAGCTTGCCATATCTATTCTCCCTTACAGCGTGGTCTCTCGTTCAGCTTCGTCGTTTGGGAAACGGGATATTAGGTGGGAAGCGAAGACGATGTCGTCGGCATCTGCTCGAAATCCTGCTCGGCAGTCCGGGCGCTCAGCATATCCGCCATAATACTGTCTTCTTCTCCAACAGGGGCTCCCTCCTGTTTGGCCCGCAACTGCTGCCCCTCGATGCACGCATCGGCAATTTTGACCGTGAAGAGCCGCAGCGAGCGAATGGCATCATCATTTCCCGGGATAGGGTAATCGATCCCGTCAGGGTCGCAATTGGTATCCACGATGGCCACGACGGGAATGCCCAAGCGGTTCGCTTCTTTAACGGTGATGTGCTGGACCCGCGTATCCAAGACGTAGACGCATCCCGGTAAGGTGTCCATCCCTTTGATGCCCCCGAGATATTTCTCGAGTTTTTCTCGTTCCTTCTCCAACTTGCGGATTTCTTTTTTAGTCAGCCGCTCATAGGTGCCGTCGGTTTGGGCGGCCTCGAGTTTCCGCAAGTACGCCACACTCTTTCGAATGGTCTGGAAATTGGTCAGCATGCCACCGAGCCAGCGTTGTGTGACATAGAACATCCCACACCGGGTTGCCTCTTGTTCCACGATGTCGACGGCTTGCCGTTTTGTTCCCACGAAAAGGACGGATTCGCCTGCCGCCACTGTATCGCGAACAAATTCATAAGCTTTCTGAAACAGTTCGGCTGTCTGCTGGAGGTCGATAATATAAATGCCATTGCGCTCCCCAAAGATATAGGGTTTCATCTTGGGGTTCCACCGGTTTGTTTGATGCCCGAAATGAACTCCAGCTTCCAGCATTTCTTGAATTGTCACCATGTGCGTGATGTCACCTCCTTTCCGTGACAAAGGGTTCAACCTGTGTTGTTTTTTCTAGATTTCCATCACAACAGGCAAACTTATAGAGTCATTCACTCTTGGGGATGACGGAATCCCTCTCAAACTTGTGAACCCTAGCATAACCATCTGATTTTTGGCAAGGAAATTGTGCCGTGCCGACCTCACCGAGACCGGAAGCACCGGCTTCATGCTGAAGGGGATGCGTTCCTGACTGCAGGAGGAATTCCTCAACCTATGGTGGTGTGTAGGATGAGTGAAGGATATTGACTGCCTTGGCTTTTGACTCTTGCCTGCAGATCTCGGTACATTCCTGTCGACTGATCCATTACGACCATATCATACCGCGTCCTTCTGATTGCTGCAGGGAGAGGAATCTATGGTTGAGCTTCCCATTAAACTGTACATTCAACAGCTTGCGAAAATGGCTAAAGACGCCGCGCGACCTCTGGCCGTGATTCCCTCTTCTCTTCGCCGGCAAGCCATTCAGGACATGGCCTTGCAACTTGAGGAGCGGAGGGAGGAAGTGCTTGAGGCTAATAAACAGGACGTGGACAATATCCCCAAGGATCTCGCTCCCGAGGCGTATCGTAAAACCCTTGAACGGGTGCGTTTCACGGAAGAGGATCTCCATACGCTGATCGCGGAGATTCGGGCTATTGCCGAGGCGCCGGATCCTGTTGGCGAAATCACCTCCATGTGGAGCACTGTGGACGGACTTCAAACCGGCCGCATGCGGGTGCCGATCGGCGTGATTGCAGTGATTTCCGAGTATGGGCCGAATGTCACTGCTGAATCGATGGCCATGTGCGTGAAGACCGCCAATGCCTGCATCGTCCGGGGTGGTCGAGACTGGTTTGTCACTAATACCACGGTGGCTAAGCTCCTGAGTGAAGCCGCTGAGCGGGTGGGGCTTCCCAAGGGCGCCGTTGGGTTCATTGATCGGCCCGAGCGAGAAGGGGTGTTAGATTTAGCCCGCATGCCCCAATATGTGAACGCGGTAATTCCACGAGGTGGGCGTGCCTTACGAAAGGCTGTGCTGGAGCAATCTCGCGTGCCGATTCTTGGGTATGACGGGGGAGCGAGTTCCATCTATATCGATCGGGATGTGGATATTCCCTTGGCCCAAAGTCTCGTGGTCAATGCCAAAGTCCAAGACCCTAGCGCCTCCAATGCGGTTGATACGGTCCTGGTGCATCAGGCGATTGCCCGGCAGTTGCTGCCTGGCCTCGTCCGGCGGCTTTTAACGGAATTCAAAGTGGAATTACGCGGCTGTCCTAAGACAACGTCTCTGATGGGGCTTATGGAAATGACCGGACACAAAGGCATTCAACCGGCCACCGAGGACGATTGGGGCCAGAAATATCAGACCCTGACCTTGACGATTAAGATCGTGGGTGATCTGGATGAGGGGATAGCCCATCTGGCCGAATATCGGCCCAACCACACGGTGACGATTGTGACGCGGGACTATCCCACGGCGATGCGGTTTATTCGGGAAGTGGATGCCAGCGCCGTGCTGGTGAATGCCTCAACTCGTTTGAACAGCGGGAGTCAATTAGGAATCGGACCGGAGATTGGCACGAATACGACGCCGTTTCATCTTAGAGGTCCCCTGACGCTCGAGGCTCTAACCATCGAGAAATATGTGGCGCTTGGGACGGGGCAGTTACGCCATCCGCATCCCGTGCCTCAAGCCTATCAGGATGCCATGATGCTCTCGCCGAAATTTTAGTTCGCTTCCCTCCAATGTGGAGCGCCTCCTGAGCTGTGTCAGGAGACTGAGTTTTCCATGAGTCGTCTGCCTGACCTGACGCACCACGCCTTGCGGCGCCATCTGGCCGACCATCTGGCCTCGTGGGGGTTGCACCCCTTTACCTCTGAAAACACCTATTATGCATGGCAGCGAACCATGCTGTCCCAGGAGGAGATCAGCCATCTCAATGACTTGGTGCGGGCACGGCAGGCTGCTCCCCAGGATCCTCAAGCCGACCAAGCGTTTTATGATTTGGCCGCTCGGGCGTCGATTCTTCCAGTTCTCTATAGCCAGCGCTACCACTACTATCTTGAAGTCGGCCCACGAATTGCTCCCCTTGTGGCCCAAGTGAAGAGCCTGCTTGATTTTGGATGTGGAGTAGGGATTCTGACCACATGGTACGCCGCGCTCTTTCCGGAGAAAAGGATTGTGGGTGTGGATCGATCACAAGCCTCGCTGGACGCTGCCCGGCAGTGGGCCAAGGGTCGAGGGTTGACCAATCTAGAATGGAAACCGTGTGCATTGCCGGCTGAACCAATTGTGGACCTGTTCGACTGCATTGTGTCGACTCACGCGCTGTTCCAATCAGAATCCGATCCTGGGTTGCCCAGTGAAGGGTGGAACAGTTTTCATCGAGCGCATGACCCTGTCCGGCAGTACGCAGGAGAAGCGCGAACGGGGATTGGTGCCAGGCTGGATGGTTTGTTGTCCGTGCTGCACCCGGCAGGTACCCTTGTGTTGTTCGAGAAGGCGAGTCATCTGGGCCGCCGAGTGCTGCTCCAACGTGCGCTTGCCGCACGGGACCTCTACCTTGCGGCGCCTCCCTGCTATGTCACGTATCGCTGTCTTGATGAGATGATCGAGGATGGGCCTTTGTACCTTCTCTCCCGTCTATCCCCCGAAGTGTCTTATGCGTGGGATGAAGCTCCTCACACATCGTACCCCCAGCGATTGTACCGGCAGGCTGGGGTTGCGGCGGGATGGCTCCGGCATCGGTTGCCCGACCGTCGGGTGAAAATTCAACATACCGTCCGGCTCAACAGCGGGGAGACTATAACCTGTGAAGCAGGTTCTGCTGCCGGGTGGTTCGCGTATGGGTATCTGGAGGCGTCCCGCGGCGTGCGGGCGTTGATAGTTGGAGATCAAGAAGCCTTTTCTCTTATTTGCGATGAACTCGGTGTTCGAGAACGCGGGAGCTGGACCGAAGCCATCTGGCACGCCAAGCTGGCGGAATGGCGTATGGTGGGGGAGAGCCCGGAGCCGGAACAGATGCCCTTGTACGAGAATCATTGGCCGGTGGCACAAGCGCTATGGGAGGATTTGCCGCATCGAGTGGTACAACGTGAGGCGACTCACCGGGATGAAGACGGCCGAGAACGTCATATCGAGTATGGACGCTGTGCACAGGGATTAATGTATCTGTACTGGGCGAATACGTTCGATCAGCGACAGTTGGTTATTGTCGAGCAGGATCGAGCTGAGCTTTTGAGGAACTATTTTGACGAATGCCTTGAACAGGCTACGTGAGAAGAACATCTAAGCTGTGGTGTTACCAGAGTCGCTCACACACTGCGTCCAGCGCTATCCTTCCTCTACCTCTCGTAGAAAAAGAATCCAAAAAAGTCATAGGAAAAGAAGGGCTCCAATGGGTCCATGTTATGGGTTGAAGTCATGGATCAAAACAGGAAGGATATCCGCGAAATCACATGAACTCAAACCATTGGTGGCGGTGGAGGGTGTCGAACCCCCGACCCGCGGCTTATGAGTCCGCTGCTCTACCAACTGAGCTACACCGCCATCTTTCAGATTCCATCTCATGATACTTATCATGCCGCGGAAAAACAACCTCCTTAATTTTTGGTGATCCAGCCCTTATTTGCTTGTTGGACTCATTGGTTGTGTTGAGAAAACTTCGGGCCTGCGAATTATCTTCTTCTGCAAAAGGAGTGGAAGGGTGAATTGATGTTCCGGCAATCACGGTGCAAATTATCACCCCACCTTGTCAATACGTTGTTCCTTGGACTCCTCAAGAAATTGCACGGGGACCTACACAAGACCTTGAAAAGTCAAAATTTTTATCTTGCCTGATATCCTTGCTAAAAGTTTCTTATAGTAGTATAAGCATTGCGTCTGCTTACTTTTTATTTATACGTAAGAACATTTAAGAATTATGACGTATTAAAGAACAAAAATTGTTGAAAAATGTTGGAGGATGAATTTTTAAGCTAAGGAGGTGAGTACAAAAGGGTAAAAGGAGATTCAAGCCTGCCAGTCGGAGCCAATCACTTACACTTAAAAAGAAGATTCTATCAAACAGGCTATCCTGAAGTGCAAGTTGAATCGAGATAAAGATACATGAGGTCCCTCTGGTGTTTATTAGTAGCCCAGCACAGCGGCCCCAAGTTGAAAGAAGGGCTTGTGCTATGCGACGTCGAGTCCCACCGAGTGAGCCCCTGCAATATGAGCTGACAACGAGCAGGTTAGATCAGGGAAGCGAAAGTAGCGAACATCCACTGAATCAGTTCATCGGATCAGTTCATCCAACGAGGCACCCGCCACATGGGTCCGGGAGCCGTAGCCATCGAAAGACAAAAAGAAAAAAGAAGAGGACGTCATGCTTGCCGGATTCTGACGCATCCATAAGCAGCGAGGAGTGCAGTGCTGATGGAGTGACGCAACGGCTAGGAACCGAAGAGCTAGCAGCGCCCGACGGGTCCTTTATCTATCCATGGCAGGGTTATAGGGCACAACGCAGCCGTTTTCAGCAGGTAGAGAGGTTTAGAGGAGGTTCAGATTGTGGGCTCTTGCTCGGAAATCTCTAGTATAAGTTCACAACTACTTGTCCTTACAGTCTAACCCTTAT
>RFGT01000273.1 GCA_003696975.1 Nitrospirota bacterium | reverse complement strand
GGAATAGGGTGGCAATCAAACGGGACGCCGGTGTATATTTGCAGAGTGATGTTCTTGAGCTTCTTCAGATCAAGCGGTACAGGCAGGCGTCACCTGCGCAAAGCGGTGGGGTGTGCGGTCATGCTGTTTGGAATATGCGGGGTCGTCCTTGCCGCTTCCGCCGAGACCAAGCCGCCTGCCGGTCTCCCCCCGCAGGAGTTTCAACACGGGTTTGGCGACGTGGAAACCCTTCCCCTTGATCCCGCATCAGCGCCAGCCAACCCAGCCCCGTATTATCGAGAGAACGCCGCTCCTTCTCATGACCCCCACACCGACCCTCCTCAGGGCTTGTTCCAGCACATCACACTGGCCGAAGGCTTCGATGAGGATCTGGAGTTTCGGCGCAGCCATATCTTCTACCCCATTCATCCCACATCCGAATTCTCATCCGACGTGCTGGCCGTCTACGTCGTGTTTCGCGTCCACAAACACTACGCTCCTTACCAAATCATCGGGCGAGTGTACCCCGTCGATGTGCCGGGATTGGCTCCCGATCAGTGGTTCGATGAAGATGTGGTGTATCTGGCCACGGAAGACGAGAGTGGGTATTTGAAGCTGTTCCCGCCCGAGGAGGGATGGGTCCCAGGCCGGTATCGCGTGGAGATTTACGTGGGGTATGAGGCCAATCCTGTGACCCTTATGGGGAGTTTGCCGTTCACCATTGCCCCGCAATCCTAAGTTCGTCCCGACACGCGACCACCTTTCTTTGCTGCAATTTGACCCCCCTCTGAGGTTTGAGTAGAATGCCTTCGCATCGAGAAGGGCTTGCGGACAGTAGTGGGTAGTCGGCGAGCTTACCAGAGGAGCGCTTTTTCTTCTCTTCCCAGCATCAATAAAAGGAGTTCCAAGAAAGGAGTTCCCTCCATGTTCATGGGGGGCTAGTCAATCATGAATTTCGCCTCGGTCCCCTGGCTGTCGATTGTCATCCCCATCAAGGATGAACGCGATAATCTCCATCCCCTGACCACTCAATTGCTGAAAACGGTTGGCCAGTTTCCGGAATCTCAGCAGGCGCCGTTTGAAATTATTTTTGTGAACGATGGAAGTACCGATGGCAGCGGCCCAATCCTTGACGGTCTCGCCGCCCAGTACCCTGAAGTCCGCGTCCTTCACCTTGATCGGTGCTATGGCCAAACTGCGGCCTTTGACGCCGGGTTTCGGTACGCCCGCGCGGAAATCATCGCCACGATGGATGGCGACCTCCAATACGAGCCCGCTGACATTGCCACGCTGCTGCCTCACCTCCAGGAGTACGACCTGGTGTGCGGCCGGCGCGAGCGCCGCTTGGACCATGTGGTTCGCAGGGTCTCTTCGCGCATTGCATTTTGGGTCAGAAACGCCGTGGTGCGCGATGGGATCACAGATACCGGATGCTCACTCAAACTCTTCCGCCGGGCGGTGGTGGAGCAGATTCCGCTGTTTACCGGTATGCACCGATTTTTCCCGGCCCTGGCGCAAATGTACGGATTTACCGTCACCGAGGTGCCAGTGCGGCATTTCCCGCGTGCCCACGGGCAGTCGAAATATGGTATCGGCAACCGTTTGTTTGCAGGATTGTACGATTTGATCGCCGTTCGGTGGATGCAGTCCCGCTGCTATCGATTTCGTATCGTCCGGACAAGCCCTGATTTCCGGCAACCTCATCGATAACCGCCAAGGCTTCGGGTCGTGTCTGACGGTTTCACGCTTCACCATCTCGTCTCGTTGTGAGCTGATTTCAACCCATCCCATGCAGGAGTTGTGGACGGCCTTCACCGCCTATGTTGCCCATCTCACCCCAGGGGAAGCGCTCTGGATCGGCATCGGGTTTCTGGGACAAGGCCTGTTTTTTTCGCGCTGGATCGTCCAGTGGATTGCCTCCGAGCGCCGGGCTGAGAGCCAAATGCCCCTAGCTTTCTGGTATATGAGCTTGGCAGGCGGGATAATCGTCCTCTCCTATGCCATTTACCGGAAGGATCCGGTGTTTATCGCTGGCCAGAGCGTGGGGGCTTTTGTGTACCTGCGCAATCTGATGTTGATCTACCGAACCCGAAGGCGGTCAAGGCATGTCTAACCCGTCGCCATCCGTCACAGCCTCCGCGACCTCCTTTCCAGCCCCAACCTCCTCATGGCTGCCTCTCATTGGACTGTGCGCCTTGGCCGCGCTGTTGCTGCTGCTGAGACTGGGCGACCTGGGTTTGACTGATCGCGACGAGGGGAGCAATGCCGAAGCGGCCCGGGAGATGCTTGAAACCGGCGAGTGGATTTCTCCCACGCTGAACTATCACCCACGCTATGCCAAGCCCGCGTTCACGTATTGGGTGATCAGCACCTCCTATGCCCTGTTTGGCGTCAACGAATTTGCTGCGCGTCTTCCCTCCGCGCTCTTCGGCATCGGGCTTCTCATCGTTCAGTATGGGTTTCTCACCCGGATCTTCCATCCCGCTCTTGCCGCATACGGCGCTCTCATCCTCTTGTTGAATATTGAATTTTTGGCGATCTGCCGGATGGTGCTTACCGATGCCGCCTTGGTCTTCTTTACCACACTCTCGGCTTACGGCTTCTGGCTAGGCTTTCACCACGAAGGGCGCTCACGCCGGTGGATATGGCTTTTTTATCTGGGCATGGCTCTGGCTCTGTTGACCAAAGGCCCGATCGGCATCATGATCCCTCTGTTCGCCGTCGTGCCCTATCTCACGCTCACCCGGCAATGGCACCGGTTCTGGCACACGGGCCTCCCTCTCCCCGGCGCATTGGCGTTTCTGCTGGTGGCTGCCCCATGGTACATCGCCATGTTCGCCATTCACGGCGAGGACTACGCAGCCGCCGCTCACGCCAATACACTGGGGCGTTTTGCCAATCCCATGGAAGGGCATGGGGGCACCATCCTGTTTTACATTCCGGTGTTCCTCCTCGCCTTTTTCCCGTGGAGCGCCTTTCTCCTTCCCGCGCTGGCCCAAGCCGTGAGGCCCTGGCGGATTTTTCGTTCAGGCGGGCCTCCGCCTGCTGGAGATTCAGCGCTGTTGCTGTTCTGTGCCATGTGGGTGATCACCGGATTCATCTTTTTTTCTCTCTCGGCGACCCGCCTCCCCCATTACATTTTCCCCTTGTTCCCTCCGGCCTCCTTGCTGGTCGCATACTTTTGGTCGCGCATCATGCACGACTCTGCTCCCCCAGGAGTAGGTGGTGCCGTGACCATCCTTACGGTCTTGGGATACCTGATCGGCTTGGGTTTGGCCTCTCTTCCCTGGATCTATACGGCTTTTATGGAGCAGATTGCGCGCGAGTTTCCTGCCGCGCCCCGCCTGAAGCTGGGACTCCTTCCCTTCCTCACGGGCGGCATGGTCCTCGCGGGAACCATCGCCATGCGATATTGGTGTCTTGCCGATCGGCATCGATCACTGGCGTTCTGGATTGGAGCGGGGCTGGTCATCAGCCTGGTCCTGCTTCTCGTGACCGTGGCTCTTCCTCGATTCAACCGGTACTTCATCGCCCCGCCCCAAGAGCTCGCCGAGGTGGCCCGTTACAATCTCGGCCCGCGGGACCGGCTGATCCAATTCGGCCGGAAACGGCCGTCTCTCGCGTTCTACGCAAGACGCAGGGTTCACTTCGTGAATCCGGGAGAAGATGAGAAACTCCGCGCCTTGCTCGCCCAACCGGGTCGCAGTATGCTGATCTTGCAGGCCCCACTCCACTCCAAACTGCCCGCACCCGCGGCTGATTTTCCCGTTGTTCTGCACCGCTATGGATTCCTGCTGCTCTCCAGCGAAGCGATGATTCCGTAAGAGAATCGGCCAACCTCACATCACGGGCACGACGCCTGCCATCCAGGCGATGAGCCCTGCTCCTCCGATCACGGCGCCGCTGAGGTACACCTCCTGCCTCCCTGTTTTTGGCTCCCAGAACCGCGGGGGAGCCACCGCCCCCACCGTCCATGCCGCTATGGTCGCCCCGGTCAGCCCAACCACGATGAGCGACTGTGTGAGGCATGCCAGTCCCCCCACAATGAGCAGATTCGCCGGACTCACGACGCGGAAGAATCGGGACAATTGGGGCCATAGTTGGTGAGGCTGCTTCGACATCCAATAGGCAGACCATCTCCATCCCATCCCCGAGAGGATCATCAGACTCCCTCCCCCAAGCATGACAAGGCCGACTCCATCCGGAGGCCCCTGGTGAAAGGGCACCCAAAAGATCATAAAGCCGCATACCCCCCAGGGCAGGCTTTTCATCATGGCCTCATAACAGGACCGGCGCCATTGACAAAGCGGACGACTCCAGACATACCCCACCACAAATCCCAACAATGCACCGGCGAGCACATCGGTGGGGAAGTGTGATCCTCTGATCACGCGGCTGATCGCCACGAATCCGGCGAGCCCGTACCAAAGCCAACTCCCTTGCGGAACGTGCCGGCTTAGGACCGCCGCCACTGCAAACGAGGCGGAGGCATGGCCTGAGGGAAAGGCATCGAGTCCACTTTGGAGGGATGGACCAAACTGCCAGATATCTCGATGGGTGAATCGGGGTCGCGGGCGTCCAATGGCATGCTTGAGAAACTGGGTCATCACTCCCGCCAGGGCATGGGCAACGACACCGTCGATTCCCACCTGCCTCCAGCGCGGCTGTGCAGCCATCCACCCCGCAAGCGCCACGATCCCGCACAGCCCGAACAAGGTGATACCCTGGCCAAGCTGATTTCCCAGATCGCCGAGCGCCTCAAGCACAGGCAGGTGAAGGGAACGGAGAAACAGAATCAGTGAAAATTCATGCTGGATCAGCACGCCGAGACCGACGATCCAAATCCCGACAGCCAAGAGGAATGCGGCGTAGGTTTCGCGCTTGGAAGGCTGCCGGGAATCCTCTTGATCGCTCGCGGACGCTGGAACCTCGGAGGAGATGGCGAGCGATGGGCGCGGGGAGGCACCAGAGTCCACCGGAGACCACCCGTGAGGCTACGGCACCCAATCCGCTAAAAAGATATTGAACTCCCCTGGAGATGTGGCATTGCGGTCAGAGACCCATACCAGTTTAGTCCCATCGGGTGAAAACATGGGGAAACTGTTGAAGTGTCCCTCAAACGTCACCTGTTCCAGGCCCGTACCGTCGTCCCGAATCAAGTACAAGTGAAAGGCCGGGCGTCCTTCCTGCTTGTTTGCGGCACTGGAGACATTGGAGGAAAAGATAATGCGCCGCCCGTCGGGATGGAAGAATGGGGCAAAGTTGGAGGCCCCATTAGCCGTCACCTGGCGTTTGTTCGACCCGTCCACATCCATGACGAAAATTTCGAGATGAGAGGGCTCCACCAGTCCTTGGGCCAGCAATTCCAGATACGCCTCTCGTTCCTCCGGCGTGGCAGGATGCTGCGCACGGTAGACGATCCGTCGGCCATCCGGCGAGAAAAACGCTCCTCCGTCGTACCCGAGTTCATGAGTCAGGCGCTTGATGCCCGTTCCGTCGGCGCGCATGGTATAGAGGTCAAGATCGCCATCTCGTATCGAGGTGAAGACAATGAGCCGCCCATCGGGAGAAATCGTAGCCTCGGCATCATACCCCGGCGTGGAGGTCAGTCGCTGCATGTCTTTGCCATCCACATGGATGGAATAGATGTCGTAATCATCGAGCGCCCACCGATAGCGAGCTCCGCGTTTTGGCTTAGGCGGGCACCCGGGATGAGACCAATGCGTGGAAGAAAACAGGACCCGCCGCCCGCCCGGGAAAAAATAGCCGCAGGTCGTACCTCCCAATCCCGTGCTGACGCGCCGGACGTTCGTCCCATCAAGATCCATGACGAAGATCTGATAGCAATCCCGAAACCCTTGACCGTCCTCTCGGCGAGTGGATTGGAAAATCAATTTATCGCCATCGAACGAAAAATAGGCTTCGGCGTTTTTCCCTCCGAACGTAAGCTGACGAATATTGGCCAGATGAGGCTCCCGCTTGGACGCGGCAGTGGACTCGTGGGAGGGGGCCTGAGGGGATGTGTCAACCGCCTGAATGGTTTGGGTCGGCTCCAGCACCACAAGCGCGGCAAGGACTATGCCCATGATCCCCGGTGCCCGGTTCTCATACGCTTGACTGTGCCTCCAGTGCTTCATCCATCGCCATAACCGTTGAACGCTGTTCCTAGTGAACATTGGTCAAACTCACCTCCTCAGTGATGGGCGGCGCAAACAGTCCGCGCGCCACCGCATGTCCATCGCGGAAGATGACATAGCTATCCCATCCATAAAAAAAGAGCAACCGTGCAACCTTTGCCACCGCTGAGGGAGACATCCCGAAAAACAAGGTCCCCACACGGTGAGGAGACGTGGGATGGGAGCAGGACACCAGCACGGCGACCTCCGGACCCTCGAATGTGTGGGGGCCGATACGCACGCGTTCCCCATTCAGCTCCACCTGCTCCCCGCACCAATCCAGGATTTGCCGAGCCCATGGCTTGCGAGATGGATGTCCCAGTGCCAGGACCGAGGCGTCGCCTACGGGACCTTGGGGCTCAACACGGATGCGAGGGGGCAAATCAGGTTGGGATTGGATACGCTGCACAATGGGCGCGTACGGATCGTCGGTGGATTGGCCTCCCGATGAGGCCACCATGACGACGCGCTGGGAATCGGTCACCCACAGATTCAACATCGGCGGGAGATGCGAACGCGCCAGTCGGCGTAAGG
>RFGT01000272.1 GCA_003696975.1 Nitrospirota bacterium | reverse complement strand
GTGGTGGGATGGGTGACATGTATTGATTGCTCATCCTCATATGGGCTCCGATTTCACAAAATCGGAGCCCTTTTTTTGTGTTAGGGCCCTAATTCTAATCTAACGTAGACTTTCATCTGTTAGACACCACCATCCGGGGATAAGATCACGGCTTGTACATCCCCTTATCCGTCATTCCAGCCAGTCGTTAGCGGACATCCATCCTTGCTTCCTCCTCCACCCGCTCTCAGGACTGTAGAAATGGGTGAAGATGGATCCCTGATAACAAACAATCGGAGATGACCGACAGAGATTTTTCCAGGATACCAACCGAGTCTTTTCAATAAAACTACCACCATGCCAAGCCCCTCTGGCGTTCAACTCTGGTGGCGATTATAATGGCGTCACATGGTGGATCTTCTTATCAACCCCATATACGAGTTTCTCGTCCTGTGAAACAAACCAGTAACCATTCTGGACGACCTACAGAAAGGAAACGCCCCGATGCCCAATCTTCTCTTTTTTTCACGGCAACTGGCAGCTCTCGGTCTTACCAGCGCGTTGATCGTAGTTGGAACCTCTAGTCTTGCTGCGGGCCCGCGCACGGAATCCATTTGCAATCTCGGCATGGTCAAGGGCGAAACCGATCGTCGCTGTCACATTCCCATTCCCGCGGGTTGTTCCGTGGCTCAGTATCCTGGCTTCGATGAACCCTGGGCCGACATTTCCAAGGGAGGAGCCGTCTCCTGTCAATTCGATACAGCACAAACCGACTGGCAAACCACTGTGGTGGGAGTCTGTGGTCCCTGCAAGACGGAGAAATGTTCCGCTCGGTTCAGCGTCATGTTGAACTGCTCCGGAGACGGACCTTCTCCTCCTGCTCCTCGGTGATTGAACCTTCAAGACCCAATGCCGTCATCTGCCGATCACCCAGGCATCCCACAATCAGAAGTCCCTCTCCTCTCGAATCGCTCAGCCCTTACCGCCGCAATCAAACGCGCAGCCCAGCAACTGGGGTTCGATGCCATAGGCATTGCCACCATTCCCGCCCACGAGTCATCCCCACAACCCTCTCAGACGGACAGGCCCGCCCCACCTCATCAGGCGTCGATATGGTATCAACATCTATTGGAAAAACTCCTCTCGTGGCTTACGCAAGGCTTCCACGGCACCATGCACTGGATGAGTCGTGATCCTGAGCGGCGTGCCAATCCCACGGCCGTTCTTCCGGGATGTCGCTCGATCATTTGCGTGGGGATGAACTATTGGACGGACCACCAGCCGGATGAACGGCCAGGAAACGGGCGAATCGCTCGCTATGCCTGGGGAGAAGACTACCATCGAGTAGTGACCCGCCGGCTGAAACGGCTGGAACGCATGATTCAGACTATTGCTCCCCAGGCTCAGACACGAAGTTATGTGGACACGGGGCCAATCATGGAAAAAGCCTGGGCTCAACAGGCGGGACTCGGGTGGATCGGCAAACACACTAATCTCGTATCTCCTCAATTTGGTTCATGGCTCGTGCTGGGTGAAATCCTCACAACATTAGAGTTGGAACCGGATGAGCCGGCGACTGATCTCTGTGGATCGTGTAGCCTCTGCCTCCGCGCGTGCCCCACGCAGGCCTTCCCCGAGCCATACCAACTCGACGCCACAAAATGTTTATCCTATCTCACCATCGAATTTCGCGGGACAGAGGAAAACATTCCTGCTGAACTACGGAAGCAGATAGGCAACCATATCTTTGGGTGTGACGACTGTCTCGATGTATGTCCATACAACGTTTATGCGACTCCTACACAAGAACCTGCCTTTCAACCTTCATCCCTCACCCTGAGCCCAAACTTAGCGCAGCTTGCCCATCTAGACGAAGAAACATTCACTATGCTCTTTCGAAAGAGTCCTATCCGGCGAGCAAAATTTCATGGTTTTCTGCGAAACGTGCGCCTCGCCCAACGGGCCAGCGGGCAGAAATGAAGGGGAACTAACGAGGCTATTTCAAGGTGACTATGGTGACCCCGTCACCGCCTTCGTCTCGGATTCCCGGCCGAAAGGTCTCCACATACGGGGAATGGGCCAAATACTGCCGAATCGCGGTCTTGAGTTTCCCCGTTCCATGGCCATGGATAATCCGGACAACACGAACTCCATGGAGCATTCCCCGGTCCAGCGTTGCCGCCACCTGTTCAAGCGCATCTTCTACGGTGAAACCCCGAAGATCAAGGGTTTCCCGAAAGGACGTGGTGACCGGGGACATCTTCACGATAGGCATTTCATTCGGCCGAGAAACGGATGGCACCTCCATACGGGACTGAATGGATGAATCGCCAGGACTTCCTGCTGATTCATATCCCACAAGCAAAGAAGTCGTCACGCTCAGTTCCGTCTTGCCCACCTGCACACGTACACGAGATTTTCCCTGTGGGGATTCCAGCAGTCGTCCGGTCGTCCCCAGAGAGGTGATTTCCACTTCATCCCCGGCCTGAAGCTGATCCACGGGGATTGTACCGGGAGCGTCCGCTACCTGGACGGAGAGACGCTGCATCAAGGTATTGAGTTCTTGTTGAGCTGTCTGACTGCGTTCCAGCGTTCGTTCTTTTCGGAGGTCTGTGAGAATTCGCTGAACCTCCGCCCGAGCCCGGGCCAACTCGCTGGTCAATCGGCGTTTAAACTGCCTGAGCGTGTCGTGCTCCGTAGTTCGCAGACGGGTCAGCAACGCTTGTGCTTCAGCCGCGGCACGGTCGGCGTGACGCCGTGCCTCTTGGGCCTGTGCCAATTCCTGAGTTAATTGGGTATGAAGAGTGTGGAGAACACTGTACACGTGTTCCAATTGCCGATCCTCCTGGCGGAGAATGTTCGCGGCTTGGGCAATAAGATCTGGCTCCATGCCCAAGCGATGGGCAATCTCAATGGCCGACGATCCTCCCGGCAATCCGTGAACCACTCGATAGGTAGGAGTCAACGTGGAAAGGTCAAACTCTACGCTCGCATTCACAAACCCTGGAGTCTGGAGTGCTAAGTGTTTGAGCGCATGATAATGGGTCGTGACGACCACTTTCACGTGCAAGTCTGCGAACCGGCGGAGAATCGCCTCGGCCAGAGCCGCACCTTCTGTGGGATCTGTCGAGCTGATAATCTCATCAAGCAAGATGAGACACGCAGCGGCGCCGTCTTTACGGTAAGAAGACGAGACACGGGCTAAGAGTTGATTGATTTTTAGAATTTGCGCAGAAAAGCTCGACAGATCTTTCGTGAGATCCTGGGCATCACCAATATCGGCATACACTTCGGGAAAGAAGCCCATCTTCGAACCTTCCCCGCAAGGTGGGTGAAGTCCAGCTCGAACCATCAACGCAAAGAGCCCGAGCAACTTGAGGGTTACGGTTTTCCCGCCCGTATTCGGGCCGGAAAGGACCATGACAGCGTGATCAGCCGGCAATGTAATATCATTGGGAACAATATGGGATTTGGCTAACATGAGTAAGGGATGGCGAGCACGCTTGAGATCGATGGAGCCATCTGCCTGCAATTGCACGTGGGTTCCCTCCAGCCGCCGCTTCAATTGGACCTTGGCTTGAAGGCAGTCAAGCTCAGCCAATGTCTCTAGGTGTTGGAGGACAATTTGAGTTTGGCTTCCAACCAGTGCAGACAACTCCTGAAGAATACGGTTCACTTCTCGGCTGATCTGCCGTTCAGCCACGATAAGTTGATTGTTCAGATCAATCAACTCACGCGGTTCGATGAAAACAGTCGCTCCACTGGAGGAAACATCCAGCACAATCCCCTGGACTCGATGGCGGTGTTCACTTTTAATGGGCAACACGTAACGATTGTCTCGTTGCGCAAAGTAGTGATCCTGGAGAACCTCAACGTAGGACGGAGTGGTCAGCATACGTTCCAATCGATGCCGGATGCGTTGCCGCAGCGTTTTGGCCTCCTGCATAGCCTCTTGGAGGGCAGGAGTGGCGGATTCGAGAATCTTGCCTTCATGATCAATACAGATATCAATTGCCTCTTTCAGACTCCGCACATCCGAGAAAGCATCTAGATACCTTGCCAACCCCGGAAACTGGTTGCGCGACGAACGTAGACACCGAACGACAGCCTCACTCAGCGCGAGCATTCGTGAAAGATCTCGAAGTTCCAGGAGCTCCAGGCGTCCCCCCTTCTGGGCCCGAGCCAGTGCGCCGCGAAGATCGGTGAACTCTAAGACCGGCAAAGGTCGAGACCCCTCCATCAGACTCGCCATTTCCTGGGTCTCTTGTAACCGGAGTTGAGCGGCTTCAAGTTCGGTCTCAAGCGGCAGACCCCGGCATCGTTCGGCTCCCATCGGGGATTGCGTCAAGCTTGCCAATACCTCCAAAAGTCGAGGCCATTCGAGAGCTTGCTGGGTTTGCTGGTGTAAGTCGTGCTGTTGCATCAGTCGGAATAAAAGATGCCCTTATAAGACAGCCATCAATAAAGGCAAGACTACAAGATAAAGCACCGCTTGTATATCGTAGCTGTGAGAAATTTTCCCATCAACATGATGGAGCCTTGGTCGAATTGCATTGACGCTCTCATCTCTCCCACTTGTTCTCCTTCTCCTGTTCTCTTAGAATGCGGTCTATGACTCAGGATGAGGCACGCGCCTATCTCAATTATCTCCTGACCTTAAGCCTCCGACGAGAAGAGGCGTTTGGTCCGCTGGCCCTGACTTTCTTGCGCGAACATGATCTCGACCGTCTAGGAATTCTGCCGGAAGAACAATTCAGCTTATTAATCGCCACGGTTCAGGCTTTTGCCGCGGAACCCAAACGGTATTCCCTCAAACTCGAGTTGTTACACAAAGCTCGACAATTGCTCCCCGCCACTCGTTTTTTTGATCCCCAGCTTGCCCAGCAACTCGACCATGACATCAAAAAGACGGCTGCCGATCTCGCTATTTACAACGAAGCTATGAAGGGGGCAGCCCGTACCCCCTCACTCGA
Source organism: Nitrospirota bacterium (assembly GCA_003696975.1). Lineage (GTDB taxonomy): Bacteria > Nitrospirota > Nitrospiria > Nitrospirales > UBA8639 > J031. The sequence goes on along the minus strand of RFGT01000272.1, from coordinate 21,838 downwards.
CAAACAGGTCTTGATTGTGGAAACGGATGTACCCGAATATTTTCTGGACATTGCCCAAAAGCGTGCAGCCGCGTATTACCAAGCGAAATACCGCTTGAGCAAGGAAGCCAAGACAGCCCAACACTTCGGGGGGCCACCAAAGCGCTTCGACCCTGAGAACACGGCCTTGCATAAAGAATTTCCCGGAGCCTGTGCTCCATTCATGAATGCCCGAACCAACGCGTTTCACATGATGCTTCCCTTTGACTTGAAAATTAGCCGAAAACCTGACGATCCATTGGAAGCCGGCGTTCGGATCTTTTACGCGAAAATGGGGTATTCCTACCCGTTACGCTACGAAATGGGAAAACTGTGTAGTTATCACGACGGGCAAGTCTACGATATTCCTCTCGATGATCCACATTTGCTCTTTGTGTCAGTATCTGGTGTGAAAGATCCAGAATTTCAGACACTTATTCAGCCTCGTTCCACCTCTGCCGAGTTGCCTTCGGAGTTTGCTTACCCGATGGCCGTTTTAGAACACACAGGGAGCCTCGGGACTTTCATCCAAATCAGTTGCAATTTCAAAATCTGGTTCGACGCTTCAGTAATTTCTATTCTGATTCAAGGTGCTCCCGACCTCTACGAATATGGACTTCAAGGCGGGGCCGGATTAATGACTCGTTCCTATGCCTCCGATAAAGTAGGAACCTATGCCGAAGCTCAGGCCCAGCCATGGCAAGAGGGATTGAGTTTCAATTTTGTGAACATGCATCTTCAGTTAAGCCCAGGAGTTGATACGGCCTTCGTTCCGCACAGCACCCCTATTTTTACCGTGTATCCTGTGCTGAATCGACAGTGCTATAAATTCGAGACGCGGCCATCATAGTCATGACACGCCGTTGTTTTTTCATTCAAAGAATAAGAGCGAGTTCTTTGAGGGATTTCTCTTGAGGTCTTGACCTCCTTTAGGAGTAGGGGAATCCGGTTGGCCGTAAATTTTAAGTTTTACTTGAAATTTTAAATCGGGAGTTGCATGGTTCCCCCGCGTGTGATACGCTAATTTTCACCAATGGATGACGACGGCCCACAACGACGTTATCGTCCGTTCACCACTCTCGATCATACGTTTCTTGACGGGATCATTTGTCTCCTCTTCCTTTCGTTTGTTCTCTGTAGTCAAGGGGCGACATGGCATGGAGATGCTTTCGCCCTCCCGCCTCATGAGTTACCCATGATCGTATAGGATTATGGATATCTTTGCACTAGTCTTGTGTTTATTTTTGTCTGCCCTGTTTTCAGGCGCAGAAATCGCGTTCTTTTCCATCAGTGAAAGCCGCCTGCAAGCCTTAGCCGAAGAGGAACGAAAGGGGGCAAAGATGGGGCTCTTTCTCCGCACAAATCCCCAGCGCCTACTTTCGACGATTCTAATCGGCAACAATTTAGTCAATATTTCAGCAGCCTCTCTGGCCACAGTGATAACGATCACACGATTTGGCTCTGAGACCGTTGCCTTGGTGACAGGGCTGTTGACTTTTATTATCTTGGTGTTTGGAGAAATCATTCCCAAGACGTTGTGTATGAAGCATGCGGAAACTGTCGTACAGATCCTCGCCTATCCGCTCTACTGGCTCGAATATCTCTTCTCACCCATCCTGTATGTGCTTGAACCTTTTATCTTGAAACTCACAGGGGGGCGCGGACTCACCGTTCCCTTCGCCACTGAAGAAGAGCTCAAGCTGTTGCTCGAAGCCGGCGGAAAGGCCGGCGTATTGGAGACAGATGAAGTCAAGATGATCAAAAATGTGTTTGAATTCAGCGACTTAACTGCTGAAGACGTGATGACTCCCCGAATTTACATGTTCGGTCTCGAAGGGAATCTCACATTGCGGGAGGCAAAAGAAGATCTCTTTAAGGCAAAATTCTCCCGAATCCCCATTTATGAAGGTAATCTCGACAATATTTGCGGCATCCTGTATCGCACCCAAGCGCTGAAAGAATTGGCCAAAGGGCATGAAGAGCTTCGCTTAAAAGATTTGGCTCGCCCGGCATTGTTTATTCCCAGTTCAAAAGCCGCCGATGATTTGTTGAAGCAATTTCAACAAGAGAAACGGCACATTGCCATTGTCGTGAATGAGTTCGGGGGAGTGATGGGCTTGGTCACCACGGAAGATCTCCTTGAAGAAGTGGTGGGAGAGATCCTTGACGAAACCGATCTCTCGGAAGAACTGATCAAGCGAATCGGCAAAAATCAAATTCTCGTAAGCGGCCGGACTGAAGTCCGCAAGATCAACGAATTTCTCAAAGTGACCTTGGATGAGGAACAAAATACGATCAGCGGATTAATTCAACAAGAACTCGGCCATATCCCAGCCGTGGGCGAAGAAATTCATGTGGACGGATGCCGCCTTGTAGTCCGCGACGCCGATGCAAAATCCATCAAGAGTGTACAGATTTTCAAACTTGAGGAGATCAAGCCTGAACCGCAACCACCGCCTTCAAAAACTCAAGAAGCCTTACCTGTTGAATAATCAAACTCTTCCTTTCTCATCTACAAACCCAAAACCCTGTGGACCTTGTTTGTCAGGCGTTGAGCACACCTCCCTGTGAAATACCGACATGCCTTTCATACCGAAAGAGTTCCCTCTAAGAGTTGCCGAAATTGCTCTTCAGTGAGGAGAGGAATATGGAGGCGCAAGGCCTCTTGTAATTTGGACCCCGGATCCTTTCCGACAATTACATAATCCGTCTGTTTGCTGACGCTCGAGGCCACACGTCCGCCCAAATGTTCGATTCGTTTCGTAGCTTCGTGTCTCGTGAACCCTTCCAACCCTCCTGTCAACACAAACGTCTTCCCTCGCAATGGCTGGGCTTGCTCTGAGACCGGTTGAACTTGGGATTGGACACACACGCCCAAGGCCTTCATTCGCTCAAGCACAGCCTGATTCCGAGGCTCGGCAAAAAACGTCACTACGCTTGCGGCAATTTCTGGCCCGACCTCCGGGACATGAAGAAGGGCTTCCCGCGAGGCGGACATGAGATTCTCCAGCGAGCCAAAATGATTGGCCAGCACCTGCGCAATATGCGCTCCCACGTGTCGGATACCCAGAGCCAATAAGAATCGCGGTAGGGGTATACACTTGGCTCGCTCAATGGCATGGATGAGTTGACTCGCGGATTTGTCGGCGAATCCGTCAAGCCGCAGGATATCTTCCTGGGTCACGGAATAGATACCTGGCAGATCTGGAACCAGCCCTCGATCCACTAGTTGAGCAACGGTCTTCTTCCCAAGGCCATCAATATCGACAGCATTTTTCGACGCAAAGTGCTCGATCGCGCCTTTTAATTGCGCCGGGCAAACCGTCTGGCCCGTACAGTAGACAATGGGGCCTTCTCGTATCACCATCGACCCGCAGACGGGACAATGCGTCGGAGGCACAAAGGGTTCGGAACGGGTTTCTCCAGGTACTGCAACGCGTTCCACAATATCGGGAATCACATCTCCGGCTCGCTCAACTTTAACCAAATCCCCCACTCGGATATCTTTTCTGGCAACTTCATCCATGTTGTGCAATGTGGCGCGGCTCACAGTCACCCCTCCCACTTCCACAGGGTCAAGCAGGGCAATGGGCGTCAAGGCACCTGTCCTGCCAACCGAGACGGCAATATCCCGAACCCGAGTTACCTCCTTACGCGCGGGGAACTTGAACGCGATAGCCCACCGTGGACTTCTGGACTTTTCCCCAAGACGTGCTTGCCAGTCATATCGGTCGACTTTCACCACTACCCCATCGATTTCATAAGGGAGTTCTTCCCGCGCTGCGGCAATCTCATGATGAACCCGGATGACGTGGTTGATCCCTTGGCATAGATACATCCGGTCAGGAATCGGGAGACCCCATGTTCGCAACAAGCGAATGGATTCCGAATGCGTGGCGGGCATTGTCTCGGACATCAGCATTAATTCATAACAGGTAATGACCAAAGGACGCGTGGCGGTGATATTAGCGTCCAGTTGACGCAGAGAGCCAGAAGCGGCATTGCGGGGATTAGCAAACGGCTCTTCTCCACGTTCCACCAGCCGACGGTTCAGCTCCTGAAAATCATGAAGCCGGAGGTAGACCTCTCCTCGCACAACCAGCTTGGCCGGCACGGGGATATCCTGACGAAGCCGGAGGGGTAGCGATCGAATTGTTCGAAGGTTAGCCGTAACGTCTTCTCCATATATTCCATCGCCTCGAGTGGACCCCTGCGAAAATCGACCTTGCTCATAGATGAGCTCAACCGACAACCCGTCATACTTGGGCTCCACCGTATACGTGACCGCTTCCACACCTAACTCCCGCTGCACACGTTTCTCAAAGGCTTGGACCTCAGCTTCATCGAGAACGGAATCTAAGCTGAGAAGTGGCCGCTCGTGTCGGACTTTTCGAAACTGCTCCTGTGGAGGAGCGCCTACCCGCTGGGTTGGAGAGTCTGGCGTGACAAGTTCGGGATATCGCGCCTCTAATTCCTGAAGGGCGCGAAAAAGCCGATCGTATTCCTCGTCGGAAATTTCAGGCCGATTCTCAATGTAGTAGAGATAATCGTGATGTCGAATCTGGGCACGCAGTGCCTCAATCTGATGCTCAATCTCGGATCGAGAAGGGGAAGAGAGACTCATGAGTCAGTATTCCTTGAGACAACTCTGATCCAATCTCCCACGCGACATGGCAAGAAAAACATCCCTTATCCTTGAATAAATTGGGCAGCAAAACTGCGAATTTCGTGACCGTTCAACACGTGAAACCGCCGCAAGCGAGCAATCGTTTGACCGGAAAATCGAGACAATGGAATGACCACCAGCTTTCGACCAAATCGACGGACAATGGTGCGCCAGCTCATGAGGGGGGAGATCGGTGAAACCAAGGTGAGCACAGCCTCGCGTGAATGAGCTGCAGCTCCCGCAATTAATCGTTCCTCCAACGTCCTGGTAAACGCGAACCTCGGATCCTCCCAAATATTGGGAATTGGCCGCGGAGGAAACAGAAAAAATGCTCCTCCGTATCGTGACTGCCCGATACCAGGCCCTACCATGTTCTCCAGAAACGGTGTGGCATAAAAGCAAAGCGTGGATTCGTGAGGATGTTCAGCATACCACGTCGCCTGCCATGAAAAGGTGTGGGGATCTGCAGGGACTTCAAACAGCATGATCACGATTTCCACATTTCCCCGCGATGGGGGGATTTCCTTGACATAAATATCCGGCTTTCTCGGAGGAGCCGTCAGGGGCCACTGGCGTAAGGTCTCCCGAAGATCGATTCCATCGCGCAAAGAGGTCATAAACTTTTCCGTCCTGGCCCAATCCGCCCCTAGTACCGTGCGAGCGTGTTCACGCACGCGTGCGGCAAACCCTTCAATTCTCATATCCTCAGGCGGCCAGGAACATTGCCGAAAGGGATTCCACTGATAAGCCCATTGACGTTTGCGAAGAGGTGGTGGCTCAGGTTTCAACCAAAGAGACCGCCAGACAACCGGTTCGCCTTGCAAACGATTCTTACCTCGGGCCACTTCCCCTTCCGGCGACTCGAGATGAGTCACTCCCACCTTCCAAACCGGAAGTGAAGGCTTATCAAGGTCGGGATCATCTTGATAGCAATAGGTTTTGGCCGTTTCCAACAAGGTCACGGCAAAATCATCTCCGGCCATTTGCTTGGCAGCCACCACTAGCGTGTACAGATCAGGCGTGAGGCGACATTCGAGCAGACTGAGATTACGCACATACTGGAGATACTGCTGCAGCAGATTGGGGGTAACCCAATCCGCCTCTTGAGCGAATTCGGCCGACCGCCGTTCTCTCCATCGCCGGCGCGATTCCAGTAATAACTCTTTGACCCCATCGACAGTCAACGCCTCATCCGCACGGGCTTCTGCTCGTCGCCGCTCAAACAATGCTGTCAAAAACGGCAACTCACAGAGGGCGAAATAGAGCGTCGATGGAGCAACGGAACAGAGAATGGGAGCCCCTGCCACAGTTTCGGGCGGTTCATAGGGTAGCCGTTCTCGATACGCTTCTCGAAGCCACGGCCAATCTTCAACGGGACACAGGCAGACAATATGTCGATAGTCGAGTTCCAATTCATGGAGTTTGAATGCCATCCACTTGATTCGCTGCCAATGTTGGCTCTGGGGTTTGGGGTACGGCAAGAACGGCAGCAACGCCGTGCAATAGGCGGCCAACGACACATAGCGCAGCGAATAGGGATCAGGAACAGGATAGCTGATCAACTCGAAACGAGTAACGTCCCGGTCGATATAGGCTCTGGCCATGTCTTCGGTCATGGCGACGCGAAGTCCCATGATCACCGGCTGGCAAGGATCAATCGGAACAAAGTTGCACACTGATTCGTGCTCGGAAGCTGGTTCCGGCCAAATCACGAGACTAATTCGCGGCAGTTGGGCAATCCCACGTTCGATAAGCTCAGCCCCCGAAGGCGGTAGGGGCACGGCGAGACAATCTGCTCGTCGTGACAGCAAGAGCTCTCGAACTTCCTTGGCGATATCGCTGCTGCCATGGGTGATGGGGATCACTTGAATTTGCGGAGACAGTGTAAAGATCTGACGAGTCAGTTGAGTTTCTCGAACCATGGTTTTTGCGAGTCGTACCGGAGAAGTCTACAACCTTCTCGCCGTGCTCAGCGATCTGGATGCAGCGGATCATCCGGCTCGAAGAAGAAATCACCAAGCCCTTTTGGCAGACTTTGCTCTCCTGCAATGCGCTGACGCTGCCTCGCCAGCTCTTCGAGATCGAGAGCTTCCTCCCCCAGCACCTTCATTAAAGCTTCCCGCCATACCGCATCCCGAGACAGTGGATGGAGGGGATCCTGAGCCAAGCGCTTTAAGGTATATTGGAGGAGATGAATGCCATCTCGCACGGAAAAGTGAAGATTCAATTGGTGAGCGCGTTGCAGAAATTCTACCGCCAACACCAACACCTCTTGGGGAGCAAAGGGAAGATGATACCGCAAGATCGCCAATTCATGTTCACGCCGTGGAAATTCAACCTTCAAGCTCGGCTGCAGTCTCGAGAGAATATAATCGGGCACCTCATAAGTTGAGGCATCCTCGTTCATCGTCACACAACAGCGAAAATTCTCATGGGCGTGTACTTGAATGCCTGCAACCACGGAGTCGATCATACGGCGGTGATCAAGCAGCGGAGCAAGCGACGCCCAACTCTTTTCATTCATCCGATTCCCCTCATCCAATAGGCAAATTCCCCCCTCAATCATGGCTGTAACTAATGGCGAGGCTTGATAGGCAATCGTCCCTCCTTCGGTCACCACCGGTGTGATCAGCAGATCCTCTGGACGGGTATCGGCGGTACATTGGTAAATATACAGCGCCTGCTTGCGCTCACGTGCAGCAGAGATGGCCAAGGTCGTCTTGCCGATCCCCGGCGGGCCGATGATACGAGGACACAGTGGGAGGTCACGGGGATCGATCGTCAACCAGCAAGCCAGGAGTTGTTGCAAGATCTCCCGATCGCCAATCCATTCCTGGTCCGTGGGAATAGGTTGGGCCAAGCGGAGTGACACCCCTCCAATCTGTACATGCCGATCGCTCATCTTTGCACTCCGGTGATTATGATAGGCAATTCGTATAGCATAGCCCCACAAGGCGGTCAAACTCTCTCGACGAGACAACACCATTCCCGATATGAATTGACATTCCTTCTGCCTCGCTCTATTCTTGCACGCGTATCGGTATCCAAGGCGCAAGGGGATGTGCCAAGTATGGGAGGAATCTACCTAACACGCAACACGCAATTGGAGGGTGAATGTTTATGACACACACGACGACCAAGGAAGGATGTCAAGCAGGAAGAGTGCCATACAGAGCTTGGACAGCCAACTTGGTGATCTTAGCCCTGTTGGGAAGCCTGACAGCCTGTGTGAGTTCAGAGAAGTACGAGGCGGAAAAGGCTCGAGCACTGAACTTTCAACGCCTGCTCGCCCAAGAGGAGAAACGTACCGGGGAACTCAATGCTCAGATCCAAGAGGCTCAACAGAAGATGGCCGAGCTTGAGGCAAAAAATCGGGATTTGACTATGGAACTGCAAGCCCTGCGTGAGCAATTGGCTCGCCAGCAGGAAGCCATGACACAGCAACAGGAAGCAGCACTTCCAGACGACGAGACCCTTTCGGCAGAAGAACCAACCTTGTCGGAAGAAAGCCTCGCTGACTTAGGATTGGAAGACCTCTCCTTTGAAGAATCCGATTTCCAGGAATTGAGCGCTTCTGCTGCCACTGCTACCGAACCTATTTCTTCGACACCTGCTGCCGCTGCTACTGAACCCATCTATTACACCGTGAAAAAGGGCGACACGCTGTATCGAATATCACGGGAATATGGTGTCACGGTCGACGATCTCAAAAAATGGAACCATCTCGACAGTGATCTGATTGCCATTGGACAAAAACTGATCGTCAGTCAGCCGTAACGCTTCTTCCCTAGCCCTTTTTGCGTGAGCCTTGCCTTTTTCGAGAGGCAAGGCTTTGCTTTATTCCGGTTCAGACACAGATGGAGCGGACTGTATGTGCAGTCCCTAGAACAGTGTGGTTTGACTTGGTCGAAATCCCTATGATACGGTCCGCCCCATGACAACTCCTTGTTATTCCCTGGATTTTCGCGAATTTTGCCATCTGGCAACCCAAGGGAATCTGGTACCCATTTTTCGAGAAATCCTGGCCGACTTTGAGACCCCGGTCTCGGCGTTTTCTAAAATCAACACCGGAACCACAGCTTTTCTCTTTGAAAGTCTGGAAGGCGGAGAAAAATGGGCTCGCTACTCATTCCTGGGCAGTGGAGCAACCCAAGTTATGTGGGAAGACCAGGGAGACTGGATTATTCAGACGGGTCGAACCGCGCATCGAACCTCTTTGGGCACCAACCCGCTTGACCGCCTGCAGGAAGTCATGCAACACGTTCGTCCTGTTTCCGTTCCCGGATTGCCCCGATTTGTCGGAGGAGCCGTTGGATACATAAGTTACGATCTCGTGCGGTTTTTTGAGCCTATCCCCTCTTTTCCCCGTATTCCCACCCCGTTTCCTCTACTGGCTTTTCTGCTGGCCGATACCCTGCTGATTTTTGACAACCTGGCCCATACCATCAAAGTCGTGGCCAACGCCCACATTACCGATACTGGGAGAGCCGCTCTACGGCGGGCTTACACGGATGCCGTTACCCGCATTGAGCGGATTATTGCTCGACTCAAAAAACCCTTACCCAAACGGCCCCACATGACAAGACGCCGGGCTGTCCGCTTTTCCGCCAATATGAACCAAGCGGAGTTTGAAAAGAAGGTCTGCCGAGCCAAAGAATATATTCACGCAGGGGATATTGTCCAAGCGGTACTCTCCCAGCGCTGGGAGACGGAAACCCACACAACGGCTTTGGAAATCTATCGCGCCTTGCGCGTGATCAATCCCTCGCCCTACATGTACTATCTCCGCATCGCCGGGATCGAGCTTGTGGGTTCTTCGCCCGAAATTCTAGTCCGCTGTGAAGAACAGGATATTGTGGTTCGCCCTATCGCAGGGACTCGCCGGCGAGGGCGGACACCCGAAGAAGATCTTGCACTGGAGCAGGAACTGCTTGCCGATGAGAAAGAACGGGCCGAACACGTCATGCTAGTCGATCTCGGTCGGAACGATGTCGGCCGCGTCGCGCAGGCCGGAACGGTTCAGGTCAATCCATTCATGAGCATTGAGCGGTATTCCCATGTCATGCATATCGTCTCGCAAGTCACCGGTCGTCTGGATCCCCGCTACACGATCTATGATGTCTTGAAAGCCTGCTTTCCTGCAGGAACAGTCTCCGGTGCGCCAAAAGTCCGTGCCATGCAAATCATCGAAGAATTGGAACCGACGCGCCGCGGACCTTACGCTGGGGCAGTCGGCTATATCAGCTTTTCCGGTAATATGGACACATGTATCAATATTCGGACAATTATGCTCAAAGGCACCCGTGCGTACATCCAGGCAGGCGCAGGTATTGTGGCTGACTCCGATCCCGTGCGAGAATATGAGGAAACCTGCAATAAGGCTAAGGCTATGATGCATGCCATCGAAATGGCTCACCAGGGATTAGCGTGAAGACCCTAGGTTCGGGAGCGGTACAAAAGCCGTTTACTAAAGCCGTCTACTGAGATTAACCAAGCCAGCCAGAAGAATACAGGATGCTGTTGCTCATCGATAATTACGATTCCTTCACCTACAATCTCGTCCAGTATTTCGGGGAGTTGGGCGAAGAGGTGCACGTATATCGCAACGATGCCATTGCCCTTGAAGATATTGTACGGCTTCGGCCCGACCGATTAGTAATTTCTCCCGGGCCTTGTACTCCCAGAGAAGCCGGCATTTCCGTAGAGGCGCTGCGCCGTTTTGCCGGACATATCCCCGTCTTAGGGGTATGCCTGGGGCATCAGGCATTGGCTTATGCCTTCGGTGGGGAAATTATTCGGGCTGACCGGCTCATGCACGGCAAGGTCTCACCCATCTATCACGATGGCAAAACCATCTTTGCCGGCTTACCCAATCCTTTCGACGCCACGCGATATCATTCGCTGCTGGTGAACCGACGAACCTTGCCGCCAGACTTCGAAGTTTCTGCGGAAACCCAAGAAGGGGAGATCATGGGGATCCGCCATCGGCCCACAGGCGCCGAAGGCGTTCAGTTTCACCCGGAGTCGATTCTCACCATCGCGGGCAAGGATCTCCTGCGAAACTTTCTCGCACTTCCAACTCCCCATACTGCCATACATTCAGCCTCTCTACTTTCGTAGATGCGGATGCACCGAGTACGAAACCGAGATGATCAAAAGCGCATTAGCGAAAATTGCCGAGGGTATTTCCCTTTCGGAAAAAGAGGCCGAAGAGGTGATGCTCCAGATCATGCACGGTAAGGCCTCCGAGGCGCAGATTGCGGCCTATCTGATGGGCCTCCGGCTGAAGGGCGAAACCGTGGATGAAATCACTGGGTCGGTTAAGGCTATGCGAGCGATGGCCCACCAGATTCATGTCGCGGCCCCCCTGGTCGTCGATACCTGTGGGACCGGAGGTGATCGGGCCAATACCTTCAACATTTCCACGACTGCGGCTTTCGTCGTGGCGGGCGCGGGCATCACCGTGGCTAAGCATGGCAATCGTTCTGTCTCGTCGCGGTCTGGAAGCGCTGATGTGTTGGCTGCTCTCGGCGTGAACATCGACCTGTCCCCGGAACGGGTGGAGGAATGCATCAATGAAGTCGGCATTGGATTTCTTTTCGCCCCGCTCTATCATGGAGCGATGAAACATTGCGCCAAACCACGAGCCGACATGGGCATTCGGACACTGATGAATATTCTCGGACCACTCTCCAATCCAGCCAACGCCACCATCCAGATCTTGGGTGTCTATGAGCAGTCTTTGACGCAGAAGCTCGCTCAGGTCCTCATTCGACTGGGAACTCGACATTGCTTCGTGATACATGGGCGGGATGGTCTCGATGAGATTACCCTCACAGGTCCGACCGATGTATCAGAAGGAAAAGCCGGTCGTGTGTCCAACTACCACGTCACGCCTGAGGATTTCGATCTCCCTCGAGTGCCCTCCAAAGCACTGGAAGGCGGGACTCCCCAGGAAAATGCCAGGATCGTGCAAGATATCCTAAGAGGTCGGCGGGGGGCAAAACGGGACATCGTCGCCGTGAACGCCGCTCCAGCGTTCGTTGCCTGTGGTCGCGTGAAGACCTTGAAAGAAGGCGCCCAGCTCGCGGGAGACATTCTGGACAATGGAGCCGCTTATGAAAAGCTGGAGGCCCTTATCGCTTGTACCAATCGCCTGGCATCATGATTCTACAGCGCATTCTCGAACACAAGAGAGCTGAACTCCGACATAAAACAAGCCGGCGCTATGTCGCCGACCTCAAAGCTCGCATCGCTGACCGCCAGACTCCCTTGCCTTTTCTCCAGTCTCTTCAGAAAGCATCTCGTCCCACAGCTCCTGCACTGATTGCCGAAGTCAAAAAAGCTTCGCCCAGTCAGGGCCTGATGCGGCCGGAGTTCGCCGATCACTTCGATCCTGTGGCCATTGCCCACACGTATTGCCAGCATGGTGCAGCCGCCATTTCTGTGCTGACCGACCGCGACTTTTTTCAAGGGTCTTTAGAATATCTCGCAGCCGTCAAAGACCAGGTAGGGTTGCCAACCCTGAACAAGGAATTCATGATCGGAGACATTCAATTCTACGAAGCACGGGCCTATGGTGCGGATGCCGTACTGTTGATTGTGGCTGGGCTCGACCGAATTCAGTTGGAAGACTTCGTGGCTCTGGCCCGCGAACTCCATCTCGAAGTGCTCATCGAGACCCATCACGAACGAGAAGTGGATCTCGTGCTCGAGCGCATTCCCGATGTTCGCCTGGTTGGCATTAATAACCGAGACCTGCACACGTTTTCCACGGATCTGACCGTGACCGAGCGGCTGGCTAAACGCCTTCCTCCTGAAATCTTTCTCGTCAGCGAAAGCGGTTTACACAAGAGAGACGATGTCCTTCGCATCGCTGAAGCAGGAGCCAAGGGTATGCTCGTCGGAGAAGCTTTACTCAAAGCCGATTCCATCACGGACAAGATACGGGAATTGCTGGGAGTCTCCGCCTCTCAAGAGGAGCACAAGGCCTGCGACGAGGATTCAACTAGCACGCGGTGGGTGTAAGCCAACACAGGGCAAGGAATATGCAACACGTGGGCTGCGCTGAACCCAGACATCACCAGAGTGTTCAAGTGAAAATTTGCGGTATTACCTCTCTGAAGGATGCCCTGTGTGCGGCGGAAGCCGGAGCCGATGCCCTGGGATTCGTCTTTTTCAAAAAAAGTCCGCGCTACATCGAACCCCAACTGGCCAAATCCATCATCGCACAACTTCCTCCATTACTAGTGCCCGTGGGTATCTTCGTGAATGAAGAACTCGATTATGTCCGGACACTGATCGACGAGTGCGGTCTTGCTCTCGCGCAACTCCACGGCGATGAGCCTCCAACCTATTGCGAGGCCCTTGGGAGACCTGTATTGCGCGGGATTCGGTTGCGCGACCGCAGGACATTTCTCGCCATGGCCGAATACCGAGGCCGGGCACGAGTCCGCGGATTCGTGATTGACGCGTACCACGAGGCTGCCTACGGCGGAACCGGGCAGCAAGCTGACTGGAATCTGGCGGCTGAAGTCGCCACAGCCGCTCCAATTCTGTTGGCTGGTGGGTTGACGCCTGACAATGTGGAGGAGGCTATTCGCCGCGTTCAACCCTATGGCGTGGACGTCAGCAGTGGTGTTGAAAGCTCGCCCGGGAAAAAGGATCCTTCTAAGGTTCATGCCTTCATTCACGCCGTCAAACTTGTATCCTTAACGACCTCCCGGTATACTCAGCCCTAATCTCCACGGAGCGCAACTTCTTGGGAGCTCAACCTCTCAGGCTTTTCTCCTCCATGAAAGGGAAGAAATGCCATGAGTTGGAACCCAGGGCACAGAAACATGAGAGTGGATCCGTATCGAGAAGAGACTGAGTATGGACCATGAAGCGGCTAACAGCTAAGGGGGCACGCGCCCCCAAGACCCTCACCGCTTTTCCTGATTCACGTGGTCGGTTTGGCCGATACGGCGGCCGGTATGTGCCTGAAACCTTGATGCCGGCAATTCTGGAATTGGAGGAGGTCTATCTCCGAGTGCGCCGGGATCGAGCGTTTCAAAAGGAGTTTCACGACTGCTTGAAGCAATATGTCGGGCGCCCTACCCCTTTGTACTTTGCTCGCCGACTCTCCAAGACGTTAGGCGGAGCGAAGATTTACCTGAAGCGAGAGGACTTGTGCCATACTGGCGCACACAAGATCAATAATACCGTGGGGCAGGCCCTGTTGACTCGGCGCATGAACAAGCACCGAGTTATTGCTGAAACTGGGGCCGGGCAACACGGCGTCGCCGTGGCCACCGTAGCCGCCATGTTCGGGTTGGAAGCTGAAATCTATATGGGTACAGAGGACATGGAGCGGCAAGCGCTCAATGTCTTCCGCATGCGCTTGTTGGGCGCCAAAGTCACAGGAGTCGATGCCGGCAGTCGCACTTTGAAGGATGCCATCAGTGAGGCCATGCGCGATTGGACCACCAATGTGCGCACTACGCATTACCTGCTGGGCTCAGTGCTGGGAGCTCATCCTTATCCCATGATGATCCGGGATTTCCAAGCAGTAATCGGACGAGAAGCCAGACGACAAATTCTCGAAGCGGAAGGCCGGCTACCCCATTGCCTGATCGCCTGCGTGGGGGGTGGAAGTAATAGCCTTGGCCTCTTCTACCCCTTTTTGAAAGATCCAGAGGTACAGATGGTAGGCGTGGAAGCCGGAGGATTGGGCCTCGCCAGCGGCAAACATGCCGCCCGATTTGCCGGCGGGCGTCCTGGGGTGCTCCATGGGACCATGACCTATCTGCTCCAAGATGAACATGGCCAAGTGAATCTCACGCACTCGGTATCAGCCGGATTGGATTATCCTGCTGTTGGGCCCGAACACAGCCTGTATCACGATACGGGTCGGATCCGCTACACCTCCGCCACCGACCAGGAAGCTTTGGACGCTTTCGATCTGCTTGCGCGTGAGGAAGGAATTATTCCCGCCTTGGAAAGCGCGCATGCCATCGCGGAGGCCATCAAGTTAGCCCCAACCATGAAAAAGTCACAGATCCTTATCATTAACCTCTCCGGCCGGGGGGATAAAGACGTTAACCAGATTGCCCGCCTGCGAGGTATTGCCCTGTAACAATGGCTCCTCCGGTACCTAATCGAATTGCCTCCACGTTCGACCAACTCCAATGCCGTGGAGAAAAGGCGCTGATTCCCTACATCATGGCAGGTGATCCTTCCTTGGCGGAGACTGAGGCGTTGGTAGCCACATTGGAACAGGCAGGCGCCGATCTTATTGAGCTGGGTGTTCCCTTTTCCGATCCGATTGCCGACGGCCCCACGATTCAAAAAGCTGCCGAACGAGCCTTGCGGGCAGGCACCTCGTTGAGACGAATCTTGGCACTGGTTCACACCTTGCGAGCCAAAGTAGCCATCCCCCTGATCTTAATGGCCTATTACAATACGCTTATGGCCATGGGAGAAGAGAATTTTTGCCGAGAAGCGGTCGCGGCAGGTGTGGATGGCGTGATCATTCCGGATATGCCCCCCGAGGAAGCTGAACCGCTCTGGACTGCTGCAGAAGCCACCGGCCTGTGCGTCATCTTTCTTCTCGCCCCGACAAGCACGCCAGCCCGCCGCAGGGAAGTCATCCGGCGAACCCGAGGATTTATCTATTATGTCTCCTTAACCGGAATCACCGGCGCCAAGTTAACGGACATGGACCATGTCCAAACCTCCGTGACTCGCCTGAAAAAGGTCGCGAAAAAGCCGGTGGCCGTGGGATTCGGGGTCGCCACGCCAGCGGATGTTCATCGGATTGCACAATTCGCCGACGGTGCCATTGTGGGCAGTGCCCTTGTCAGGCTTATCGAAGAGCACCATAATACTCCACATTTTCTCACCACAATCGAGCAATTCACTCGGCAATTGAAAGCGGCTACCTGCTCTACCAACCAGCAAACCTAAACAGCACACAGGATAATCCACATTAAAACGACGCTGCAGTTTCTTCCCTTAGCAGAAAGATGCAGATAAAAAGACTTCCGACCCCTTTTTCGTCATTCGCGGAAAAAGTCGGGTTTTTCTTGGTGCGAGGAAAACGATTCTAAGAGAGTGTGGTCGTCATTGACCATAGACGCTTGGGGACGTATACTTTGGTACAACATGTGCGCCAGAGGCTTGCAGCATGCCAACCAAACTCACGCTCCGTATGGACGAAGGACTCATTAAGAAAGCCAAAGCCTGGGCCAAAGCGCGTCATATCTCACTGTCCCATGCAGGAGCGGAGTTTTTGGCCCAGTTGCCTGCGGAAGGCCCACCTTCCCGGTTCAACCCATGGACCCGACGGCTAGCAGGTGTCGCCTTAGGCAAAGAAAAGGCGCCGACGGATGACGAGGCCTGCCAGGCGTATCTCGACTATCTTCAAACCAAACACAGATAAAGAGGAAGTTCTTGGTGTGCATTGCCAGGAGAAACCCTACGAGGAATTGAAGGAAACTGTTACCCTTTTCGCTTCCCTTTGGTCCGATCCCATTATCTGTGAAGCATGCTCCAACCATCTGGCTGAGTCAATTTGCTTTGCCCGTCAACAAGCTAGTGCCAGTTGTGAAGTAAGGCGGGAGTTCCTCCTGAGAAGAGGGGATGTCCCGCCCATTTTCCCTAGATCAGGACAGCCGGTTACTCCCTAGTGGTGTGTGGACTGAGGAATCGGGCAAAGGACTCCTCTCGGTTCGGACACCGAACCGAAATTCGGCGTGGGCTTAGGCTGGCCTGAGCCTGTGCCAAGTGCTGGATTTTATTCACGCGCTAGCGGACGAGTTGGTGGATATGGATGTGATGGAAGTCAACCCCCGACTCGATCAGAACACTCAGACGGCCGTCCTGGCCGGTTGGTTGTTGCACGAGGGCAGGGATAAAGCCTGGACGCAACGGAAAGATGCCTCATGAAACCCGGCACCGTCTTTCCCGGCTGGGTGTGGCTCGCTTATGCCCTCTTGTTTGCCGCCACGATTCCGTGGTACTTCCCCAGGAACCAGACACTGCTTGTCTGGCTAGGCCTGCCTCACTGGACCGTCCTTTCCCTGACCGCTACTCTTGGCGTGGCGCTGTTCACCGTGTTTGTGATTCGAAAGTTCTGGCGCTGACGAATTCGGATTTGGGAGTTTGAAGTGCGAAATGAAGCGTGGAGCGAAAGCTTAAGGGCACACGTTCATCGAGTTCCGATTCTTACTCTAAATTCCTTTTGTAAAGCGTAAGCAGATGGAACGCTTACCCTTCGGTCCCGGCGCGCTGAGCTTCTTCGGCCTTTACCTGGTTGGCATGATGGTCGTCGGAGCTGTGGCACGTCATAAGCGCAAGAGCGAATCGCTGGACGACTTCTACCTGGCCGGGAAGCGTTTGGGAGGATTTGTCCTGTTTTTGACGCTGTACGCCACGCAATACAGCGGCAACACCCTGCTGGGCTATCCAGGTGAGGCTTACCGCCTCGGCTTTGCCTGGGTCATGAGTGTGGGCTTCATGATGGCCATCGTGGTGGTGTATCTCGCATTCGCGCCACGCCTCCACCGTTTAGCCAAAGAGCACGGGTTTGTTACGCCGGGGGACTGGTTGGACCACCGCTTTTGCAGCCCCCTGCTCACCCTTTTGGCGAACCTGCTGATTGTTGTGGCCGTGGCCAACTTTCTGCTAGCACAGCTCATGGCTATGGGGCACGTGGTAACCGGCCTTTCAGGACATGCCGTACCGTACTGGCTGGGGGTGGTCTTTCTGGGCAGCGTCGTGATCATCTACGAGACCCTTGGCGGCATGCGCGCCGTGGCCTGGACCGATTGTGTGCAGGGTTTAATGCTGCTGCTGGGACTGACTGGGCTGCTGCTGGCCGCCTTGCCGGATTTGCGCAGTCTTGGGGGCCTTACGCATTGGATTGTTGAGAATCAACCGGAAAAAGCGGCGGTGCCTTCCTGGACAGTGGTTCGCACCTGGATCAGCACCGTGCTGCTGGTCGGCTTCTCCGGCGCGGTGTACCCGCAAGCCATTCAACGAATCTACGCCGCCCGTGACGAACGCGCTCTAAAATGCTCCCTGAACCTGATGGTTTTCATGCCATTTATGAGCACGTTGGTGGTATTCGTCATCGGCATCATCGGCATCCGACATTTCGCCGGACTGGACGGCGTGACCGCAGATCGGATCATGCCGCTGCTGCTGCAAGAATGGGCCGGCCGGTCGACCCTGCTGTATGCGCTGGTGGTTGTGGTGGTGACCGGCATAGTCGCGGCCATCATGTCCACAGTGGACTCGGTGCTGCTGAGCCTATCTTCCATCCTGGCTAAGGACATACTGGGAAAGACTGTGTTGAGCGGCCGGCCTGAACGGGCGATCACACAGGCAGGAAAATACCTTTCCTGGGGCATCATGGTGCTTCTGGTAACCCTGGCCCTGGTGCCCCGCCTCACCCTTTGGGGTCTGACCGAGCTGAAGGTAGAGCTACTCTCCCAGGTGGCGCCGGCCATTATCCTGGGTTTGACCTGGCCGAGACTGACGGCACGCGCTGCGTTGGTGGGTCTAGTTGTCGGTACGTTGGTTTCGGTAGGGTTGACCTTGCTCGGCTACGGTAAGGTTTGGGGATTTCACGCTGGACTGCTTGGACTAGCCTCGAATGTAGCCATTTGCCTCGGTGTGTCCCTCACTGTATCAGGACGTAGTCAGCAACGCATCCACTTTTAGGTTCTCACTCCAAGTGCAACACTTTCAGCCTTAATCGGCTAAGGTGTTGCCATGAAAAAGAACTCTCCTCCTCTCCCAGTGTTTCCCCGTTTCTACAATATCTAAAGAAAGTGTAAACGTTAAAAAATACTCACGACCCCTTTTTTGAGTTGGCGCGAATTAGTGCTCTCGTGTTTTTACACCTTCTACAGGACCTGTCGATAGAGGAGTTGGGTGGCTGTTGGAAACGAGTAAAGACCGTTGGTGCTCGTTACGGGATGTTGAAGCCAGGCGCCCCTACCCGGCTGTCACCTTTTCACACCGTTGGCCTCATAGAGCCCCGTAACTCCGCAGAGTAACTTGCAAGGGGTCGTTTATTGACTGTGCCCTAACGGGACCCTGCCCCTGCTGTGAAGGATTGATAATAATCAAGAAACGACCCCATCGATTAGCGCATTTACTACCAGCTGAACAATCCGTGTGAGCTGTAAGGACTAGCGAGGCTCCAACTTGGTGTTAGGCAATAACGTGACCCGAGGTCAGTACCTGCTGAGTCAAACACTAGGAACGCTCGCAATACGCGATCTGTCCTAGGCTCTTGCGCGACTCTAGTGCCAACTGGGGAAACATTCTAATGGGTGACCTCTTTCGTACAGCTTGTAACAGTTCACCAATCCTTTGCCTCTTGCTATAAGATATGATATCTACAGTTAGTAGGATATATTGAAGGAGAAGATTGCTATGAAGACAAAACTCTCAGTGACGGTGGATGAGAGGCTAGTCCGCTTCCTCGATACGTTACCAGGGGAATCGCGCTCAGAAAAGCTCGAGCGCGTGCTGCGGCGGTTCAAAGACGTGAATGAAGAGATCTCACTCCGGCGCGCACTGGCTCAGCACCATATGGACACAGAGGAGGCGCTCGAGCACGACGTCTGGATGCAAACGATGGAGCATGACCAGTGGACCGAATCAATCGAGGAGACATCTGGACCATTGAGCTCCTAAGCCATCCCAAGCCTCGTCCTGCGCTCATTGTCAGCATCAATGCAATCAATGACTTCTGCCCAGACGTGCTCGTGCTGCCTATCACGTCAAAACCCGGGCCGCTGCGAGTGACCATTCCGGACCAACCAGAGCAAACCGGGCTTCGTATACGAAGTTTTGTCAAATGCGAATCACTGGGACCTATTTATAAGCACCGTTTAAAGAAGCGTATTGGAGCGTTACCGCCTCATGCCTGGGGCGTGGTCGAAGCAGGAATCCGCCGGGTTCTCGGACTACACAGCTAGAATATGGGGCGTTTCTTGACGTTGACCGGGCTGCCACTTTACATCGCCAAATTTCCCAGCTTTCTTCTCACCTTTCACAGTTTCCATGAATGAGGCTTCAACCAGCTAAAGAGCCCAATTATACTGTCACAGACTCGTTGCGCTCATAAAACGGCAGACAAAAGACTCCCGACCCCTTTGGTAATTCCACACTCGCCGTCGGCACGAGCATGGACGGCATGGCGCAGATCAGCTTGGGCTTGGCGGAACCAGTCGTGAGCACGAAGGGGCATGCGAAAACCTTACTTGCGGCAGTCTAATGGCTAAGAACCGGTGTCGCCAAAAGGAGCAGAACCGGCCAAGCCGGCTCATCTGGCCAACCCCTGGTGCGTGAGGGTCGACCGTTCCCCTTTCCCCAGAAAAGGGGAACGGTGTGGTACTCAATGCAGGGCCGGGGCAGTGCGGTTCCTGCGCCAGGCAATGAGGCCGGCCAAGCCAGTACCGAAAAGCAGCATGGTGCTCGGTTCAGGGATGGGTTGAGTCGGTGCGTCCAATTGGGCCACCCAGGCTTCGGTGTCACCCAAGGGGTTGATCCCAGATCCAACGATGGTGAGCCCATCCGCCGAGATGCCTGTGGCTTCTGCTAACTGCCAGCCGGTAAGTGAGGCCTCCAGCCCGAAATCCGTAGCTAACACGCTTTGCAGACTGCGCATACCATGGAAGTATCCCAGATAAAGGCTTCATCTCCTGAGGCAGAGGTGCCTCGGCCGACGATGGTGGAGCCATCGCTGGAGACGTCAAAGGCCACGCTCTCAAAGATTCCGCCGGGCAAATCCCCTAAGCCCTGGAACGAGGCTGCCCCGGCATTGCCCGCCAGGCCGGCCACAAGAAGGGCGGAGCAGGCTATGGAGAGACCAGTCCGTAGGGATTGTCTCAAGGATGTGCGGCGATCACTCATGTTGTTCCTCCTTTCTTTGGTAAATGGGATAAGAGAGCCGCCTGACAGCAGCCGTTGCCGTGCAAAGTGCAAAGCGTGGATGGCAAGGTTCATACCAAGTGAGCCCGCCACGCGATTCCACGCTAGTCCGGCAGGCCGAACGTGACGGAAGTGTCTGAAATCGCCTGTACATCGACCGGCGAGTCGCGCCACTTTGGCATTTGATGGAGCATGCGAGTCTTCCTGCCAGTGACAAAAAATTCAACAGAGGGAAATGAGAAAAAGGCTACAAACAAAGAGGAACAACACCGTTTGAACAGTTCTATACACGATCTGCGCAAGCTGGGAAGTGTCAACTTGGCTGACAGGGTGTGTGGCTGAGAAATTCCCCCACAAAGGGGCGACGATGGAGGAACACTGCCGGCTTGTGCAGGAGCCAGCCTGCCTAAGAAGACTCCCGGCCACTGCTGTCCAAAATAACTGTCGCTTCTTAAAGATCCGTACGTGAAGTGAGTGTTTCGGACTAATCGGAGTCGGATTCCCCGTAAAGGGTCCCCCCTGCTGAATGCTCCTGCTGTGCAAGACCTCACTCCAGGAGCTGGAGTTGCTCAGGAGGGGCTTCTACCACGGGACTGAGGTTGAGCCGGAGCATCGCTGCCTTTTCCAGTTAGAGCAACCCGAAACGACTCATTAAAAAGGCAAAGCATGGGCCGGATCGCATCATCTCTCACTGTCCTAGGCAGTGGAGTTTTTCGCCCGGTTGCCCGCGGAAGGCCCATCTTCCCGGTTAAACCCATGGACCCAACGGCTGGCAGGTGTCGCCTTCTAGGCAAAGAGAAGGCCTCGGCGGATGAAGAGGCCTGCCGGGGTTTACCGGGACTCTCTTCAAACCACATCCTAGTGAAGCGGGGTTCTTTTTGATATTAATGTGCTTTTCAATGTCCTCCTGAAGCGAGAATCCCATTTCTCAGCGTTTTATCGAGCTTCTTAGGCGCCCGGGAGTGAAAAACTCTTTGAGCGCCACGGTTGGAGATATTGGGGGAAAACGCCAACAAAAGGACTCGATGTCTGGGTGGCTGATCTGTAACTTGCCTGGTTGACTACGCAAGTTTGTCATTTCTTCAGGTCACTTCCTCACAAGGGATAATCCCCATGTTAGAGCGGCTCTTAAGGCCTTCCAGCGGCATGAACCGCATTGAAGGCGTGAGAGGGACCTATGTTACAATGGTTCCTGGGTGATCCACGATGCAGACAACCCTTTCT
>RFGT01000271.1 GCA_003696975.1 Nitrospirota bacterium | reverse complement strand
GTATCTATGGGTTAGGCTCACCAGAAGTGTACCACGGGATGTTGCTGTACCTTGAAGAAGGCATGGAAATTCGGCGTGAGACCATTCTCGCCAAGTTGGTGGAAATTCAATATTCCCGCAATGACACGGAGCTGCAGCGCGGAACCTTTCGGGCACGGGGAGACGTGATCGACATTTTCCCCGCGTCGTCTGATGCGAATACCATTCGGGTCGAGTTGTTTGGCGATGTGGTCGAATCGATTACCGAGACCGATCCTTTGACCGGGGCGACCCTGCGACGGCTGTCCAAGGTTCCCATTTATCCCAAGAGCCATTATGTGATTGCCCCGGATCGGTATGAACGGGCATTGCAGGGTATTGAAGAGGAACTTGAGGAACGCATTCGCTATTTTCAGCAGCGCGGTCAGTTGCTTGAAGCCCAGCGGATCGAACAGCGCACGCGGTTCGATCTGGAGATGATCCGAGCCATGGGGTACTGTCATGGCATTGAGAATTATTCTCGGCATTTGAGTGGCCGAGCGCCTGGCGAACCTCCTCCAACCCTGTTGGATTATTTTCCCAAAGACTATTTACTGATTGTAGATGAATCCCATGTGACGATCCCCCAGTTCGGCGGGATGTACGAGGGAGATCATTCACGCAAAAAGACTTTAGTGGAGTATGGCTTTCGGTTGCCGTCGGCTTTGGACAATCGACCACTGACATTCCACGAATTCGAGCGCTGTATGAATCAGGTGATCTACGTCTCGGCCACGCCTGGACCGTATGAACTCAAACGTGCGGGTGGTGCGGTCGTCGAGCAGATCATCAGACCAACGGGGCTGATGGATCCCGTGATGGAGGTGAAACCAGCCAAAGGGCAGGTGGATCATTTGCTGGGCGAAATTCGGCAGACGATCGCTCGTGGGCATCGAGTCCTTGTCACGACGCTGACCAAACGGATGGCCGAAGATCTGACCGAGTATTACCATGAACAGGGGCTCAAGGTCCGCTATCTGCACTCGGATATTAATACCCTTGAGCGAGCCGAAATCATTCGTGACCTCCGGCGCGGGGTTTTTGATGTGTTGGTGGGGATCAATCTCCTCCGCGAAGGGCTCGACTTGCCGGAAGTGAGCCTGGTTGGAGTCCTGGATGCCGATAAAGAAGGATTCCTGCGCGGCCAGCGGTCCCTGATTCAAACTGCGGGACGGGCGGCTCGGAACAGCGAGGGCAAGGTGATTCTCTATGGCGATCACGTGACCGAATCGATGCGCATTGCCTTGGAGGAAACCGCGCGCCGGCGACGGATTCAGGAGCAGTATAATGCCGAACATGGCATTACTCCAAAGACGATTCGCAAGCGTATTTACGATCTTGAAGCGCAGCTAGCCGAGGCCGATTATGTGGACATTGACCGGGTGGCTGAAGAAAAGGAACTCTATGAGGCCGAGGGTGACATCGAGACGGTGATCGAACGGCTTCAGCAGGAGATGAAGGCCGCAGCCAAGGCGTTGGAGTTCGAACGTGCCGCCCAATTACGCGATCGTATCAAGGCACTTCGGCAGAAGGAGCTTCAGCTTGGTGTGGCTGCCTCATAGAGGAGCGGATCAGCGGGTGGGCAGTCAGAGATTCTTGTAAAGATAAATGCCGAGAAAGATGCCGAGTAAGGTCAAGAGATTCATTTTGAGTAAAAACCCCAATGTGACTTTGAGGAGCACCAAATCGATCGTAAATGGAGGATCGAGTCCGGGGGATACCGTGCGCGAGAAAATTGTTTGAATAGTACCTGATGGGGCAAAAACTCGTAGAATTTCTCCAAGAACTCCGCCGAGGAGACCCCCAATAAAAATAAACCCGAGCAAGGTCCATCCAGATTTTTTCATGCTAGGCGTGATCAGCAAGCATGGCCGCGGTGATAAAGCCTCCGAGAATATTCTAGGGGTAAATTGCTAGAGACCATACGAGATTTCGAACCGTTAGTCAAGAAATAATCACGGTAAGACCATTTCTTGACAGGGTCTGGTAGCCTTGTCTAGACTGCCTTTTGGCATGCTTGCCTCCAACGAGGAGAGCAAAGGAATCAGGCACAAGTAGAACACGCGAGATGTTTTCCGTACTCACAGAGAAGATTGATGCCGTTTTCAAGAGGCTGCGCGGTCATGGGACTCTGACCGAGCGCCAGGTGACCGACGCCCTGCAAGAGGTACGGCTTGCTCTGCTTGAAGCGGATGTCAACTTCAAAATCGTGAAAGACTTTATTGCCCGAGTCCAGGCCAAGGCCGTAGGACGAGAGGTGCTGGAAAGTCTGACTCCCGGGCATCAGGTCGTCAAAATTGTGTGGGAGGAACTCAGGGACTTGATGGGCCAACAGCAAGCGCCTCTGTCTCTGGCGCCGGCTCCGCCCACGGTGATGATGCTTGTCGGACTACAGGGCTCTGGGAAAACCACGACCTGCGGAAAACTTGGCCGGTTGTTCAAGCAGCAGGGGAAACGGGTCCTGCTTGTGGCCGCCGACCCTAGGCGACCTGCGGCGGGAGAGCAATTGGCCGTCTTGGGTGCCGAACTGGATATTCCTGTCCATCGAGTAGACTCTCAGGCGCTTGCGAGTGTGGATGTGGTGCAGTTTTGCATCGAGGGGGTCAAGCGAGGGCGTGAGCATGGCTACGATGTGGTGCTCTTGGATACCGGGGGACGACTCCATATCGATGAGGAGCTCATGCATGAGTTGGTGGCCGTCAAACAGGCCGTAACCCCGCATGAAGTCCTACTTGTGGCTGACGCGATGACGGGTCAAGAAGCCGTCAATGTGGCAACACGCTTTGATCAGCAAGTCGGGCTCACGGGAATCATCTTGACGAAAATCGAAGGAGATGCACGCGGTGGAGCCGTCTTATCCCTGAAGGCGGCAACGGGTAAGCCCATCAAATTCCTAGGAGTCGGTGAAAAAGCCGACGCACTGGAACCGTTCCATCCTGATCGGATGGCTTCCCGGATCCTGGGGATGGGCGATGTCCTGACCTTGATTGAAAAAGCGCAAGAGGCGTATTCCAAGGAAGCCGTTGAAACTCTTCAACGGAAGGTGGCGAGCAATACCCTTACGCTTGAAGACTTCCGGGATCAGCTTCGCCAGGTTAACCGTCTGGGAACCTTCGATCAGATTCTGAGTATGATTCCCGGAGGCGAACGATTGAAATCCATGGCTGGAGGACTGAATCAGTCCATGCCGGAACAAGAAATGAAGCGCGTGCTGGCAG
Source organism: Nitrospirota bacterium (assembly GCA_003696975.1). GTDB lineage: Bacteria > Nitrospirota > Nitrospiria > Nitrospirales > UBA8639 > J031. The sequence goes on along the minus strand of RFGT01000271.1, from coordinate 1,896 downwards.
TCATTGATTCAATGACTCCGGAGGAGCGGCGCGATCATACGATCCTCAATGGGAGTCGAAAGAAACGCATTGCGAAAGGCAGCGGAACGTCGGTGCAGGATGTCAATCGGTTGATCAAGCAGTTTCTCACAGCCCGGACCATGATGCGGTCGTTTATGGGGGGACGGCTGGCAAAACCAGGAAAAGGGGGAAAGCGGCGCAAGCTGATCCGAACGTTCCGCGTATGAATCGAGAAAAAGTCGAAGGAATCAAGTCTTGCCCTATGGAAATGAATGGAGCAATTCACAGGAGGAGAGCCAAGTGGCGGTACATTTACGATTGACACGGATGGGTCGACACAAACGACCGTTCTACCGAGTGGTGGCTGCGGACTCTCGCGCACGTCGCGATGGGCGGTGTCTTGAAGTGGTGGGCACCTATGATCCATTAAAGGAGCCAGCACAGGCTGAACTCAAAACCGATCGGATCCTCGATTGGCTGAAAAAAGGGGCGCAGCCTACTGAGACGGTGAGGACCTTGCTCCGGCGTTCGGGTATTCTGCAGGCGCTTGAGAAATCCCGAAAGCCGCCGGTGTCATCTAGCTAGTTGGTTCTTGCTCAGTCGCCTTTTTTCTTGGTCCTGGCTGGGGGAGATTCTTGTCTTCTTTTGCGGCGATGGAAAGGTGAATGTCTAAGCTCAGCAAAGACTTCCGGAAGAGAAGGCGTGGGCAAGAAGGTGGCATTGTCACGTAAGTCAGATGGTGGCTGACCAGACAGACGAGCTTATCGCGGTGGGCAGAATCCTGAAGCCCTTCGGAGTGAGGGGGGAAGTACGGATTCAGTCATGGACTGATGTGCCTGATCGGCTCGAAGGACTGGATCACGTGATCCTTGTGTTGCCATCGGGTGAACATGTTCCGACCAGGGTGCTCAGGGTAAAAAAGGATGGACTAGGGTACCGGATTCGATTCGAAATGATTTCCACCCCCGAACAAGCTCGGGCGTATCGAGGCGCCTGGTTGAAAATTCCCAAGGCAGTGGTGCCTCCGCTTCCCGATGGCATGTATTATCATTTCGAGTTGATTGGATTGACAGTCCAGGATGAAGAAGGCGAATCGCTTGGCATTGTTGATGATGTCCTGGAGTTGCCCGGCCACCACGTTTTTGTGATTCGTGACAAGGCAGGGCAGGAATGGTTGGTTCCCGCCGCTCGCCAGTGGATAATCCATATCGATCTTCCCGCTCGCCGGCTGATCGTTAAGGACGGAAAAGCCTGGAAGGCCGTGTCATGATGCGCTGTGAGGTATTGACCCTTTTCCCCGAATTGATTGAGGCCGTGGTGTCGAGGAGTATTCTGAAACGTGCCCAGGAGAAGGGGTATGTGCAGATCCGGGCGAGGAATATCCGGGACTTTTGCGGTGACCCTCATCGGACGGCGGATGATGCTCCCTACGGTGGCGGAGGTGGTATGGTCATGAAAGCTGAGCCCATCTTCCGCGCTCTGGAGGCATTACGGCGAGAATATTCCCGTATGCGATTGATTGTGCCCTCCCCTCAAGGCCAACCATTTTCCCATGATCTCGCCAAGGATTTGAGTCAAGAATCACGGCCGGTCGTATGGCTCTGTGGCCATTACGAAGGCATCGACGAGCGAGTGACGATCAAGTTTCATCCGGAGGAGATTTCCATCGGTGACTATGTGGTCACAGGTGGAGAGCTGCCCACCCTCGTTATGATCGATGCAGCGGTGCGGCTGATTCCTGGGGTATTAGGGCATCCCACGTCAGCCGAGGAGGATTCATTTGCCAAGACGCTACTCGATTACCCTCACTATACACGACCGGTGCGAATAGAGGGGCTCTCCGTTCCCAGCGTCCTCCTCTCAGGCAATCATGAGGCCATTCGCCGTTGGCGGCGG
>RFGT01000270.1 GCA_003696975.1 Nitrospirota bacterium | reverse complement strand
ATTCTTCCCTGTGTTATACACAATCTGGCGGGACAAACGTTTACCCTCTCGATACCGCAGAAGCCCATGCGGTGAACATCGAAAATGCGGTGGCGTGCTATTCATCCGGCAATAACAGTTATGTAACTCACCAGAAAAGGCCATTTCGAGGATTCTGCAATAAGTCACTGAAAGAGGAGCCGTTCAAGATCAGGCAATGGAAGCACGGAGAACCGCGTACCGAACAGCACCACTCGCAACCGAGACGATGCCGCCAGCGATTCCTTATCTGGTGGTTAACGAGGCGGCAGAGCGATTTAGCTATTACGGGATGCGAGCGATTCTCGTGATCTTCATGACTGACTATTTGGTTGATCGGCAAGGGATGCTCGATGTCATGAGCGAAGCCGAAGCACGCGCCTATTTTCACTTGTTTGCCTCGGCGGTGTATTTCTTTCCTTTATTCGGGGCGCTCGTGGCTGATGCGTTTTGGGGAAAGTATAAAACCATCATCTCGCTGTCCATCGTGTATTGCATGGGGCATTTGGCCTTAGCGATTGATCATACCCGTCTGGGGTTGGCGGTGGGACTGACCTGTATCGCGATCGGGTCTGGCGGGATTAAACCCTGCGTATCCGCGAATGTGGGCGACCAGTTTAGTCCCATGAATCGCCATCTGCTCACCAAGGCGTTTTACTGGTTCTATTTTGCGATTAATCTGGGGGCGGGCATATCTACTCTGCTGACCCCATGGCTATTGCATCACTATGGCCCCCATGTGGCCTTTGGGGTGCCCGGCCTTTTGATGCTGCTAGCGACATGGGTGTTTTGGCTCGGCCGGTGGCGGTATGCCCATATCCCTCCAAAAGGATCAGCCTTCTTTCGCGAACTGTGGGCGCCGGAGAGCCGTCAGGCCATGCTGCGACTCGCGCCCGTGTATCTCTTTGTCGCGTTCTTTTGGTCGCTGTATGACCAGACAGCCTCAGCATGGGTCCTGCAGGCTAAACAGATGGATCGGATGTGGCTGGGAATCGAATGGCTTCCCTCCCAAATCCAAGTCGTCAACCCCTTTCTGATTCTCGTGCTCATTCCGATATTTTCCTATGGGGTCTATCCGCTGGTTGAGCACTATGTGGTCTTAACCCCTCTCCGAAAAATCTCAACGGGATTTTTTATCACCGTGCTCGCGTTTGTCATCTCGGCCCATATTGAGACGCAGATCGTGGCGGGGGGACATCCCAACATTCGCTGGCAGTTGCTGGCGTTTGTGATCATGACGGCCGCTGAGGTGATGGTGTCGATCACCTGCTTGGAATTTTCCTACACCCAAGCCCCTAAGGCGATGAAATCATTCGTGATGGCGCTATTTTTGATGTCGGTGTCGCTTGGGAATGCGTTCACCTCGGCAGTGAATTATGTGATTCAGGCCGAGGATGGCACAAGTCGGTTGGCGGGGCCAGACTACTACTGGTTTTTCGCAGGTATCATGCTGGTAGCGGCGATTCTGTTCATCTTTGTAGCCTACACCTATCATGAGCGCACGTATCTCCAGGATGAACAACTCGAGCCGGTTGGGCGAGGCTAAGAAAGGGCAGTTCACGCTTTGGGGTCGGCATGAAGAGAGAAGCCGTTATGTTGACGTGGGATGCGGCGTTTGGCTCAGGTAAATGATCTGGTTGATGCGAAAGGTCTCGGTATAATGCTCTGGCTTGATGTATTGGGAGTGAAAGCAGCGGCCATCGAAAATGATCAGCCGGTTGGGCTTCATCTCAATCAGCGTGAGTAGTTCCCAATATTCGTTGCCATCGTTAATGTACCGATTTTCTCGACAGGCGAAGAGCGGATTGAAAATCATGCTGTTGAGGAAGTTCTCATACCCTTCGGCCGTATGAAAAAATTCATCGCTGAGTTCCAGCCGGTCGGCAAGCTCGCGAATCTCCTGATCGGGAGTGATGGGCACACGCTCCAGTCCCGTGGGTCGATGCCGAAACAATCCCGTCCCCCCCATGCACGAGTCTTCTGGATTGAGATACACCATTGCCGTGATGTCCTGATCAATATGAGGTTGGCGCTGGCCGACGTTGAGCCGGTAGTCTTTATTGATGATCCCTTGGAAGACTACGGGTTGAGGTGTAAAGAAGGGGAAGAGTGGAGCGCCCCACAGTTCACTGACCTTGTCGATAAGATGGCGAGTGTCAAGGGGAATAGATGCGCGGACGCCAGGAAAGTTTCCCACAATCTCAAATTGATTGGTATAGGGGAGTTCGAGTGCCAGTTGCAGGAGTCGATCGGGATGCAAGTAAAACTGATCAGCGATGATTACCTTGTGCCGACCGCGGCCGACATAGTCTACGGTAACCTTTGCATGAGGGTTGACAGCCAAGACGTCTGGAGGCACCTGCATAAATCATGCTCCGCAGGGTAGGAGATGTCCTGTTGATACTGCACTTCAGATGTGCGGGGAGTCAAGGGCTCGTGGAAGAATTCCCTATGAGTTGAGAGAGACTCGCGCCTGCCGCTGTGTTACAATGCGGCTTCATCCTCAACAGCCGGACGGTAGCCTATGACAGCCCACTATCGGGATCTCTTGACCAAAATTCGTTTGGCGTTTCCCCAACCCGTGTCTGACCGTGTCCACGACTCATATTTCGTCCACAGTGTGATGCGAGCGATGGATGCGGTCGATGCCCTCAAAAGTGAACGTCCCATTCTTGGAGTTCGGGATCCGTTGGATTATACCGCAGCGCGTAAGACCACCCTGCCTATGAATGGTATGAGTGTAGAGGATGTCACCACCGAGCTTGTGACCTATTGCTCGGGCCTGGCGATTTGGGGACACCCGCATACGCAGCAGAATGTCGTCCCGCCACCGACGATTTCGTCGTTAATTGGCATCTTATTGGCCTCGCTCTACAATCCCAATCTCTCGTGGGACGAGTACAGCCATCGCATTGCCTTGGCGGAAGTGGAAGTTGCCGCCATGACAGCCCATCTCCTGGGCTACGACCAGGAATGTGCCGAAGGGATTTTCACGTTCGGCGGAACGGGGACAACCTTGTACGGGGTCAAAGTCGGATTGGAAAAGGCCCTTCCCGGGGCTATGACCCATGGCGTTCGGGAGGACGCCATAGTATTTGCCAGCGATTGTAGCCATTATTGCCGTTACAACAGCGTGGGATGGCTGGGATTGGGCGCGAAGAATTTGGTGACGATTCCCACGGATACGAGCAATGCCATTGATCTGGACAGGCTCCGCGACGAAGCCTGGACTGCGGTGCGCGCAGGGAAAAAGATTGCAGCATTTATCGCCACGCTAGGGACGACCGACGCCTTCGGTCTAGATGATGTCAGTGCCATGGTCGCGATCCGCGACGAACTTGTGGAAGCCTTTCAGTTGCCGTATCGACCGCATGTCCATGCCGACGCAGTGATTGGTTGGGCCTGGTCGGTCTTTAATGACTATGACTTCGAGGCAAATCCGCTGGGGTTTCGGCCGCGAACCATACGTGCGCTTGCCGGGACGAAACGCCAAGTCCAGCATGTGTCGCAAGCCGATAGTATTGGCGTTGACTTCCACAAGCCGGGCTTTACGCCATACATCTCCAGCCTCGTGCTGTTCAAGAATCGGGCGGACTTGGATTTGATTCGGCGTTCTCAAGATCAGATGCCCTATCTCTATCAGTTTGGGGAGCATCGGCCGGGAATGTTTACGCTTGAGACCTCGAGGGCGGGAACCGGTGTCCTCGCCGCCTTAGCAAACCTGAAACTTTTTGGCAAGCAGGGATTGCAGGTTATCATTGGGCATCTGGTAGAGATGGCGCATTTGCTTCGCGAGCATCTCGAAGGGCATGCCTGCACCACCGTGATGAATCGGGATAATTTCGGCCCCGTGACCCTTTTTCGTGTCTACCCCGAGGGGGTGGATACGTTTCGGGTCAAAGAGCGGGAGCTTAAGGATCCCGCCTATCGGGAACAACTGCTGGCGCACAATGCGTACAACCGAAAGGTGTTTGCCTATGTGCATCAGGAAGCCATGGCCGGACGAGGCGCGGTGTTGTCGCTGACCGATTGCTACCGGTATACGGACTATGGTGAACCCGTGGTGGCCCTCAAATCGTTCATTCTCTCGCCGTTTATTGATGAGGAGCATGTCGAGGTAATTGTGGCCAAGATTTTAGAGGCTCGCGAAAAAATCGGGGTTGTTTAGCATGCCACTCAAGCAAGGGGTTGCAAGCCCTTCTTCCGCGAGGCCAATTCACCGGCGCACGTGAGCCCACGCCTTTTGATAATCTTCAAAGGAATCCACATCCAACCAGCCCTTATAGGTAGGTACGGCGTGGATTTCGTACCCCGCGTCGATAACCGCTTGCAGAAGATCCGTGAGCGATGCATGTTTCGCCACTTGAGGTTCAGTCGAGGCATGCGGCATGGTCCGATAGACCTGCTTGGCGATGTTTATGCCCGTGTCGGAAAACATCGCGAGCCCAATGAATTCCCCATGGGCGGCGTCATGCGGAAGATCAGGACCAATGCGCACGACGCGATGACGATCTTCGGAAGGGAAAAACCGGTAGCTTTTTCCGGGAGGTGAGTCCAGGATCACGAGATCTGGTTGATGGGCCATGCAAGGGAAGGCGTTATGGACGCGGTCTCCCCAGGCCAGATCGACGACCAAGGCAATGTCCGCAGGGCTTCGTAATAACTTCTGCAGAATGGCCGCGTCGAAGACGATGTCACCATATAAGAATATACAGCGGCCTTTCATTTCCGGTTCCGCGCAAAAGAAGGAGAACAGCTCGCCGGTTTCTTCGTAGAGATCATTGTCATAATAGCGAATGTTGGGAAGCGTGATGGCCTGTTTTTGGTAGCCCCGCACGACTGCGATCTCCTTGATGTTGCATTCGTTCAGAACATCAACTTGTCGCTCCAGGATTGTTTTCCCTTTGATGTCGAGGAGACACTTGGGACGGTCCTGAATTAAGGGCAATAACTCTTTCTCGAACCCTGCCGCGGCAATAATCGCGGTAATGCACTCTCCACCGACCGGTAGGAATCGCTGTTCGTTTTCACGCATTTGCGGGACCCCGACCAGCTCATACACGTCCTGGAGCGGGACGATCTGCTCACGCACCGATTTGGCGTTTCCCGCCTGGACTATAGTTGTGAAAGTTGTGCGCATCGCATGGATCGCCGCACGAATGGCCTGGTTCGCATAGATCACCACCTTGAAACCGGCTGCGGCCAACTCCTCGATGGTCACCTCTTCATACGTGGTCGGGACAGACACGAGCGGCACGCGGCCACTGAATGATCGAGCCACGTCCCGGAGTTCATCAAAGGTTGGGGCCTTGGAATGAATCAGAATAGCATCGGCTCCGGCATCGACATAAGCTTCCACTCGCTTCAAGGCCTCGGCTTTCCCCCATCCGGCGATCAGGGCTTCGGTCCTCGCAATCACGATAAAGTCAGGGTCCGTCTGGGCGGCCTTGGCAGCACGAATTTTTCCACAATGTTCGTTGATCGGGACGAGCTCGCGACGCACTCCTGCATAGAAGCTGCATCGTTTAGGATAGACGTTATCTTCGATGCAGATGGCGGCAATGCCTGCCCGTTCGTGGTCCCGGACGACTCGCATCACGTTCAGGGCATTGCCGTAGCCTGTGTCGCAATCCGCGATAATGGGGATTGAGACCGCTTCCGCCATGTTGCGTTCGATGTCGAGTTGCTCCGTCAAGGTAATGAAGCTGGCGTCGGGAATACATTTATATGAAGCGGAGATTCCAAACCCGCTGGCCCAGATCGCGTCGAACCCAGCCTGTTCGGCAAGCTTTGCACTCAAGGCATCATGGGCTCCGGCCACCTGGAGAATGCCGGGACGTTGGAAGAGTTGGCGCAATTTCGCAGTGTTATGCAT
>RFGT01000269.1 GCA_003696975.1 Nitrospirota bacterium | reverse complement strand
GTCCAGGCGTACTTGAGTCCGCCGATTGCGGCATGCTTTCTCGTAGGATTGGTGTGGCCTCGGGCTCGCGCCCGCGGCGCCCTTTTCGCCTTGGCCACGCGGTTTTTCCTTGGAGGACTCCGCCTCACGCTAGAGATTATTGATGGGCTGACGCCTATCCAGGCTCCACTGGCTCGTCTGTTGATTGATCCACATTTTCTCCATTATGCCGCGGTCATGTTTGCCTTCTGCTCGTTAATCTTGATAGGGATGAGTCTCGGGAAGGAGGATGGTCGGGAGCGCCAGCCGTCTGCAAAGAAGCAAGGCCCAGTGGAAGGTTCTGAAGGCTATGCTGGCACATCCCAACAAACGCTGCCTCCTGGACGAGACCTTGTCAGCCTTATAGCCTCTCTAAGTTTGATAGCGATTGTGAGTCTCTTGTGGTACACCTTTCGGTAGACAGTGGCTCACCGGGAAATTGTGTGGGTGGAGCGCATTCTTCCCTCTCCTTGAGGGAGAGGGTAGGGTGAGAGAGGGACATCTCAGCCGCGCATTGACGTGAAATACACCGATCAATGGGTAGAGATCGTGCTAGTGCGATCGAGCTAAGTCTCGGATATAGGCAAGCACAGCCGTTAACTCGCCAGGTGACAAGGTTCCTTTCCAAGCAGGCATGGCGGTGCCGGGCTTCCCATTCTGGATAATGTGTAACAGTTCCCGGTCCGCTTTCGTCGTGGCTGTGAGATCAGCGGCCGGTGGGATGAGCATTCGGCCGACTGGCCCATCGCCCTTGCCGGTTGAGCCATGACAGCTCTGGCAATGCGCCTCATACACCTGCCTCCCTTGCTCCACTGTGCCCGTGCCGGCAAAAGAAGATTCGGCAACTCGTGGGAGTGAGGAGGCCGGCTGAATCGCGTTTTGGCTGACTAAGTACTCGACGAGTGTCGGGATCTGATCGTTGGGGATTGGACAGCCGAACGCTCGTTGCATTTTGTGGACGATCTCTTCCCATTGTTGAGGAGAATGCGGTGGCTGCATGTAAATGTAATCCGCGGAATGACAGATAAGGCAAAAGCCAGCCGCAATCTCACGGCCAGGTCCAGGCTGGAATGTCATAAGATCAGAAGGCAATGTGACAGAAAGAGGAGTTTCGCGGGGTGGCTCAGCCATCACCCACGGGGTGACGCTCAGGAAGAGCAGACCCACCCAGAGTATGAGGAGGCCTTGCTGTTTTGTAAAACCGGGCATGTTAGATCGCCTTGACCTGAACAGTTTCGACGGCATTGCGAAGATAGCCGCCTGGGTTCCAACGAGCGCTGAATCGCTGACTTTCGCCGATCCGATTAATGGCCAGAGATTGCAGGTGATAGGTCCGACCGGCAACCGGCACGAACCGCGCTTCCCACTGCCGAAAGCTAAAGTCACCATAATCGTGTCCCAACATGGCTCGCTGCCAATGGGTACCGCCGTCAGAGGAAAATAAGACCCGATCGATACCGTATCCTTGATCGAAAGCAATGCCTCTCACAACAACCGGCTTGCCCGAGGGGATTGTTGCTCCATGATCGACATTTGTCATGAATGAACGAACCGGCATGCGGCCGATGGGTACGGTGCGCGTCGGGTGTTCGCCAGGTTCAACACAGCCGCACGGATCGGCGGGGAGTCGATAGGCCTGTGTCATCCAGAATCCGTCATCCACGCTGTTCAAGACCTCGATGTCACTCAACATTTTGATCCAGTAGGTGGCATACCAGCCAGGAACCACGAGGCGGAGGGGGAACCCGTTCAGCAAAGGGAGCGATCCCCCATTCATGGCATAGGCCACCAGGACATGGTCATTCAACACATCCTCCACATTCAGCGACTTGCGAAAGTCCGGTGTCCCCTCGGCGACCGGCTGGTCGAGACCATTAAACCGAACCTGCACCGCGCCAGGTTTGATGCCGGCTCGATCAAGGATGTCGCGCAGTCGCACGCCGGTCCAGAGAGCGTTTCCCATAGCTCCATTTCCCCATTGCCCTCCAGGGACGCGCGGTTTGAAAAACCCCCGGCTGTTGCCGGCGCATTGGCAGACAGCGGCGAGCTGCACTTCTTCAAACTGCGTGCGAAGCTCGTGAAGGCTCAGTGAGAGCGGGCGCCGAACATGCCCTCGTACATGCAGGCGAAATGCGCTTGGATCGATCGTTGTTGGGATATTGGCCAAATGCCAGCGCACGAAAAAGGCGTCATTGGGCGTAAAAACGTGCTCATTAAACACGTGAAACGGCGTTTCCAGTTGCGGCGGGCGGGTGGTCATGACCATAAGGGGCCGCTTTTGCGGGAAGGTGACGAGCGGACGCGCTCCCCGCTTGAATGGCAAGGTGGCGGTCGGTGCATCCTTGGCATACGTCAACGGAATGCCCGCCATGGTGAGCCCGCCTCCGATCAGTGCAGCGCGAAGGAGTGAGCGCCGAGTGATGCCAGGAGAACCCAAGACTCGGCCGGGTTGAATCCTGAGGGGTTCGTCTTGTGGGGAAGACATGATCTTCACCTTAACGCTATGGGGTCAGGGTAGCTCTTATTGGGCCAGCGTCCGGATGTACTGAATCAATTGCCATACTTCCTTGTCGGACAGAGCGGTAAAAGCCATCATGCCGGTGCCAGGTGACCCGTTTTTGATGATCCAAAACATCTGCCCATCGGAAATTGTGTTCATTGTCTTACCGCAGGTGAAATTTCGAGGTGGAGGTACCAAGGCCGCGCCCAGCGGTCCTTGGCCATCACCCTTTTCACCATGGCACTGTTTGCAGGCCAGTGGTTTGGCCGTTTCCAGGAACAGGCGTTTCCCGGCTTGAATGTTCGCTTTGGTGATAGGGAGCGGATTCTTTAGTTGTTGAAATTCAGGAGGAGCCCGTCTGGTTTGGCGAGGTTGAGGACAGACCCCGGACGGAACTCCTTGTTTGCCAAGCTGGGCGGCTTGCGCTTCAGGTTTACCCTTAAATGTGGCACGCAAATAAGCAATGACATCGGCCACACCTTGTTGCCCAATCGTCAATCCCCAATATGGCATAATGGCGGCCTTCCCAACGCTTCGGCCCCCATGATAGATCACATTGTAGAGGTATTCCATCGGCAGCTTGTCGAAAGGAATGTTCGCGTGGATGGCCGGCCTTGGGGTAAGGCCGGATGCCGCCGGTCCGTCGCCATGGCCAGTGAATCCGTGACATTGCGCGCAGTATTCCTTGTACAGTTGTTTTCCCCGCTCCACGCTAGCTTGTTGAAATTCCTTTGTGGTCCATGGTTCGAAATACGGGAAATCGTCACGCCCCTGCACAGCCAAAAACGCAATGATGTAACGGAGTCCCAGTTCGCTGACATCCGCCAGAAATTCGCCGCTATGGGGCACATAGTCTTGGGGATTGATGCCGAACCGATACAGCCAATCTACTTGATAACGCCGCCCGGCCTCGGAGAGATTGGTGCTCTGCGGCCCTCCAACGAGCTTGCCATTCTCCTTGATTTGGTGACAGCCAATACAGGCATGCTCTTTATAAAGCTGCGCGCCGAATTCCACTTCCTTTTTTGTAACCGTGGAGAGGTCAAATGCACCAACCTTCACCCGCGGATCAATCAAATGTTTTGCGAAATAATCGGCAATCCGTTCGGCTTGGGCCCGAGAGACGGTCATGTGGGTATCCGGTGCTTGCCCTTGGTCCCATCGATAGCTTTTGGCATATAACATAGGCTCTTGGCCGGTCAGCCACCGAATTAACCAGTTTCGCTGATACTTGCTCCCTCCCCAGATGAGGTCCGGAGCCTTCAACTGAAACCGTGATTGGGGTTCACCAGTGAATCTGTGACAGGCGGTACATTCCTTGATAAGAGCTTCGTCTCCGGCCAAAGCTAATGGAGCGGGATGGACAAAGGTGAACAACCCGATAACGACCACACCGAATACGAGGTGAGGTCCGACAAGTCCTTTCAATGAAGAATATAGCCACGGCAAGCCTCGGTGCATAAGACCCCCTCCTAGCGATACAAAGACTGAGACTGAAGGAAACGGCGGCATAGAGCTATAGAACTATGGATAGTGGCACACATGGGAATCATAGGAGATTTTTTCTTTTCTGTCATCACCAAAAAAGTTAAGCAAAAGTAATACCAAACTGCTCGTAATTTCACGATTAAGTTAAGTCGTCTATAAAGATCTATAATAAAAAGAAAGCCTCATTGCTGTATCCCAATCGTCTTTGCTACTGTGCAACCTTCAACCACACGGCGGGCTATCCACGTCCGTCCAACGTGCTGATTCCATTGTCCCTTCTTTTGAAGAAAACGTGTGTGCAGTAGCCACAAACCATGACGGTGCTTCTCTGGATTCTCGGGTTCAGTCTCCTTAGCGGCGTGCTCAGTGTGTTAGCGGCAAGTGTCTTTTTGCTGCTCCCTGAATCTGTGCGAGCACGACTTTTACCGCATTTTGTGAGCTTTGCTATTGGCGCGTTGCTGGGTGCCGCCTTTCTGGCCCTTCTCCCTCATGCGATGGAAGGCACGCGGGATTTTCACCGACTTGGCATCACGGTCTTGGCAGGGGTTCTCGCCTTTTTTTTGCTCGAGCGACTGGTGTTATGGCGGCACTGTCATGGCGATGTCTGCGAAGTCCATACCCCTGTGGAAAACTCAGGGCGGCATGCGTCAGGGTTCCTGATTTTGATTGGAGATAGCGTCCACAATCTGGTAGATGGCGTCTTGATTGCGGCGGGATTCCTCACGGATATTCATCTTGGTATCGTGACGGCCATTGCTGTAGCTGCCCATGAGGTTCCCCAAGAAATAGGGGATTTCGCCATTCTCCTGCACAGTGGATTCACTCGTGGCCAAGCGCTGGCCTACAACCTGGCATCCAGCTTGACGATGATCATTGGAGCGGTGCTTGCGTATTGGAGTCTGGCGGACATGCAATCTGTGATCCCGTATATTTTGGCCGTCGCCACGGCGAGTTTTATCTATGTAGCTGCGGCAGATCTTATTCCTGGGCTCCACCAGCGGCCTCATCTCGGGGCGACCGCGCAACAAATTGTGTTGATTCTGGCCGGGGTGTCGGTAATCGCGCTCGCCCATTCCACCCTCCATTAAAGAAAGAACGCTCCTTGGAGC
>RFGT01000268.1 GCA_003696975.1 Nitrospirota bacterium | reverse complement strand
CTCCATTGGAGACGGGACGCTACTCCTTCGGGAATGAAAAGGATACGTCCTTGTCGCCGCAACCAGAGTCAGAACATCGTCCATATTGGGGTGAAGTGCCGCCAGGCCTCCAGCGCTACAGCACGCGCTTGATTCATTACCTCCCAGAAATTTACCGCCCGTTTCGTGAGCACACGGGGGTAGGCGCCCCCATGAACGGCGACTTTGGCCGGCGAGAGCATACTTTCCTCTCGCGTTTTCTTGCCATTTTTGAGTCAATTCTACTGCCGATTGAATGGACGGTGGATGGGTTTGACCTCTTCCTTCATGCGAGAACAACTCCAAAAGGATTTTTGTATTGGCTGGCAGGTTGGTTCGCTCTCACATTCGATCCGGGTTGGGATGAGGCCCGCCGGAGGCAATTTCTCGTCGAGGCGTCGAACATTTATGCCCGGCGCGGCACGAAATGGGCGCTTCAACGTGTACTCGAGGTGTATACGGGGGTCATGCCTGAAATCGTTGACGATACGGATGAACTGCCTCCACACACGTTCATTGTCCGTCTTCCTTTGCGAAAACAAGATGTAAATGTAGTTCTCGTTGAGAAGTTGATCGAAAGCCACAAGCCTGCACACACGACGTGGAAGCTCCAATGGCGAGACTAGCTTCGGATTTGACCCAGGCTGCCTGGTACTGGAGTGACAACCAATGAGCAACTTAATCGGTCAAACCCTAGAACGATATTCGATCGACTCTCTTCTCGGTCAGGGCGGTATGGGCAAGGTATACAAAGCCTATGACTCTCGGCTGGAGCGAGATGTGGCGATCAAGGTGATACATGAACATCTGATGCAACGAACCGATGTACGAGCTCGATTCTTGCAAGAAGCCCGGAGCGCTGCCCAAATTACGCATCCGAATATCGTTCATATCTACTCCTTAGGCGAAATCGACACCTTGCTTTACATCGTGATGGAGTATGTCCCTGGGGGAAATCTTCGTCAGATGCTCGACAAGCTGCGGCGTGCGAAACAATGGCTCCCCATTCCGGAGGCAGTGTTTATTGTCCGTCAATTGGCATTGGCAATCGATCACGCGCACAGAATGGGGATCGTGCACCGAGATATCAAGCCGGCAAATATCATGTTGCGACCGGATCCAGCAGAGGGGGTGTTTTCTCAACCTGTGCTTACCGATCTCGGTATCGCGAAAGTGATGAATGGAGGGTTCGATACACAGCCGGGATCGTCTCTTGGAACGCCATCGTACATGGCGCCTGAACAAGCGACCGGTGACGGCACGACGGCTGCTACGGACATCTATGCCCTTGGCATTCTCTTGCACGAGTTGTTGGTTGGCCGAGTCCCTTTCCCGGCCAAAGGAATCACAGATCTCATGCGGTATTATGTTCGAGAGCAAGCGCCCCGCGTGGAGCCTCGAAAATACAGGCGGGATTTGCCAGAGGGACTTGTGCGAATTCTTGTGCGGGCTTTGGAACGCAAGCCGGATGACCGGTATCCGACGGCGCGCGATCTGGCCACTGCACTGGACCGTCTGTCAAAAGAGGCGCTCACCACATCCGTTCCTGAATTTGCTGAGGGCGGGGTGGTCGCTTTGGAGACGGTCTACGACAGAGATCTTGTCGCGGGTTTCAGATCTGTCCCTCCTGAGATGTCCGCTCCGTCTGGATCCGATGCCGGCCCTGGCGTAGAAGCGATCAGGGTTGTGGATGAGAATGGAAACAGCTTCATCCACAAAATTGAAGGGCGGCTGATCACCGTCGGCCGCGATCCCGAAAATGACCTGGTGTTAGAAGACACTCAGGTATCGCGTCAGCACGTACGTATTGAGTTTGACGGCCCAGTGTGCAAGGTGATCGATCAGCGCAGTACAAATGGAACCTATTTGGATACGGAGAAGCTGCTCCCCGGCATTGTAGAAATCTGGGAGCCCACGAAGGTCTTGCGGATTGCTGGCTATCGTTTACATCTTGAGGAAACATATCGTGTCAGCGAAGCGTCAGAAGCCATTGATGTTACACAGATGTCTGGGACAAAAGAGCTTCACACAAATTGGAAGGAATCAATTTGTCTGAGCACCCCGTTTTCGCATTATTTTGTCAAACCGGGTGAGACCATTGACATCGATCTAACAGTTTTGACCGACGAGACGGACGGAGATCACTTTGACATCATCTGCACGGGCATTCCAGAGGACTGGTTCTCCATTAGGCCATCTAGCATTCATCTTGGGCCCGGAGAGCAAGGGCAGGTGACCTTGAAGATCCATCCGCCTCGTTCTCCCCGTACCCGGGCCGCGCGCCATTCGTTCAAGATTTCGGCCCTTAGTCGTCGAAAACAGCCGCGTGCAGGCGTTCTGGAGCTTGCACTCACAGTCGGTGCATTTGTGCAGTTTGACGTTGAGATGCGTCCGCAGCAGATCAAGTGCGGTGATCGGGCAAAGGTTTACGTACATAATTGGGGAAATCATACGGAACAGTTCGCCATAGGTTTGAAGGATAGCACAGGCGAACTGCAATTTGAGCCGCGTGGCGACAACTTGCTCATTGGTCCGGGACAGACCGGCGCTATGGAGTTTGTTGTTCGTTGTAGGTCCGGTAATGGGGCCTTCGCAGGATGGCAGTTTACGGCCCGGGTCAAAGCGGCGTCTGGAGAGGGAAAGTCTATTGAGGGTAGGGTCAGTAGTGAGGCTAAATCAGGGCCCAGAAAAAGCCCATCTTTCGTCGATAGGCTCCTCGGAGGATTCATTGGGCTCCTCGGAATAGGGATATTGAACTCCGGAACAGGGATATTGGACAACGCAACGCTCATCCCAATGCTCATTTTCCCAATGCTCATTTTGGGATTCAGCGTAGGGTTCTTTGTGGGAAT
>RFGT01000267.1 GCA_003696975.1 Nitrospirota bacterium | reverse complement strand
CCGTTCTAGGTTTGGGCGTCTTGACCGGTTATCTCGACATTGTGCTCCTTCCCGCCTTGGCGGGATTTCTGGGACTTTTCGCCTACGGCCTCGTCATGATGAAGCGTTCACGTACACCGGCCTGCTGCATGCAGTCCATGCAACCCATATCGACTGATCGCGACTGGCCTCATCATGTCGAACGAGAAAAGGGGTGACTGATGATGAACGAATCTGCAACCAAAGAACGAGAGAAATCGATATTTGAGGAATTACGGCGCCTGAGCCCCAAGGTGACTGGTGGCATTCTGCGGATGCGGGAGGAGGCATATCGTGACAAGGTGGTTCCCGCGAAGTACAAATTGCTTGCGGCTATGAGCATTTCGATTGCCCTTCGCTGTGAACCTTGCATCCAGGCCTATGTGAAGATGGCTGTTGATCGGGGAATTTCTCAGGAAGAATTGATCGAGTTTCTTGAGGTGGCGATGGCGATGCAAGGATGTCCCGGGGAAGAGTGGGCTGTGAAAGCCTATGAGATCTATAAGCAGTACGCCGCCGGGCAAGCAGGATTTGAGTCGGAATGCTGTACGTCCCATTGATCATGGGCTTCTCCACATGTTGTATGCTGGGTCATCAGAGAGCTGTGAGGAAAGAGAACTGCCAATTCACTACCGGGAGGGAAGACGTATGGGTCATGGAATTCGAGCGCTGGTCGTTTTTCTCGGACTTTTAAGTGTGGCGCTCTTGGCGACGGCATCTGAAGGGCAAGCTGCCCAGATCTTAATCCACATGAAAACGGCATTGGCGGAAGACGATGCCCAAATCTGCGCGGTCCCCAACGTGGCCTGGGCTCTTGTGAAGGCTGGGCATCAGGTGACAATTCTAGTTGATGCCAGTGCTGTCACATCTGTTACCAAGGGATTTGGGTGGTTCAACGGTCTCTTCCGCCCTGACACTACGGCGCTGGATCGTGCCGCGTTGCCGGAGCGAGAACGGCACAGTCTGTCTCAACAAATGGGGCTGTCACTGGAGAAGGTCCCTCATGACTATGGCGAATATTTTCGATTTCTCCAAACGCTCGGCGTCAAGATCTATGGCAATCGGACTATGATGCTCTTGTATGAGATCGATCCCTCCCGAGTCGATTCAGTCGTCGTTCCCATTTCCCTATCTCGTATGGCTGAGTTGTTCACCTCCGCCGACCGCATCATCGTCTATTAACCGTCCTTTCTCCGGACAGGTGGATTTCTCTGTCAAGTGGTTTGGAGCATGGGCCTGCTGTTGTGCTACTCACTCTACTTGAGTGAGTGATCTTACCTTGATTAACGCTGTGATCGGGTTTTGTTTCTCTTGCTTGACAAGAGAGGTAGACATTGCTACTTCTGTCATATAGATATAGGGGGTATGCCTATATAACACGGAGGTTTTCCTATGGATGTGCCGTTTCTGGGAGAGAAAACACAACTCATCAGCGAAGAACGGAAAGTGGAAGCCATGCTTCGCTTGAATCGCATTGAGGGCCAGATCAAGGGCATCAAAAAGATGGTGCAAGAGGGACGGCCCTGTGTTCAGATCCTTACTCAACTTGCCTCGGTGCAGGAGGCTCTGCGGGGTCTGACCAAACTGATGATGCGCAACTATTTGGAGAACTGTGCAACGGAAGCGATTCGATCAAAAGCGGGCAAGGAGATTTACGACGAGCTGATGGATGTCATTTTCAAGTTTGCGAGGTGATGGTTCCGTGATGCAAGAAAGTGGATGGGGTATCTTGGGAGCGAGTTTGGTTACGCCGTGGTGTTGTCTTGTCCCAGCAGGATTGTCCCTCGTGGGGGTCAGTAGTCTCTCTCTGGGAGTATTTGTCCAACTTGAGGCGACTCTGTTCCCATATTTGGCGGCAGCAGCGATTCTCCTAATTGGACGGGCGCATTACCTGCTCTCTGTGAAGCGTCGGGGGAATAGGGTCAGCCGAATCGTAACCTGGGTGAGCACGATGCTTGTGGCCATGCTCATTGCGATTCAACTTGGGACGGTAGGATAGGAAAGAAGGTGAGACTCATGGCTTTCAAAGAAGGAGAAGTCTACCAGTGCCCAGATCCCAACTGTGGGTGCGAGCTTACGGTGACCAAGGGTGCGCCACCGACTTGTCGCGGGACACAAAATCCCACATGCTGTTGTGGAAAGGAAATGAAGCGAAAGGGGTAAAGAAGCATGATAGGACCGGAAAGCATGTTCCGGTCTGCCTATGCTGCGTGGAAGGCTGAGGAAATACGTCGTGAGGTGTGCGATGGCAGTCGGTCGCCAAACTGTGCTTGTGTGGATATTAGCTTTGGCATTAGGGATCGTTCCAGTTTTTGCCGTATCGGCGCAACGTTCGCCCGATGGAACGGTTGCCAGTGAGACTCCTCGACAGAAGATTATTATCCGAGTCGATGGCGCGTCGTGTCCCTTTTGTGCCTTTGGGTTGGAAAAGCGGATTGGGCGCCTTGATGGCGTGGCGGATGTCCAACTCGAGATGAAAGAGGGCAAGGTTATCGTCACGCTGGAAAAAGGTGCAACGGTCTCCGAAGCGGCACTTCGCCAAGCCGTTGATGAAGCTGGATTCACAGCTCGCGCAATTCTGTATCCAAAGACAAAATGACCTTCCCTGCGCAAGAAGAAGGGGAATGGGATGTGGTCAATAATAGCCATCACGATGCTGGTTTGGGATATGGTCCTCATGACCGGTATCAGTCGAGTCGATGCCGGCCCCATTACGTTCAATTCCGCGTTGCCAGTAGCCCAGGGGGAGTTTATCTTCCGTGGCCAAGTTGTCTTAAGCCGGTCGATGAATGATCCCAGCACCCTGGATCGAGACCGACAAGTCCTGACCATTCCTGCGGTTTTGGCCTATGGCGTGACGAGAGATTTGGCGGTCTTCGGAATCGTGCCGTATCACGAAAAGCGTCTGGAACTGACGACGGCAAGCGGGCGCGTGCGGCGAGGAGATTCAGGGTTCGGTGATATCACGTTTCTCACCCGCTACACGCTCCTTGCCATCGATCGTCTCGGCGACACGCGGCGATTTGCGCCGTTTGTAGGACTCAAAATGCCAACCGGCGACGATAATCAGGTTGACAGCCTTGGCCGCCTCCCGCAACTGCTCCAACTGGGATCAGGATCGTGGGATCCTATCATCGGGACCAGTTTTACCTGGCAGACATTTGATTGGGAATTCGATGCCGCCGTGCAATATCAGGTCAAAACAAAGGCCAATAATTTTGAGTTCGGTGATCAAGCGCGGGCCGATGCATCGTTTCAATATCGCCTCTGGCCACCTACACTCGGAAGCGGCGCACCGGCGTTTTTCTATGGGGTGATTGAGAGCAATCTGATCTATGCCGGAAAGAATCGAGTAGGAGGCACCATCGATCCCAATTCAGGGGGAACGACGTGGTTTCTCGCGCCGGGCCTCCAATATGTCACGAGGCGCCTTATCTTGGAAGCCATCATTCAACTCCCAGTACTACAGGATCTCAACGGCACGGCGCTCGAGCGCGATTATATCGTACGTGGCGGCTTTCGAGTGAATTTTTAACGTGTCGCTAGGTTCGATAGGCCATGGGATGGTTCACAGTATTTTGGTTAAGCCTGCTGTTCCTCGCGGGAGCGATCGGTTCACCTCTATCAAGCGATCCAGCCATGGCCCAGGCGGAGGACAACTATACTTTTGTCGCCATGTGGGGAACGCGTGGAGCCGGGCCTGGTGAGTTCGAAGGCCCATTCGATATCGCGGTTGATTCGGAAGGGTTTGTCTATGTCACCGACGCGGGAAACCGGCGTGTGCAAAAATTTACCCCCGATGGCACGTTTATTCATCAATGGGGAAATCAAGGAAACGTGTCAGCGGGTTTTCGCAAACCGACGGGCCTGGCCGTTGGGCCGGACAACACGATTGTTGTCGCTGATTATCTGGCGGATACGATTCAGGTGTTCACCCGTGATGGGTTGTTCCTGAGTCGTTGGGGCCGGTCAGGGCACGGTCCGGGCGAGCTGGACTCCCCGGCGGGCTTGGCCGTGAGCGCCGATGGAATGGTGTATGTAGCGGATGAATACAATTTCCGTATTCAGAAATTTACGCTAGAGGGTCGATTTCTTCTAGCCTGGGGAAAGAAGGGAAAAGTCAATGTCCTCGTGTCGGCCTTGAATTTTTTATGGCCTGAAGATCGGGACGGGGATCTCTATTATCCAGCGCGGGTGGCCGTGGGGCCAGACAACTTAGTCTATGTGGCAGATTCCTATAACAACCGGGTACAGGTGTTTACACCGGATGGGGCATTTGTTCGAAAATGGGGCGGTCTCGGGTTTTGGAGAGGCCGTTTTCGCGTGGCCTCCGATATCGCCTTCGATTCCCATGGGCATGTCCTGGTCGCCGATTTCTACAACAATCGCATCCAAGTTTTTGAACGGAACGGTCGGTATGTGACTCAATTTGGAGAATCGGGGTCCGAGCCCGGACAGTTCGATGGACCAACCGGACTCGCCGTTGGCCCGACCGGTGATCTCTACGTAGCGGATTTCCACAATCATCGGATTCAGCGGTTTCGCCTGCCGTAATCTTCTATTCCACCCTCTCAACCCTGCTCCTGTGCCATCCAGGACGCTCGGGTGTATTGAGTGTAGTATGACAAGCTGTCTATGGCTTAAAGGCTTTGAGTTTCAAATCGTTTATCACCTTAAAATGTTTGGTATTGCTCGAAACAAGAATTAAATTATTCTCTACAGCCGTAGCCGCAATAATTGCGTCTCCAGACCGTAAATTGGAAGACAATGTGTATTCCTCTATATAGATTGCCGCCCTATGTCCGATATTTTCTGTGAGAGGTAAGACTATAAAGTCAAATGACCTGATAAAATCTTTCACGTAGCTGTGGTGTGTCTTGTTTTTTAGTGCACTGTAACAGTTCCATGTAGGTCTGAACAGATAGGTATCTGGTTTCAGTCTCTTCCATAAGCTTTGCAGCTTTTTTATTGCCTCGCTGTACCCAAATGAAAATATCTGTATCAAATATCATGGTATCTTGATTTTCTTAATTCATGAAGTTCGTCTAGCACAGATTTTTGTATCCCTTTCGCCGACATCCCGAAAAATGGATGGTCTTTGATTTTTTTCAATACCTGCCTTTTTGCTGGTGTAATAATCCCTTTCACCTTGCCGTGATACAGCACGGTTACGGCTTCATTCCTTTCAAGCGCTTTAAGAATATCATTCATTTTGTATCGTAGATCAACAATCGTGGCTTTCATGGGTACCTCTTTAATAAATGTATAGGCATACATATACATTTTTAAAAAATTGTCAAGAACTGCAAAGACTTCGTTGACACGCCGTCTGTCAGTGAGTCCTGCAGTAGAAATGTTGTTTCACCTCACCGGTATCTGGTGGTCTCAACGTCGAATGGAGATGTCTGGTGTTGTGTTGTTCCCTCCAGTTCTCGAAGGTCTCGGATGAGCTGCACAGGGTTCGTCCATTCTCGAATCTGGACCGGCTCTTCCCTTATGGTTCGCATGATTCGCTCAGGTTTCGGCATTGCCTTTCAGTTGGTGGAGCCAGTGCAGATTTGCGGTGATTTCCATCGCCCACAAGCCTATATCAGCGTTAATCTATTAATTTAGGGTCGTTTCTTGACTTCTCATGGTTGAAGGGGCTAAGCTTGCGGCATGGCGCGACCGTTACGACTTGAGTACGCCGGAGCCCTCTATCACGTGACGGCGTGGGGGAATGCTGGGCAGGCAATCTACGAGGATGATGCGGATCGTGTGCGGTTTTTGGAGTTGCTTGCTCGCGAGATTGCCCAGCAGCGCTGGCGCTGTTATGCCTACTGTTTAATGGACAATCATTATCACCTGCTGCTGGAGACGCCTGAACCCAACTTGAGTAGAGGGATGCGGCGGCTCAACGGGGTGTACACGCAGTGGTTTAACCGGCGGCATGGGCGCAGTGGGCATGTGTTGCAGGGCCGATTTAAGAGCATTCTGGTGGAGAAGGAAAGGTATTTGCGGGAGGCATGTCGGGACATTGTGCTCACTCCGGTGCGGGCGGGGCTAGTGCGGTCCGTAGGGGACTGGCGGTGGAGCAGCTATCGGGCGACGGCGGGGCAGCAGCGGGTTCCAGCCTGGCTGGCGGTGGAGGAGGTGTTGCGGGGATTTGATGCGGACCGGCAGCGTGCGTGTCGAGCGTATCGCCAGTTTGTGCGTGCGAGGCAGGGGCAGCCGTCGCTGTGGGAGCAGGTACGCGGGCAAATCTTTTTAGGAAGTGATCGGTTTGTGGCGAGGATGGAGCGACTGCTCCATCGGGCGTCGTTGGCCAAGGTGCCAGCGGGGAAGAGGCAACCGGGGCGGTTGCAGGCGAGGGAGGTGTTAACGCGGGTGGCGGCGGTGTATCGCTTGCGCGTTGCCGACTTAGTAAAGCGGGTGCATCCTGAGGCATATCAGGTGGCGGCGTGGTTATTGCGGCGAGTCGCTAATGAGTCGGTCAATGCGGTGGCGCACCGCTTTGGGGTCTCGCCGTCGAGGATTAGCCATATTCAGCGGGCCTTGGAAAGCCGGGGGCGAGAACGCAGTGCGAAAGAGCGCCAAGCCATGTCCCGCTGCCATGTGCAACTAGAGGAGACGAAGAACACCTAAACGTCCGTTTTGAGTCACAAGAAAGCAACATCTTCCAACCACGGTAATATTCCACCATGTCGAGGAAGAGCAATTTCACCAAATTCGGGAAAAAGGCGGAGTTGTGTGATCCTTTGGAAGTTCCCCACGGCTTAGATTGACAATGGGGATAAGCCACTTGTCAGACTTCTCAGCAACCCATCTCTTGCTGTAAGGGCGAAGTGTGCACAGTCAACCAACGACCCTATCCTCAACCATTCCTCGGACGGTTTGGGTAGTGGGGTGGGTCAGTTTTTTGATGGATGTCAGCTCGGAGATGGTGTATCCATTGGTTCCCTTGTTCCTCTCCTCATCTCTTGGTGCCAGCAAATTCGTGATTGGCACGATTGAGGGCATTGCTGAAGCCGCGGCGAGTTTCCTGAAGCTCTTCTCCGGTTTGTTGGCTGATCGCTTTCACCGATATAAGCTGTTGATGGGACTGGGGTACGGGATATCCACATGCTCGCGGCCACTGTTAGCCTTGGCCACCCATTGGGGTATCGTGCTGACCGCTCGTTTCATAGATCGGACGGGGAAAGGTCTCCGCACCGCTCCGCGTGATGCATTAATAGTTGCCGCCACCCCGCAGACGCAGTTGGGGATGGTGTTTGGATTCCATCGGTCTATGGATACGGCAGGAGCGATCCTTGGCCCAGCTTTGGCCTTTGGGCTCTTGGCTGTGTGGCCCGCCGACTATCGGCTTGTTTTTTGGCTGTCCGTGGTTCCCGCTACCCTGGCTGTGGGCCTCATTCTTTTCGGTATTCGTGCAGACCAACCCTCCTCTCCTGCTTCTCGTTTCACGTGGTCTTGGTCACTTCGAGGGCTTGATGCTCGGTTTGTCGGCTTTCTTCTTGTCATTGGGGTATTTTCCTTGGGTCATGCGAGTACGGCATTCCTTCTTCTGAAGGCTGAGCATGCAGGCGTGAGTTCTGCGTGGATTTCCGGCCTCTATCTTCTTTTGAATATCACCCATTTTCTCCTTTTGATGCCCAGCGGCATGCTGAGTGATCGGATCGGGCGCGAACGAGTGATTATTCTGGGATTTAGTTTGTTTATTGCTGCGTACTCCGGCTTAGCCTGGTTTGCCAATCCATGGAGTCTGGGAGGGTTCTTTGTGCTCTATGGGATGTATATGGGCATGACGGAAGGTGTGCTTCGCGCGTATGTCGCCACATTAGTTTCTGAGCGCCAACGGGCCACGGGATTTGGATTATATCACATGGTAGCGGGGATCATGATTTTCCCTGCTAATGTGATCGCAGGGATGTTGTGGGACCATATTGGCCCAGCAGCTCCCTTTTGGTTTGGCAGTGGACTAGCCGCTCTGGCTATTGGATTATTTGTTGGAGTCGTGTGGCGCCCCCCTTTTCAGGCTCTTTACAAGCATTGAGAGAAATGGTTTTGATGGGACCACAAAACGGCACGTGTCCCAAAGCTTTCTTGTTGAAAAAGGCTTATCAGTGAGGTTAGATTTCCCAAAAAGCACAACGGTCTTGAAAAGTGGACTTCTGTAGCGTACTCTCTCTATGATTATGAGAAGAGAAATAAAACCACTCTAAAGCCATTCTAAAGCCACTCTAAAGATCGATGCTTCATAAATTCTTGCCTGGCATATTGCTACCTCTCTTGTTCCTGTGGAGCTTTAACGCTTATGCCTGCCTCATCCCCATCTATGGCGGGGTGATGACTGCACAGGGGAGTGATTGCTCTCAGCCTGGCGAAGAATCAGCTCACCAGTTTTGCGAACATTTTAAAACTCTCGCTGTTCACACCCTGCAAGAGCCCCATCATCTTTCCACTCATCTTTCCACTCATACGGAAACCACTTTCTGGAATGTCTCTGTTCTGCTCCCTTCACTGAGCCCGGTGGCATGCAGGAACCAGCAAATACCCTGCCGGTTTGGTATCCCGTGTCCACAGCACGGGGCTACTCCTGTCGACATTCTTTCGCTCACCACACTCCTGCGCATTTAATACCCCTCTTCTAAAATTCCAAGTTCGCCGGCCACGTTGACAGCGTGCATAGTACGACGTCCTTTCTTGCGGTCCTTGTGATGGGAGTGCAAGCCATGTGCACACGCCCATCTTGACATCCTGATGCGCAGTGGAAGGAGAAGCGATCTCTCTCAAGGAGTAAAACGATATGACGAGCAAACACATCGTTGATCTGTGGATGGTCTTTCTCGTGATTGGCCTGCCTGGCTTCGTAGGTGCGCACGTACATACACCAAGTCCAGCCTCCGACCCCGAGCGCCTCGCGTTGGCGCCTCTGATTCAAGAAGCTCTTGCACGAAATCCCGAAGTGGTGGCAGCCAGGCAACGCGTGGAGGCCTTGCGTGCGCGCATTCCCCAAGCGCGTGCTCTGGACGATCCTGAACTGAAAATCCAGCTTTGGAATACTCCGGAGACATTCGATGTGACCCGGACACAACGGACTATCTATGGGATCGCCCAGCGGTTCCCGTTTCCTGGCACATTGTCCCGCCGGGCCGAGATCGCCTCACGCAGAGCCGACCAGAGCGTCCATCAGTTATTGGCAAAGGAACGGGAGATCGTTGCCGCGGTCAAGACCGCCTATTACGAACTCTTCTATGCTCACAAGGCCCTGGAGATTCACCACGAACAAATCGCGCTCCTGCAGCAGTTCTTTGCAGCGGCCAATGCCAAGTTCCGGGCGGGCCGAGAAACTCAGGTGGCGGTCTTACAAGCGCAGGTAGAATTGGCAAAACTCTACCAGCGCTTGCCGCTTTTGGAGCAACGCCGCCAGACCGCTCGGGTTCATCTCAATACCTTGCTTGATCGGAACCCGCGATCGCCACTTGGTATTCCCTACGCTCCTCCACCTCGCCGTTCCCCGCTAAACGGCCAAGAAATCGAACAGCGTGCTCTTCGACAACGCCCAGAGTTGCGAGAAGCCGACGAGCGAATTAAACAGTGGGAAACTACTGCCAGGCTGGCGCGGTTGCGCTACTATCCCCACCTTCGCGTGGAACTCCAGCGCTGGCAGAATTTCAATGCTCCCGATGGATTTGGTGGAAATGTCACGCTCAATCTTCCGTTTTCGTTCTGGACTAAACCGAAATACGACGCGGGGGTCAGGGAAGCCGCTGCCCACATACAGGTTGCGCGGGCTCAAAAGCAGACGCTGGAAAATCTGACTCGTTTCCACGTGCGCGATCTCGTCACCCAGATTGCGGCTGTAGAGCGGATCATCAACCTGTACACGACGACGATCCTGCCTCAAGCGCGCCAAACACTGAAGGCTGCCACTGCGGGGTATCGCACAGACCGGACAGATTTTCTCGCGCTTCTCGATGCTGAACGTGCCCTGCTGACGTACAAATTGGAATACTTCAGGGCCCTGGTGGATCGCGAGCGACACCTAGCCATGCTCGAGCGCGTCGTCGGTGGAGAACTGTAAGCAGGAGGAAAATATGCGGTGGTTCAGCTTGCCCCGATGGGTCTGGATAGGGCTAGGAATTCTTGCGGTGTCAGGGGGACTCGCCATCTTCTTGATGTGTGTTCCAGCATGGCCCCCCTTCATGCTATGGGTCGAGAGGTCTCACGAGGCCATGACTCCGGCTTCCCCGTCCATGGCCTCGATGGATGGGATGGCTAGCGGCATGAAGAGGGATACTCAAGCTTCCGCCGTGGTTCCCCCGCAGCGCCAGCAACTAATCGGCCTCAAAACGGCTGTGGTGGAGAAGCACCGGCTGACTACGACAGTCCGCGCCATG
The DNA here is from genome assembly GCA_003696975.1 of Nitrospirota bacterium. Lineage (GTDB taxonomy): Bacteria > Nitrospirota > Nitrospiria > Nitrospirales > UBA8639 > J031. The sequence goes on along the minus strand of RFGT01000267.1, from coordinate 2,268 downwards.
GGGCGCGTGGACTACGATGAGCAACGCATCGTCCATGTCAATCTTCGGACGTCTGGATGGGTTGAGAAGGTGTTCATCAATGAGACAGGGCAATATGTCCGAAAGGGCCAACCACTGTTAACGCTGTACAGTCAAGAATTAGCTACGGCTCAAGAGGAATATCTCCTCGCATTGGAAATGCGAGACCAACTTCAACGCAGTCCCCTGCCAGAAGTGCGGGAGCAAGCCGAGCAGATAGTTACCGCGGCGCATGATCGACTCCGGCTGTGGTCTTTAACCGAGGCTCAGATCCAAGAGCTCGCCCGCCGAGGTGCGCCCCACACGACTGTGACGGTCTTTTCCCCCATCGCGGGGTATGTGATCGAGAAACAGGTATTCCCGGGCATGTATGTCGAACCGAAAACGAACATGTACTCAATCGCCGATCTGTCCACCATATGGGTACAGGCGGAGATCTTTGAATATGAGGTGCCCTTTGTGCGGACCGGCCAAGCGGCAATGCTGACAGTGGAGGCCTATCCCGGGGAACAGTTCCCTGGTCGAATCACCTATGTGTATCCCTATCTCAATGAAGCCGCCCGCACGGTCACCGTGCGGTTGGAATTTTCCAATCCCGCCCTGCGGTTGAAACCAGGGATGTACGGTATCGTGGAACTCCAGGTGGATCGAGGCATGAAGCTCGCCGTCCCGGCCCAAGCCGTGCTCGATTCCGGCAAACGCCGCGTAGTTTTTGTGTTGCGGGAGGCTGGTCTGTTTGAACCCCGGCAGATCGCGGTGGGACCAAGGGTAGGCGCGTACTATGAAGTGGTCGAGGGCCTGGTGGAGGGAGAACGAGTCGTCGTCTCAGGAACATTCCTGTTGGATTCCGAAAGCCGGCTCATGGCAAGCGAGGACATGATGGGTGCGTTAGGCATGGGCGGGATCAAGATGGAGCAAGCCACCATGGGGAAAATGGAAATGGGTGGGATGACGATGAGCGGTACGGACAACCACAGAAATCAGCGGAACCATGACAAGGAGCGGATAGAGAGACCGCATGATTGAACGGATCATTGAGTGGAGCGCCAGGAACGGGTTTTTGGTCGGATTCGCCACAGTGTTGATCCTCGTGTGGGGAGTCTGGGCGGTGTGGCAAACACCGCTGGATGCCCTTCCTGATCTGTCTGACGTCCAGGTCATCGTGTTCACGGAATGGCCGGGCCGGAGCCCGGACCTGATTGAGGATCAAATTACCTACCCTATTGTGACTGCCATGCTTGGAACTCCACGCATTCGGTATGTGCGGGGTCAATCGTTCCTGGGTCTTTCCTTTGTGTACATCGTGTTTGAAGATGGCACAGACATGTACTGGGCCAGAAGCCGGGTAATGGAGTATCTCCAGGGTGTGGCGGGCAAGTTGCCAGAGGGCGTCTCACCGATATTGGGGCCGGATGCCACCGGGGTGGGATGGGTGTTTCAATATGCCCTGGTGGATGAATCGGGTCAATACGATCTGGCGGAATTGCGGGCATTTCAAGATTGGTACCTGCGGTACTGGCTTCAGAGTGTGCCGGGTGTGGCGGAGGTGGCTTCGATTGGAGGGTTCGTTAAACAATATCAGGTGCAGATCGATCCCGTTAAGCTCCAGGCGTATGGCCTTTCTCTTCGCCGGGTCATTGACGCCATTCGCCGCAGTAATCACGAAGTGGGGGGGCGAGTGATCGAGGCGAGTGAGCGGGAGTACATGGTGCGCGGACGGGGCTACATCCGATCGCTCGAAGATATCCGAATCGTTCCTCTGGGAACTGATCACCAGGGGACGCCAATTACTGTGGCGGATGTGGCGACTGTTGCGCTCGGGCCGGATATGCGGCGCGGAGTCGCGGAGTTGGATGGGAAAGGGGAAGTGGTCGGCGGCATCGTGATCATGCGATACGGCGAAAATGCCCTCGCTGTAATCGATCGGGTTAAGGCGAAACTGCGCGAGATTGCGCCGTCGATTCCAGAAGGCATTCAGATCATTCCCGTCTATGACCGGTCTGATTTGATTCTCCGTGCCATTGCCACGCTCAAGGAAAAATTGCTTGAGGTCAGCGTGGTGGTCAGTGCTATCACGCTCGTCTTCTTGTTTCATGTGCGTTCTGCACTGGTTGCTATTCTTCTGTTGCCCGTTGCCATACTTCTGTCCTTTATCGCCATGTTTTACCTGGGAATCACCTCGAACGTGATGTCTCTTGCGGGGATCGCTATTGCTGTTGGCGCTATGGTGGATGCCACCGTGGTCATGGT
>RFGT01000029.1 GCA_003696975.1 Nitrospirota bacterium | reverse complement strand
TACATGTACTGCTCTTCGCTGTGGGCGCATTTTTCATCGCCCTGATCATCTACTATCCTTCCTTTTTTTTCCGGAAGAACGGTAGTCTCATTCTTGCGTTTTTCATCGTTGTTTCGATAGTGGCATCGTTTTTGCTTTCTACGAATTTTGCAACTATTCGCAATTTTGTTGCCCATACAGTGGAGGGGCGAACCCCTCGATCTCAAGTTATCCAACGCGTGTTCACAGAGATGCCGGATGATTATCCATGGATGCCCATCATTGGCATTGGTCCTGGTCAGTTTGGTAGCCGGGCTGGCTTAATCGGTACGGGTATGTATTTTGGCGGTCCTGTAAACCCACGGAATATCCCTTTCTTGCCGAAAGGGATGTCATCGGCCTTCCGGGACTATATTTGGGATTTGTGGTTGGCCATGTCGCTTCACCCGAGTGTAAACGACAGCAGTTCAACATATAAACCATTCTTTTCTTGGCTCAGTATGTATGTGGAGTACGGAGCCATTGCTATCCTCGTCATCGTTGGCTTCATCGGCCACCTGTTGCGGCGCCTGCGGCGAAGCATGAATGGGAGTTCCATGCGTCGACTCCAGGCCACGTCATTAAGTGCTGGTATCGTATTTGTGTTTATGCTTGGCGCCCAAGAAAACTACTGGGAGACATCTCAAGCACTGCTGGTAGGTCTTATGGTGATGAAGGTGTTGTATGCCAATCTGACCTACAGGAAGCGGGGGGGTGATGGACATTAATGGGGCCACTCGGGTTTGGACCGTGGATTTCTAGGATTGCGAATAGATGAAAATCTTGCTTGTGCACAATCGCTATAAGAATCCAGGAGGCGAAGATTCTGTTTTTGCCGCCGAGGCGGACTTGTTGCGACATTATGGCCACACGGTCGAAGAATATATAGAAGACAACCAAAGACTTGATGGTGAACCGTCTTGGCGAGCGGGCCTCAATGCTGTATGGTCTTCTCGCACCCAAGCTGCCCTCGCGCAGCAATTAAGACGCTTCACACCGGACATTGTACACTTTCACAATACGTTTCTTCGGGTCTCTCCGGCAGCCTATTACACCTGCCATCAGTTTCATGTGCCAGTTGTCCAAACTCTCCATAATTACCGCCTCCTTTGTCCGGCGGCCCTATTATTCCGAGACGGCCATGTATGTGAAGAGTGTGTTGGGAAAATGATTCCTTATCCCGCCATCCTTCACGGATGCTGGCGCGGTTCGAGAGCCCAAACCGTCGTGCCGGCTTCAGTTGTTACACTCCATAAATGGATGCAGACTTGGGACAAGAAAGTCGATGTCTATATCGTATTTACTGAATTTGCACGGCGCAAGTTTGAACAAGGTGGGCTGCCTGCCGACAAAATCATGGTAAAACCGAATTTCGTGCATCCTGACCCTGGCATCAAGACCGGGAAAGGCCAATATGCACTATTTGTGGGACGGTTATCCTACGAAAAGGGATTGTCTACGCTATTGACTGCTTGGGAAACTCTTGCTGGCAGAGTGCCTTTGAAGATTGTAGGTGCGGGTCCGTTGGCGGAGAATGTCGCCAATGTTGCTTCTCGCATTCCTGGTGTTGAGTTGGTGGGTCATCAGAGTCGCTCCGATGTATTTGCACTCATGGATGACGCCGCCTTTCTGATCTTCCCATCGGAATGTTATGAGGGTTTTCCGCTGGTCCTGATCGAAGCCTTCGCTAAGGGGTTACCCGTGATCGCAAGTGAGTTGGGAGCTCATGGGAGTATTGTTGAAGACGGCTGCTCGGGCCTTCATTTTGCACCTCGGAATTCTGAAGATTTAGCTAACAAAGTGGCGTGGGCTTGGGCCCACAGAGATGCAATGGAAGAGATGGGGCGACACGCTCGTTGGGAATACGAGCATACGTTTGAAGCTGAAGGTAATTACCAAATGTTGATGGCGATTTATGAACGCGCTATGAGTAAATAGTCTAGCCAATTGTTCATCTATAAGCCGTGGGTTTATTGTTTCCGTTCATGAAAGCGTTCTCGTCTGAATCAGGTGCAAAGGAGCCGATCCCGGTGGATGCACAGCGAAAAGTAGCTCTGGTTACTGGAATCACCGGTCAAGATGGATCTTACCTCGCCGAGTTTTTGTTGGCTAAGGGATACGACGTTCACGGCATCATTCGTCGAGCGAGCACCTTCAACACCCGGCGGCTGGATCATATCTATCGAGATCCACATAACGGCGACGAAGTGCATCTGTTCTTGCACTACGGCGACATCGGTAGCTCCGGCAACCTCGCAGAAATTATCCGTCAGGTGCAGCCAGATGAGATTTATCACTTGGCTGCACAGAGTCATGTGCGGGTAAGTTTCGACCTGCCGGACTACACCGGCGACGTTACGGGATTGAGCACGGTGCGTATTCTCGAGGCCATTCGTCACGCCGGTGTGAAAACTCGATTCTACCAGGCTAGTAGCAGCGAAATGTTCGGTGCAGCGCCGCCGCCTCAAAATGAACGGACGCCATTTCAACCTCAAAGTCCCTATGCCGCGGCGAAGCTTTACGCGTACTGGGTGACTCGCAACTATCGGGAAGCATACGGTATTTATGCATGCAACGGGATCCTTTTTAATCACGAGTCGCCACGGCGTGGGGAGACTTTCGTCACGCGCAAGATTACAAGGGCCGTAGCCGGTATCTTGGCAGGCCGTCAAAAGCACCTGTATTTGGGCAATCTGAACGCCAGACGTGACTGGGGGTATGCCCCAGAATATGTCGAGGCCATGTGGCTAATGTTACAACAGGATCAACCCGATGATTATGTCATTGGCACAGGAGAAGCCCATTCTGTCCGGGAATTTCTGGATGAAGCCTTTGGCTACGTGGGCTTGGACTGGAACGACTATGTACGGATTGACCAGCGGTATTATCGTCCGACAGAGGTCGATTATTTGTTGGCAGATGCAAGGAAAGCCCGAAATCAATTAGGCTGGATACCCCGATTGGGTTTCCGGGAACTGGTGCGAATTATGGTAGATGCAGATATGGAGTTAGTGGGGCTCGACTCCCCTGGAGAAGGACGACAGATACTCAGCAAACAATTCGATTGGCATCGCTGGCAGGACCAAAGCATTAGCATGGAGCAGCGTACATGAACCCGACATGGCCGGATACTCGTGAATACTGGCGCGGAAAACGCGTAATTGTTACAGGTGGAGCAGGATTCCTCGGTTCTTTTGTGGTGGAGAGACTACGAGATCGGGGTGCAGAAGAGGTGATCGTTCCTCGCAGTAGTCAATATGATTTGCGAAATATTGACGCCGTTCGTCAACTCTTGGCGGATACATCTGTGACGACAAGGGGGGGGCAGCGCGCAGCGGTCGACATGATCATCCATTTGGCAGCCCATGTTGGCGGCATCGGTGCGAATCGACTGCATCCTGCCGAATTTTTCTACGACAATCTTATGATGGGTGTGCCTTTGATGCATGAGGCATGGATGGCAGGTGTCAGCAAGTTCGTAGCGATCGGAACCGTTTGCGCGTATCCTAAGTTTGCTCCCATCCCTTTCAAAGAAGAGGACCTGTGGAACGGTTATCCTGAAGAGACGAATGCCCCCTATGGACTTGCAAAAAAAATGTTATTGGTACAGTCCCAGGCATATCGTCAGCAATATGGATTTAATTCAATATTCTTGCTGCCCGTGAATCTGTACGGCCCTCGAGACAATTTCGATCTGGAGTCGTCGCATGTGATACCGGCACTGATTCGTAAGTGTATCGAGGCCAAAGAACAGGGGGCTGATCATATTGTGGCATGGGGCGACGGTTCACCGACTCGCGAATTTCTATACGTGGAAGACGCTGCTGAAGGAATTCTGTTGGCTGCCGAACGTTACAACAGCAGCGAGCCTGTCAACCTTGGTAGTGCTTTCGAGATTAGCATTAAGTGCTTATTGGAAACAATTGCTAAGCTAACCAGATTTGAAGGGAAAATCGTGTGGGACACCACGAAGCCAAACGGCCAGCCGAGACGAAAACTAGATGTGACGCGCGCTCGGGAATGGTTTGGTTTTGAGGCGAAAACCACCTTTGAAGAAGGATTGCGGAAAACGATCGAGTGGTACCGGGGCCATAGATAGTTTCACTCGTTGATTAGACCCAATAGATCAAAATAAGCCAATTATTTCCCCAACTGGCTTCCTTTCTCTGTCGATAGGTATGTATCATGGTGAACCCAAACGCGATGCCGTCGCATCGCTATATTCTTGGCATGCGAGTCGACGCTACAAGTTACGAAGACGCCACTCGACAAATACTTAGCTGGGCAAAGGGCAGGGAAAGCCGCTATGTTTGTGCCGCCAATGTCCACATGACCATGGAGAGTTTTGACTCTGCCGAGTTTCGCAGAGTTGTGAATGGCGCCGACTTAGTGACTCCCGACGGCGTGCCTCTTGTGTGGACATTGCGCTTGCTCGGTGTACAAGGCCAAACACGAGTCTATGGGCCCGATCTTACTGTGCATGTTGTCCAGGCAGCCGCCAATGCAGGCGTTCCAGTTGGTTTTTTCGGCGGAACGCCAGAAGCACTGCGAGGAATCGTCCAGAATTTAGAAACCCGATTCCCAGCAATGCAAGTTGCTTACGCATTTAGCCCACCTTTCCGTCCGCTCACCCCCGAAGAAGATGACGAGATCGTGGCCCAGATAAATACTTCTGGGGCGCGAATCTTATTCGTGGGATTGGGCTGCCCGAAGCAAGAGCGCTGGATGGCTGAGCACCTGGGGCGAATTCAGGCTGTCATGCTCGGCGTAGGGGCTGCTTTCGACTTTCATGCCGGGACAATTCGTCAAGCACCGAGTTGGATGCAACGCAGCGGCCTAGAGTGGCTATTCCGACTTATTGTTGAGCCGAAACGCTTATGGCGGCGGTATTTGGTGAATAATCCTCGATTTGTTGTCAATGTCTTGCTTCAATTGAGCGGTCTCAAACAATATTCTGCGATGCAATAATCCATTCTGAGAGTCCGGATCTGCATGGGCGTAAATTAGGCTGACGGCTGCGAATGTAAACGATCAATTTTAGTTTCTGGGAAGTTCGTAAAGCGGATTGGCCTTGAAGCTAGGAAGATACAGTCATGTTTAAACGATTCAG
>RFGT01000266.1 GCA_003696975.1 Nitrospirota bacterium | reverse complement strand
ACTCCACACTCTCTCAGAAAAGGTATATTCTGGGGTTCGGCTCCCTGCTCACCACAGAGACCCATTATAAGATCAGGTCTGGTAAGTCTTCCACGCTCAGCAGCTATCTTGACGAGTTCTCTTACCTGTTCGCTCAGTATCTTGAAGGGGTTATTCTCAAGTATATCAAACTCATTATAATCGGAAAAGAATGTATTGAAATCATCATGCTATTTTACGAATTTGAAACATCAGGTTTTTTAAAGAACCCTCAACCGAGGAAATGTACCTGTTGAACAGAGTGACCACCAGATTCCGTTACGAAATAGCCACATACAATGGGAGCCACATTCTCCAGGCCCCAAGACCCGAACCCTGCACACCAATTAATTGTTGTATTAATTGTTGTATGGGAGGTTGTTGAGGAAAAAGTTAGCTAAGGTTAGCTAGCTATGGTGCTCTTGCCGAAGGTATTGCTTCATGAGGAGAGAGAAATGTTGGCGGGGAATCCCGCTATCTTCAGCAGCCTTGGTAATGTTTCCATTGTGCATTGCTAACTTTGATCGTAAGTAGGACCGGATAAAGTCTGTCAAAACTTTCTCTTTGGCTTCTATATAGGAAAAGCCCGCATAATTGCCAGGTTGAACAATCCCCATTTCCTTAGCCTTAGAGGCAGGAAGGAGTTCCCTGATGTCTTCTTCTGTAATTGGCCCATTTCGATTCATCAACATAGCTCGTTCCAGAACATTCCGAAGCTCTCGAACGTTTCCGGGCCACGGATAACGGACTAATTCTGAGAGCCCAGCAGGACTGATATACGCGAGAGGTTTACCCATTTCTTTGCCAAATTGCTGGATCATGTACTTGGCAATAACAGGAATGTCTTCCGCACGATCGCGTAGGGGAGGCACTCGAATGACCACCACAGCAAGGCGATAGTACAGGTCCTTACGAAACGACCCTTGTTTGACTTTTTCCTCCAAGTCTTGATTGGTGGCACAAATAAACCGAGTATCCACCCGTTTGGCTTTAATGCCTCCTACCGGCCGGACTTCCTTTTCTTCAATGACGTGAAGGAGCTTTGTTTGGAGATGAAGGGGAAGGTCCCCAATCTCGTCCAAAAACACACTCCCCCCATTGGCTAACTCAATCAACCCTGGTTTATCTGACAAGGCGCCAGTAAACGCCCCTTTCACATGGCCAAAGAGTTCGCTCTCAATCGTGCCTTCGGGCACGGTGGTGCAATCAATTACTTGATAGGGTTTATCCCGTTCTGCACTTTGTTCGTGAATCGTTCGAGCAATCAGACCCTTTCCCGTGCCAGTCTCTCCGGTGATAAGAACAGTGGCCCTGCTCTGGGTGGCTTCATGAATGCCACGGAGAATATTCCGAAAGCCTTCACTGATCCCTATCAAACCCTCGCCTTCAGCCGAGGGTGAAAGCGACCGCAGACTCGGTGCGCCGCGCATAATTTCTGAATAGCGAATGGCCCGATGCAAGTGGGCACCCAGATCAACCACGGAGACAGGCTTGACCATGTAATCGTAGGCCCCCCGCCGGATAGCTTCCACAGCCGTACCCACATCACGCTGATGCGTGACTACCAGAATAGGCAGATGGCCATCCAGGTCGTGCAGTTGACTCACCAAAGTTAGCCCCGAGAGTCCCGGCAAATTGAGTTCCGTGAGCACCAGATCAACGGGATGTTCTCGCTGAAAATCAAGAGCCCCTTCCGCCGTCGCACGCACTTGAATGGCAATTTCCCGATCGAAGGCTTTGAGTTCAGCCTCCTCGATCGCGTGTAGTAACAGTTCCGTGTCACCGGCATTGGGCTCGACAATGAGAATTGTAAAGGGGGCATGTCCCTTGGCGATTCCATGAGTAAGTTGTTCAAGATGAACCCGTCCCACAACTTATCCTGTTGTTATGGCAAAAATGCACACAAGATCTTATGGTCGAAATAAACAGGAAAAAACGCAAAAAGCCCGTGCAGCCTGTCGAACAGACCGCACGGGCTTTGCACTTGGCCTATGACTCAAACCCTTCCTCAGGAGAGTCACCCCATAGATCGTTCTCCTGTGGCAGCGGGATAACCTTGGATTGGCATGGCAGGCACCCTTTTGCCTACCAAAATCAGACCTATCTTTTTACTGTGTGCGTTATAAGTCTGTCAACCGTATGATGTGGTGGCTCACACGAGCCTTTTGTATGAGCCTCATATCTCCTTATTTCCGACTTATTGGCCGGGAGTGCTGTTTTGGATCGAGCTAGTTGACGTGTGGCTCGTCGAATCGTTTTAACCAGTCTGCGAGCGAATATATCATCAGAAGGACTAGATGGGGGGAAATATATACCCATTCGCCTTGCATGACAGTGTTTCACAACTGCCGGGAGCCAGAGAATATCATGGGGGAACTGCAATTTGACGGAGATAGGGTCATTGACACGCATCACACGACATGCTTTTGAGGTTAATTCAATCAAAAGGCCATGAGCACTGACATTTATCACACGCCCACTCCACAAACCTTCGCACCCCCGACTAATTTTCGCTTCAAGTGATACATGGTGAGGAAGTGTATACCGGGGGAAGAGCCTACGGTCAGGGTGAGAATGAGGCATGGTCATGGCCATGAGATTCTTGCGACCTTGAGGAAGCGAGGCTGATTCTCAAAAAAACCTGTTCTTCTTTATGGAGCCTGTAGCTTAAATTCTTAAGCCTGTTCCGGAGTCTTCGTGACGACTGCGAGAGCCTCCTCACGCGTTGGAAACACTGGAATCCATTCAGGAATCTCCGTCAAGGCTAAGATGTCTCGCACAAATCCGGGTCGAGCGACAATCGAGAGTTTCCCACCCATAGCCTGAAGTCTCCGCTGGGAAAGGACCAGCCATCCTAACGCGGTACTGTCAATAAATGACACCCCCGTCAGATCGAGAATAACGTGGCGATATCCGGCATTCATGGCCATATCCACCCGCCACTTGTATTCCCGTCTAGCGGTTTGATCAAAACGTCCCATGAATTGTTCGATGACCACACCCTCGGCGACACGTTGTTCAGCAATGACCATGACCGCACCTCTCCTGCTTGAGGATCTGGCCGAGTTATGAACGACCTCCAAAGCTTGCTTGTTTGTTTCGGCGTGTGAGGTTGAAAGCTTGATCCAGTTTCGCCGGATCATTTCCCGTGTCCCTGTGCTTCCTTAACTGGTCATACCGCAAAACAGGGGAGTAGGAGGAGACTCGGACATTGTCCACATACTGCCAGGGAGCCGACTTATTGGCAAATCGACGCGTGATTCGGATGCGCAGTTCATGAGTACCGGCATCAAGATTGAGAGTGCTGTGAAGGGTGCGGCGTTTTACCGTTCCCGTCTCAATGGGTCCAATGACAACTTGATCGAGGATCTTGCCATCGACAAGCAACTCGAACACTCCACCGTCCATATTCCGGCGATGCTTTGGGGAAGCATAAGCTGACGCCACATCCACCGAGATCTCATACCGGCCTCTGGTGACAGAAAAGGTTCGATATATCCCCCCGCCTTGGCGAGAGTCGGGCATTTTCCCTGCAATCCGATGTCCAACCTGAAATCGGAGGCACCAACTCGGCTGCTCGTTTCCAGTCGTATCAAAGCGTATCCGTTTAGGACGATCTTGTTCGCCAATCGTCCCGTTCGGCGTGACAAATGGTGTCCATAGAGAATCGACCTGTTCCTCGAATCCACTATAGAATACCTGCTCGGCACACAACGGTGCCGTACCCCACCATCCGATGCAGAAGCATGCAATAACCGATACCCTGCTCAACCAGCGTGCAATACCAGCAGACATTCTCGTGCATTCTTCCCTGGTATGCCTGGTATGATGGGTACGAAACGCAAGGCCGAAAACTCCGGATACATGCAGGTGCAAGGCATACCCTATTGAGATCCTTGACGATCTTGCTAGGATTTCGGCTTTATGCCCTCAAAGATTGAGCCAAAGAAAGCGTTCCCTTCTTTATCCGTGTGCTAGCTTCTACCCGCGCTCCGTGCGAGCGTTGTGGTAATGAGTGAGCTTTCAGAGAGAGAATGGATGCCTCTCCGCTAGATTTATGCTATGCTCCGTCTTCGACAAGAAAAAAACCGTTGATGGGTTTGGCGCAAGAGCTTCTACTCGGGAGAATGCACCGCACGAGAAGCGATGCTCACATGATTCGTTTGTAGAGAAATCTCACCTCTAGCGAGGTTTGAAAGAAGATGAAGGATCGTCAAGCATACTAGGGGGGGCGGAATGCCAACATTGCTGCGCAAATTCAGAAAAGAGGTGTTCGTGATCGCAAGGTGGAGTCTGATCGGCCTTATTCTTCTTGCATTGGGATTGTTCTGGGGAGAAAAAACGCAAGCCCGGCATCCGACATTCACGCCGGAACAAAAAGTACGTCTGCGGCAGGCCCGCGTCATTGCTATTCGAGCAATTGCGCTCACCGAGCAGGGAGCCGTCGATCCGCAACCGCTTCGCGACGCCGTGGCCACACGCCTCCGGCAGTTCGGATATGGAGTCACCAACGCCCGTGAAAGGGCAGATGTCATTGTCAAAGTTAAATGTGAAGAACGAAAAACGTGGACAGGTACTACCCGATTTGGAGGAGACGCGGATCAGCCGTACTCTCCCTTACGAGTGTGGAATGGGCCAGCCTGTCAACTGACGTATTTACTCGGGACCCAGCCTGGTCCCTGGGAGTATGAAATTCGAGCAGATTTTGAAGATGCAATGGCAGCGGCACAGGCAGCCGGGGCAGACCATCCGGGGCGGTATGCTCTCATGCATCTGCGACAAAAGGTGGCACAAAGTAATTTCCCTGTGCTTCTGGCCGCCCATTGGGGACAGGCTGAACGGCTGGCAGCCTTGTTGACCGATCCCGCCACTGATCAGTCCCTCAAGCGCTTCATTATGGAGATCTGCGGCCAACTTCCTGATTCCACTGCCCTCATGGCTCAGGCACTCACCACGGTCTTACATGATCCTGCTCTCCGGATTGAGGCGATTCTTGCCCTGGGCCGACTCGGAGAACAGGCGCTTCCGACCTTACTCGACCTGATCGAGCGCAGCCGTATTCCAGCCGTTCGGGCTGCGGCAGTCCGCGCAGTAGGAGCAATTGGTGCTCGCACGGGAACTGTTGATGTGGTGCCCCAATTACTGGCTTTGCTTGAGACTCCAAACCTTGATCTCACTGTGCAGATCGAGGCGGTGACCGCCTTGGGGAATATTCCGGATCAGCGTTCAATAGAGCCACTAGAGAAAATCCGTTTGTTTGCCTGGAGTTCGCGATCGCTTGACCCCCGCATCCAGCGGTTACAAGAAGCCGTTGAATGGAGCCTGTGGCAAATCATTCCCACTGCCCACACTGATTAGAGCTTCTTCCCACCCCCCGACACAGGATATCCCTGAGTAGAAAGACTCGGGCAAAAGGAAAAGCTACTTTTCTGCCAAGTTGTTCTGTTTAAAGAGAAATACCTTGGGAAAGGGTACCGTCAGGAGAGAGATGAGCGTTGGCCTCGTGATAATCCTGAATGAATTTTTCCATGAGTAAAGAGACCCGCTGTTGGAACTTCGTGATATCTCCCGTAGAAAGCGCTCCTACACTCCACGTTACGACCAACGGGTGAGTCGAATTGCGGGAGAGCGTGGCATATTGCTGTAATTCGATCACGATAGTGTAAGCATAGAATTGTTTGGCGATTTGGCGAATGGCTCCCTGGATGTGCAAAAATGAATAATGTGCCGCCGTTCGTGCCGGAGGAGAATCAAGTACGGGAATCCCGGCTTGTTTCAGTTGTCGTTCCACACTCAGACGGATGTCATGAAGAGGCAGGGACGCACTAACCCTTTCTGGCGAAGATACTACGGTCAAACGTTTGACCACGACGCCTAATAGACCCTGTAGGGATTCTTTCTCTCCTCTGGTCGAAGCCAGAGTCTCAGAACCCCAAACAAGAAGACACAGGCCAAGTCCTATGGCTCCCCACAAAACACGCTGCCTCCTCCCCTGTTGTTTGTCTCCCATTTGCATTGTGTCCTGAGCCTAGCGAGTCCACGGCCCAGAAAACAAGCCCCTCTCCTGAGGGGAAGAGCTCAGGACGCAATCCTAACCCGCTGAGTAGCAGCAACACATTCTTTTTTTCCTTCGTTCTGTCTCCGACTCAAGCAAGAAATCGTCACCACATCCATAAAAGGGCATAAAGGGGAAAGTTGTCAGAATTTTTTGCAGATTGAAGAGGATTGTCACCTGATGAGAGAAGAATTTGTTTTTCTAGATGTTTTTAGAAAGATTTTTTCAATGTCCTGTATATACCAGCTCGATTCTGTCATATTT
>RFGT01000265.1 GCA_003696975.1 Nitrospirota bacterium | reverse complement strand
GTGTAAAAGAGTCCCGTTCCCTGAATACCTACTGTGGCTCGCTTACCACGGGACCCAACGGTGAACTTTGCGCCGCGCGGTCCGAACGAGAGCGATCCACCCGACTTGCTCAAGTTCAGGGTTGCTCCTGGTGCGATTTTGATTCTTCTCCAAAATCGGAAACTCATTTCAGGCTGCCTTTATCCTTTGGAATTCGAGCTGATGTTGTTAGTCCAATATCACATCACGAATAATACGCTCGATTTCCTGTGATGATATACCTCCCTGCGGTGATTCGCGGGTAATGATCAGTGTCCCATTCTCTCCACCACCATCCTCGTGGGGGAGGATGCTGTGTTTCCTGTACCAAGCAAGTTTCTCTTCCCAGCGCTTGCGATAGTTAGGAACATGCAGCATACCGCAGTGCTCCCAATAGAAAGTTATGCCGGTCTCCATATCTTCAATCGTAAAATCTGGGTACTTCGTGACGCCTTCAATCGTAAGAGGACGTTCATAGGTGTATTCGACATCCAAGTCGGCAAGGCGATCTGCGATGATTACTTCAGATTTGGAACGTACCATCTCGCCGCGCGCGGTTCGATGGATCAAATTTTCCTCAAAGAAACGCCCATCAATAGTGATCGGAGAGGGGGCTTCGAAGAGATTGGTGAGCCTGCGCGCGGTCTCGGAACGATCATCCGAGGAATACTTTCGCAGATCGCTGCGTGCCCCTTGATGCAGGATGACCACCCGATTCTTTTGCCGTGTCAGGGCTGTATAGAGCAGTTCTCTCGATAGCATTCGGCATGGGTTCGGAAGCACCAAGATGACGGTCCCGAATTCACTCCCTTGGGATTTGTGGACCGTGAGCGCATAAGCTAGTTCAAGAACCGGGTTAGCTTCTTCACCGAAGTCCCGGCTGGTGAAGTCATACTTGAAACCGGGCTGGGAAGAAAACTCCACTTCAAGTTTCCAGCGCAGGTCTGGCAATCCCTTTTTCCAGAAAAAACCGATGGCCATGCCGATTTCGCCGTTAGCGATGTATGGGTTGGCTTTATCAGGATAGACCTTACGGTGCCGATTCCATGGCAAAGTGGGGTCGGTATTGACCAGGTTAATGACCTTATCCCCGTAAACGATTTCCTCTGGTCCCATTGGTTTGGGATATTTGCGCCAACGCTCCTTGCGAGATGCGTCGATAAGCTCCTGACGAAACTGCTTATGTATCTGACGGTTGATGTCAGGGACTCCGTGAGAACCCGTGCGGACTGGCGACAATATCTGCCAGCTTTCGGACTTCTCTGCAGCTCCCAAGTTGAAAAACCGCATTCCATTCCAGTCCTTGCCTCCCAGGGACTCGTCGAATTTCCGAATATCCTCGGGGCCACTTAACTGCAACTCATCGACAAGAACGGTGATGAGTTTCTCCCGGAGATCATCAGCGGAGTTCCACTGCACGAATCGGACGTGCTTGCTTTTTCCCGTACGAACCACTTTGTCGAATACATCATCTTCCCCAGGGGCAATAGGAGAACCGCTGAACCATTCGGCAAGTTGCAGATCCTCACGTTCCTCGCCTGCCTGCCGTCGGCGTATGGTAAGTTCGGCGTACCCTGGTCCAACTCTGGGGAACCGTTCAGTAATGCCCTCCGGGGCGAGGTGTTTGACAATATCGACAAATGGGCGGCCCGCCCCAATAGGTGGAAGCTGCCTGGGGTCACCGATCAGGATCAATCGATGCACACCCTTGAGAGCCTGGATCAAGGCTGCTAACATTTCTTCTGTCAGCATAGACGCTTCATCGATGATGACCGTCCGCGCTCCAACCTCTGCAGCTTTGTTGGAGAGCTGGTAACGCCCGGTTGAAGCATCGTAACGATGCGGGCTGAGGAATTGGGCAACGGTGAAGCCCTTCAGCTTCATTTCGCTGGTTGATTGCTCCATTCGAACCCGCGCCTTTCCGGTAGGAGCGAGGAGTAAGATGTCACCCTCCGCAATTTGTGGGTGAGAACAAAGCACGGAAAGCAGAGTGGTTTTTCCCGTCCCAGCGGGGCCGATTAGAACACTAAGACGAGATTCAGCGAGCTCCTTCAGGGCAGAGACCTTCTCTTCCCGAGCTTTCTCTTCGAGCTCATCACAATTTCCGGCCCCATGGACATCGAGGTATTTGTCGAGGATTGCACGCCAGTCTGCGTCAACAGACAAGCGCTTCCCTTTAATCCGTTTGTCTATCGCCCTACGGATGACCTCTCCCATTTCGGATAAACGGCTGAGTTGGAGCGCTGGATTTCCGTCAGCCAAAGGTGTTTCGGATATGACACCTTCAAACACATCCTTTGATACATTGATCAGGTCGCCATCGACATCACACCCTGGTTTGATATTCAGATTCCGGATGGCAAGAACGACCTGATCTTGAGGCATCAGTGTGTTGCCGCAGTTGGCTGCGTCTTCCAGCACCTTGACCGTTAGGGCCCGGACTCGTCGCGCGTCGGTTCCCGCATCCAGCGCCGTTGGCTCCGGAAGTGGGTGTGTTTTGCGTATGATCTCGTCGGGGAAAACGCCACGGTCAACCGTCCAAACGCTGATCGGACTCGCCGTCAATCGGGTCAATTCATAAAGCAAGTAAGGATTGGCAAGGATAGCATTGTCTGAGCAATCTATACCGGCCTCTTTCCGTACTTCCTGAACATAGATATTCGTTGCCTGATCGCGGTTAATCTCGAATCTACTGATCAGCTTGAGGAGATCTCTGCGTTCTTTTGGAAGCCGCTGCCATTTGGCCTGTAAGGTCGCTCCTATGCTTTGTGCAAGAGCACTCGGGAGGTGTTTTTGAGGCTCAGTGAGAACCTTGTCGACCATTGGCCACGGATCGGAATTTTCCCCGACTTTGTCCAGAACCGCACGTGCTACGAAAGTGCCCAGCTCGATGCCAAATGCGCAAAGGGCAGATCCCAGCCCTGGGCATGGACCACGTGCTTTCCAAAGTTCACTGATACGATGATCGATCCAGGTAAGACACTGCTCCCATGGGCCGGGTAATACATCGCGCGCCCTTCGAAGGGATTCCGCACAAGCCAACAGACAGGCTATTGCACCGTCATGGGTCACTAGTTGTGACGCATGTGAGAACTCAAGCATCCTGTCGTCAGGAGTGAAGGCAGCAATAGATGCCGGATCAAAATCTGGGTTTTCATCCGCCATTTCCAAAGCTGCGTGATATGGCAGAATAAAGCCGTCTTTGAAGTCTGGACGAATGGAGTGTTGAACCATCCGTTCCCATAACATGGAACGCAGCTTTCCTTTAAGATTCCTCGTGGTGTACTTGTATTCAACGCATGGCGATACATGGAGTACCCGACCAACCCCGATCAAAATGCGGCGCGCGCCAGAATCCTCCACGAAAGGTACATGCTTGGCATAAAAAAAGCACAGTGATTGCTTTGGCTTGAGATGGTCGCAAAAGCAATCCAATAGCGCTTTCTGGTTGTCCCGATCCTGAATCCACTGGGTGGAAAATCCAAGATCAGGCTCGCGCTCCGTCTGCACATCCAGCCCGTATTCCTCACCAAGCTCCTCCATAGCCTCACGGAGCATCCATGCGAACGGTACCGCAGGAGCCGAATAGGCGGGATGGCGCAATGGCGTCTCATCGAAATGCCCGTGACTTCCTTCTGATGTGCGCTTGTAAGGATGATTGGCGGTACGTACATATTCAAACGGAGCCATGAAGGCCATTCGCTCCGTTACACAGCAGGGCCACTTCTCTTGAGGCAGATCCACCAGGGATTGCCCGGCCACAGCTTCTTCGGCTGCATCATCTCGCTCTTGACCAATACGTTTGAGCTTAAGGCACGCTCCATTGAGACGAGGTTTCGCGCAGACTCGTCCATCCCACCCCGTATCATGCCAAGGCACACGAATAGAAATATGTCTCAGTGCATAGGTCATGAGTATCCTTGCTTAAATGATGCATGAGTGCGAATCACGCCGTCAGCCCCCCCGCCGCGATTTAGCCGTGACAGAACTAGCCGGGAACATGGAAGTGAACGCTCTTCTGCAATGGAAAACACGCGTATTCATTCCTGAGCCTCGATGATTGTCCTTATGTCCAGAAATGTCAATCAGCACTGAAAAATGACCCCCCCATCGGCGTCCAATTTTGACCCACCTTGGCGGGTTAGTTTTGGTTGCTGTTCCTAGTCCTGATTCTCCAGCTTTCGTTGCCGGTTTCGATGATCTCGCAGTGGTGCGTCAGCCGGTCGAGCAAGGCGGTGGTCATCTTGCCTTCACCGAAGACCTGCGGGATAAACGCCTTGGTTCCGGTATCCCGCTCGCGCCACTTTTTGACGAATCGGCGGACCGTGTCGTAACCACCCCTCAAACCCCTCGCGCTGCAACAACTCAAACAACAGCAAGGCCGAGCGGCGCTGCTTCGGAAGCTTTTTCTGGTCCTCATCCAGGGCCGCTTCCAGTTGTTCCTTGATGGGTTCCAGCTTGGGACGAGGCTGGACTTTACGTTCGTAATGCAGCTTCGTGACATCGGAGCGGATGAGCTTCCGGACGGTATTGCGGGCCAGATTCATCTCCCGACAAATCTGCCGGATCGACTTCTTGTCCCGGTGGTAGGCACGGCGGATCTTGGCAATGGTTGCCACAATCAGCATCTCCT
>RFGT01000264.1 GCA_003696975.1 Nitrospirota bacterium | reverse complement strand
TGGGGGAATTTCATACCATGGGGAGAATCCGGGTGGTGTCTCTCGTGGGGGCCCCGTAAACTTGAGGTTCACTCGGCCGCTTGGGGTGCACACTCGCATGCGAGTGAGAATGTTGGTGACAAGCCCAAGCCGGGTCGGGCTCGGTTCATCGTCGCGCCAGACGGATGCCGTGCTGTGGTAGATGGAAGTGAGCCAGCGCGGGTAATCGGGGGCACGCAGGGCCTGTTCCACTTCGTGGGCCAATGAAAGCGCCTGTGAGACGGTCCATTGAGGGAGCAATCCTGCATGGACCACGAGAAATCCCGAGTCCCGGTACAGAAGTCGTTGCTGCCGTAGCCATTCCAGCAGGTCGTCACGATCTGGAGCCTGGAGCACGTCATGGAACGTATCATCCTTCCGGGGCGCTCGAATACCGTTGGCCACGGCGAGAAGATGAAGGTCATGGTTGCCCAATACCGGGATCGCAGATGCCCCCAGGTCACGGACGAGGCGCAACACGCCGGCCGAGTCCGGCCCGCGGTTCACGAGATCGCCCACGAACCAGAGCCGATCCTGTGCAGGATCAAAGCGAATGGCCTCGAGCAACGCATTCAAAGCCGTGCTACAGCCTTGAATGTCTCCAATTGCATAGGTTGCCATGCGACTGCCGAGTCAGCACCACTTAGTCTAGGGGATTTTCTGTAGACCTTACGCTCTATGGGGAAGACTATGCAAGCCTGAGCGATGTTCGCTTGACCACGGCGAGCCCTCCGGGTACGATCGACTACCTTGAGGCTTACGCATCATGGCACCCCACATTCCCTGTGTGTATCGAATCAATATCTCCACGGGCGGAGTCCCCAAACATCCCGTTCCTGAAGCCTGGATCTCCGTTCATGGGGTAGCCGGGGATTGCCAGCGTAACCGGATTCTACATGGCGGGGCGGATCGGGCGGTCTGTCTCTTCTCGCGGGAACGCATTGAGGCCCTCATACAAGAAGGTCATCCTATTGCCCCGGGCGCGTGCGGGGAGAACCTGACCTTGCAAGGCGTGGATTGGGCTCACTTGGCCCCTGGCGATCGTCTGCGCATTGGGGACACGCTGGAGCTGGAAATTACCCGCTATACTGAGCCCTGCCGAAAGAACGCGCGATGGTTTCGCGAGGAACACTATCGCCGGATTGATCACCGTATCTACCCGGGGTGGAGTCGGCTGTATGCGAGGGTGTTGGTCGAGGGAATGGTGCGGGTTGGGGATCCCGTCTGGGTGAAACCAAGAGTCACGCAGGAATAGACGGATGCAGCGCATCCTTGAGCCAGAAATTATGGATGGAGAAGAGCAGGCCTTAGCCTATGCGCAGGCTGACTTTTCTCGTGAAAATCAGAGCTTTGTCGAACACTTTCTCGCGCTTACTCCCGCGATGACCACGGGACATGTGCTGGATCTCGGGTGTGGTCCCGCGGATATTCCCATTCGTTTAATCCGGCGTCGTCCCGACCTCTGCGTGACCGGGGTGGAGGCCTCACCGCCCATGGTGCGTCTTGCCAAGCAGGCTATCGAGGCTGCAGGACTCTCCGACCGTATCAGTCTGGTCTGCCAGCGGTTTCAAGACTATACGCCGCCCGAGCCATTCGATGCGATTATTTCCAACAGCCTGGTGCATCATGTGCCCAATCCATTGCAATTTTGGTACGCCGTGAAGCGCTGTGCCAAACCAGGTGCGCCCGTGCTGGTGATGGACTTGGTGCGTCCTGATTCACCGGAGGAGGCTCACGCCATTGTGGATCGCTATGCCGCGTCGGAATCGGGTCAACTCCGGCAGGATTTCTATCGCTCTCTTCTCAGCGCCTTCACTCCCGATGAGATCGCGGCACAACTCGCCGAGTTGAACCTGACTCGTCTGCTGGTTGACGTGATTGATGATCGGCATTGGCTGGTAATGGGGTCCGTCTAGTATGGAGGTTGACCCCACCCCCTTGACGGAACGGGTTCGACCTGCTTAAGGTGCACCGTGGAGATGGGGGATCGTCCAAGGGCAGGACATCAGATTTTGGATCTGAGAATCTAGGTTCGAATCCTAGTCCCCCAGCCACTCTCTGGTCTGAGAAGCCTTTCTTTTCTCTGCCCCTCGCTTTTCCCCTTGCTCCGTCAGATTGGTCCCTCGTACCATGTGATGACGGATCCCCTCACGGGGTGTGAGGAATCCATTAACCAGGGAGGCTGTCAATGCGTACTCAAAAAAAATGGGCCAGGGTGGCGGCTTCAACGCTTAGAAGCGAAAAATGGGGTCCTACCCTGACAGGCGCGCTGTTATGGTGCGCGATCTGTCTCTGGGTGGGATCTGGCCTTGGAGCAGCGCAATCGCATGCTCAGAAAGCGCCAGCAGCGCAAGCGGAGTCTCAGGCGAGTGAGATGGGGCATCCCATTCGAACCATTTATCTTACCGGAGCTGCCTCGACGTGGCTGAACCTTCCCCAGCCGCCCTATAACGCGATGGTGACGGTCAAGATCAAGTTAAAAGAAGCCGGGTTTCATGTCGTCATGGATCCCCAACTTCCGCATGATGCGGTGATGACCGTGGTGTACCAGGAACGGCCTAGCGGCCAGTTTCGCATCCTGGAAGAGGCAACGGCCGTGCGCGTCGATGTTCGCTTGATTCGAGAAGGGCAGGGAGTTCTCTACGCCCGAACCATTGTTGCGAACCCCAGCCCTGTTCCTGTCGGCGGGTTGTACTGGGGTACTATTCACAATCTCGAGTCAGATCCTTATTTTTTCTATTTGGGGGAATTAGTCAAAGGGTGGGTCGATACCCGGGCTGACGCCGTCACCGTGTTAATGGCCATGCTGCGCCGACCCTATCGCGCAGAAGGTTCCTTTCCCGAAGAGAGTCATGGAGAAGCGACACTTCGGAAACTGGCCCGCCAGCATGCCATAGAAGAACTGGGACGAGTCAATATCCCGGCGACTCGCGAACTGTTGTGGGAACTTGCTACTCGGGCCATTCCTGAAGAACGGCGAGTGGCGGTGACAGTGCTGGGGAACATAGGCGATTCCACGTTCCTGCCGAAGCTGCGAACAATTGCGGAGACGGATCGGAATCCCGCCGTTCAAGCTGCAGCTCGCGCCGCGATAGCCCGCATTCAAGGCTCGTAAGATTCTGCCGGATCCCGCGCAGGATTCCTGGCTAGTAAGCCGGATATCTAGGGCGCATTCCACGAAGGTGAACGCGATTCGGGTTGTCAGACAACAAAATACAAGGCATCAGGGAGTGGCCGAGTGCACCAGCATGTGCTGACTAGCGCGCGGAATCAGCATGTGGCCCGGTGGCTTCGTCTCCGTGGCTCCCGAGGAATTCGACGCTATCGCCAATGCCTCGTCAGTGGAGAAAAGTTGGTGTGGGAGCGACTGGCACGCAGTCCTGCCCGCTGTCTCGAACTTATCGGGGTACAGACTCCTCCTTCGCTCGTTCGCCGGTTTCCCCATCTTCGAGTGTTCTGCGTGTCCGCCCGGTTATTCGCCCAACTGGATGTCCTGGGAACGCATTTCCCCTTACTGG
>RFGT01000002.1 GCA_003696975.1 Nitrospirota bacterium | reverse complement strand
GTCCTACACGTCTGTGAGTTGGTCAAGATCGCGGCATCGCACGACGGTACGCAAGTCAGCGTATTCTTTCGGGATGAGAGTGTCGCCAAAATGACCTTGGACAAAGCTAAGCCTTTGACATTTACCGAAGGGTATCGAGGCCGGGAAGCCCGCATGCGCGAGTATCTCGAAGAGCAAAAAAAAGATGATCTGCAAGGGCTCCTCCGCGAGGCCAAGGAAAGCGGAGACGTTAAGTTTTCCATATGTCGGGATTCCATCAAATATTTCGGCCACAAAGTCGAAGACCTCTTGCCTGAATTCGATGAGGTCCAATCCCTAGAAGCCTTTTGGAAGGAAGAAATCTTAACCGCTGAGCAGGTCTTAACGTTTTAAATTTCAAAAGGGTACAGCGTCGCCGGGATGCAGCGGGTTCTATGGCCCCACAGAGAGGGGAGTGTTATTGAGCCTGATGGACAAATTCATTGCAAAAATCGGGAAAGGACAACGTGGCGCGAAAGATCTCACGTGGGAAGAGGCGCGGCAGGCATTTCGTCTGCTTATCGAGGGGCAGGCCTCACCCGTCCAAATCGGAGCGTTTCTTATGGCCATGCGAATTAAACTGGAGGCAGTGCCAGAGCTTGCCGCCTTCACCATAACCGCACGGGATTATATCCCTGCGTTTCCCGTTTCTCCTGCGCTGAATGTCGTGGACCTCCCCATCTATGGTGAAAAGCACCGAACGCATCAAGCCTGTTTGGCCGCCGCATTAGTCGCTGCATCGGCAGGCGCAACGATCGTTATTCATAGTCTCGAAAGTCCCGTGGTTCCTCTGGACGCACCACGCGTCTTGGCATCTCTGGGCATTCCCACGGATGCCCCCCTACTCCAGCTTGCGTCCATGCTGGAAGACCTCCATTTTGGCTATGTGGATCTGGCCCTCTATTTCCCGCCCTTAGCCCGACTGATCGAGCTACGACGAGAACTGGGCGTGCAACATTGCCTGTACCAGGTAGCCCAACTCCTGAATCCATCCCGCGCACGCTCACAGGTACTCGGTATTACTCATCCACCCTATCTCGAAAAACTGACAGAGGCGGGGCGTATGTTGGGTGTCACCAGAGTGCTAGTGTTGTTAGGGGTCGAAGGCTATCCTGAACTTTCTCTTTCCACGGAGACCTTCATGCGCGAGCTCCGGGATGGGCGCATCAGCCCCGTTAAGCTGGCCCCCAAAGACCTGGGGTTCTCCCCCGGCCCCTATCATGACATGACGGTCACCGCTCACGACTCTTCCACGCTCGTCGAGCGCGAAGCGGAGTGGATCCGGCAACTCCTCCACAATCGGCTTCGCGGGCCGCAGCGAAATTGGGTGGTCATGAACGCCGGATTGTTACTGTATGCCAGTGGAGTTGCCTCCTCAGTGGCTGCTGGGATCCCCTTGGCCCAACGGAGTCTGGAATCAGGCGCCGCGGCTCACACGTTATCTCGCTTAAGGGCATGGGGGTCCGCCCTGTCTCGCACTCCTCAACCCCACATGGTGCACGCATGAAACATTTGAGAGCCCTGGAAGATCAAAGTGTGTACATTTTGCGGGAAGCCTACAAGCATTTCGATAACCTCGCGATGTTGTGGTCCATGGGAAAGGATTCCACCGTTTTGCTCTGGCTGGCCCGGAAAGCCTTTTTCGGTCATGTTCCATTCCCGCTGATCCATATTGATACCAGCTATAAAATTCCCGAGATGATCGAATATCGCGATCGGTTGGTGAGAGAATGGCGGCTCAATCTGGTCATTGGGCAAAACAAACAAGCCTTGGCCGAGGGTATGAACCACACCCGCGGGCGAATCGAATGCTGCACCGCGTTAAAGACTCAAGGGCTCAAATTGTTGTTGGAAGAAAAAGGGTACACGGGAATTATTCTTGGTGTCCGGGCCGATGAAGAAAGCACCCGAGCCAAGGAACGATATTTTTCACCGAGGGATAAGAACAACGAATGGGACTTCCGGGATCAACCACCGGAACTTTGGGATCAGTTCAAAACCTCCTTTCCCCCAGGCACCCATATTCGTATCCATCCTTTGTTGGATTGGACGGAGATTAACATTTGGGAATACATTAAGCTGGAAAACATTCCATTTATCGACCTGTATCTCGATAGAGGCAATGGAACCCGTTATCGGAGCCTGGGATGTGCGCCCTGCACCTTTCCTATCCAATCCACGGCTCGAACGGTGGACGATATTATTGAAGAACTGCGGAAGTCCCAAGTGGCTGAACGATCCGGGCGTGCCCAGGATGAAGGCCGCGGCATGGAGTTGTTGAGAAAAGATGGATACATGTAATGCTTCACCACTTGACAGCACGCCGCCCGTCCGCGGGCGTATGAACATTGTGATCGTGGGACACGTGGATCACGGTAAATCCACGTTGCTGGGGCGGTTGTATGCCGACACGGGTTCCCTTCCTGAGGGAAAACTGGAAAAGATTCAAGCCATCTGCCGCCAGCAAGGGAAAGAATTCGAGTACGCTTTTCTCTTCGATGCGTTCTTGGAAGAGCAACAACAGGGCATCACCATTGATACCGCTCGGACGTTTTTCCAGTGGGATGGCCGGCAATACATTATCATTGATGCCCCGGGACACAAAGAGTTTCTAAAAAACATGGTCTCGGGCGCAGCCCGTGCCGAAGCGGCGCTTTTGGTGATCGACGCCCTCGAAGGGGTCCGCGAACAATCTCGACGCCATGGGCTTTTGCTCTCCATGCTGGGCGTCCGCCAGGTTACAGTCGTGGTCAACAAAATGGATCTAGTGGGCTACCGGCATGACACATTCGAGAGCATCAAGAAGGAATATCAAGAATTTCTCGCCGGGTTGAACGTCACGCCGCAGTACGTCATCCCTGCCAGTGCAAAACTGGGTGACAACATCGTCCAGCGCAGTCGAGCGATGGCTTGGTATACCGGCCCCACGGTGCTGGAGTCGCTGGGCCTCTTCTCCAGCGAGGTCGCTCGGCATGAGAAGCCCCTGCGATTTCCCCTCCAAGATGTCTATAAATTTGACGCGCGCCGCATTCTCGCCGGACGAGTCACGGCTGGACGGATCACCGTCGGCGATCGGTTGATCTTCTCGCCCTCCAACAAGACCGCCATGGTCCGTTCCATCGAGGCGTTCAATGTGGAGCCTCCTCCTATTCAGGCGGAAGCCGGCCAATCCATTGGTATTACCCTGGATGAGCAGATTTTCGTGGAACGCGGGGAGATTGTGAGTCATGAAGATTCCTTGCCCTTAGTGTCCACCACGTTTCGCGCCAACCTATTCTGGTTAGGGCGACGTCCCCTTGATATCCACCGTCCTTATGTGGTCCGTCTCGCCACTCAAGAAGAGGAATGCGAAATCGTAGCCATTCACCGGCTTGTTGATGCAACCAATCTCTCCGCCGCCTCCCCGGAACACGAGCCCATCCATCAGGTGCAACGCAACGAAGTCGCGGAAGTGACGATTCGGGCAAAAACTCCGTTGGCGTTCGACTTGTACGCAGACTTCGATAGCACGGGCCGATTTGTCCTCGTAGACAATTACGATGTGGCCGGAGGCGGGATTATCACGGCCATGATCCCTGACAGGCACGAACAGCTTCGTACCGAGGCGCGCCTGCGCGACTTCGCCTGGGTCAAAGGGGACGTCAGCCCGGAAGACCGCGCCATGCATTATGGGCACCGGGCCGCAGTGGTCTTGCTAACAGGACCTGATACTGCCGGGAAAGCCTTTCTGGCCAGAAAGCTGGAATCCGTTTTGGTTGCCGAGGGTCGCCATGCCTATCTTCTGGACGCGGCAAATTTGCGCCGCGGTTTGGACGCTGACCTCCACGAGGGCAACGAAGCCGCGGAAGTGGTCCGCCGGTATGGAGAAGTGGCCCGGTTACTAGTTGACACAGGGTTGCTGGTCATTTCGACCACCAATCCCTTTTCTCTCCCCACCGAACAGATAGTTCCTGCTCTGCAGACCTTGATTCATCCCGTGCCCTTGCTTGCGGTATATATGAGCCGTGAAGCGACCGATTCCGTCCCGGAGGCGGACTTGGTTTTTACTGGACCCGAGGATTTCGATGCACTCACTCACCACATTCTTGACGCCTTAAAGCGCAAAGGCATCCTGGCACAAGTCGTAGGCGCCTATCCCACATTTCAATACTCGATTTAAGTGGGGCGCTGTTTGACCCCTTCGCAGACAGCCAACTATAAGGCTGACAAACGCCCCTCAGTTCCGATATACTAATTACTGAAAAGGGGGTGACTGGCTTCGACGGGGATCAAGAGGTCAACGGAGCGTGCCGAGCTCTCGGGGTCTCGTTAAACCCTCGGGAAACCCAATAAATGCCAACGAACCATTGGCTCTCGCGGCGTAAGTGACCGCGACGTCTCTCCTGGTTTTGCCTGCGGGTCAGGAAGAGGCGACATGCAGCAGGCTGGTCTCTGGCTGGCGCTCAGCAGCCAGAGATGAGACAATGCTGAGCTAGCAGCCGCTCTAAGCCAGCCAATGGGCGTGGGCGGATGCGAAAGTAAAAACATTGGCTACGCACGTAGGGCCGTTGCACTGAAGGTTCTCGGACGCGGGTTCGAATCCCGCCACCTCCACCATAAGCAAAGGCTCGCTCTGTACATCGCTCTGTCTTTCTCCCCTTGGCGCCAATCCATTTGTCAGCGAATGAGGGATCACCTACGCAGGAAGGCTTGTGGCCGATAGACAACGCCGGCAGAGCAGATTCCCAGAGGGATCTTTGTGGGCTTTGATCCAAGAACGAGCCAGGCTAGCCCAACAGCACGGCGCAATTTATCCAATCCAGACGTCGTGCGAGGTGATCGAAGACCGCGGAATCCCTTTTATCATTCGCCTTGTCGTTCATCTTGCCTACAAAGAAATCGCTGTGTCTTGGCCTCGTGCTACAGGCCGGACGGCGGATTCTCACCGAGTCGATCCTTTCTTCCCGCCGTATGATCCATACCTCTATGTCACCGACATCTCCGTAACCCATGTCTGTCTCTTGAACAAATTTAATGTACTTGACCATCATATTCTCATCGTCACGCGGGACTTTGAAGACCAAACCTGGATGCTCACCGTGCAGGATTTTGAAGCATTGCGGCGGTGCATGACGGAATTTCCCGGATTGGGATTTTACAACAGTGGCCCACAAGCCGGGGCGAGCCAGTCACATCGACACCTGCAAATGGTGCCCCTTCCGCTTACACCGGAGAGCCCGGTGATTCCGATTGAGCGGGCATTCCAAGATCTGGCCCCCACGCAAGGGCTCAATGTCCTCTCCCGTTTACCTTTTGCGCATGTGCTGGCCACCGTGGATCCCCAATGGTGGAAGCAGGCTCAGACAGGGGCCCAAGCGCTACACAACCATTATGAGGCAATGTTGACAGCGACAGGACTTCTCTCCACGATGCCAGCCCCACGGGATTCGCTTCCACCCTATAACCTTTTAGTGACACAAGAGTGGATGCTGCTTGTGCCACGATCACAGGAATGTTTTGAAGGTATTTCCATTAATGCGTTAGGATTTGCGGGCATGTTTTTGGTAAAAGATCAGCAACAACATTACACGATCAAGCAACATGGGCCACTGAAAGCTCTGCAGCATGTGGGAATCCGTCCCATGACTTAGGATAATTGCCCACACCGCACAAGAGCAGCGGGGCACTGATCCCCTGCGCTCGCACCAGAGTCTCTACAACACCGATCGTGGGAGAAGGCAGAGATTCAAGCCAAACCGCAATTCACGAACGCTGAATCGTCATGAACAACTTCTGAGGAGGGAAGGATGGCATGAAGGGGGATAAGCAACAGCGAACGATGGATTTGGAAATTGAAAGCCGGAACGTAGGGATGACCCCCCGGTGGAAAGAAGAAATTGAAGCACGCATGGCTGATCTGCAGGAAGGACACAACGATTTGATCCATGGCCGAGTCACTTTGACCAAAAATCCGCACCACAAAAAGGCTAATAACGTGGCTGAAGCGCTGGTGGTAGTCACATTGCCAGGCCGCCATACGATCACGGCGCGAAAAGAACGAAAAACTTTTGAGGAAGCCATTCGTGCAGCGTTCGCGGCAGTAGAAACCGAACTAGACCGATACCGCCAAAAGCGGGCGTCCAAGGAAATTCGCACCTCCCCTATTCCACCCTACACCGGTGTCGTGTCGAAACTCTTTCCTGATGAGGGGTATGGCTTCATCTTACTCGATGGCGGAGAAGAAGTGTATTTCCACCGCAATGCGGTTCATGGGATGAAGTTTGAGGAGTTGGTCGATGGGACGGAAGTGGTACTCAACGTGGAAGAAGGTGAAAAGGGGCTTCAGGCCACCACGGTGAACCCTCCACCGATGCTCCCCTGACGCCACATGACAACCTTGTCCTTGGCCCCCAGGAATCATAAGGTTTCAGGTTCCAGAAAGGAGAACTGGTTACCCCGCCAGAGTTTTCTGTCTTGGCGAGTCAGGTCTGCTCCTGAGACGATGATATTCCTCTTTGGCATTGAGGGCACCAGTAGGTCGTCCGGCTGCCGAGTTTGGCAGCGTGCACAACAGAGGCCTTGCAGCGAGGACAACGCCCTCCTGCAAAGCGTGCATGCCAGAGCCACGTACGCGGGTAACGACTGGGATTCGCGTCCCGTGCAATCGCCAGAGTACAGACATGTCGCAGGGCACGGAACAACCGGGTGACCTGTCGACAATTGAGTTGATGCGCCGGCTGAAAGGGGTGGAGCCGTGCTTGGAAGAGAATCTCATCGGCATAGAGATTCCCAATGCCCGCAATGAGATGTTGATCCATCAGCACCAGCTTGACTGCCCGCTTTCGTGAGCGCAGGACTCTTCCCAGGTCTTGAGGCGTGAGGCAGGGGTCCAGTGCGTCAGGGCCAAGGTGGCGGGCTGTGACGAACGATGCCGGCTGCGCCGTGAGACAAAGTTGCCCCAACTTGCGCGCTGAGACATAGACCAACGCATGCCCATTGGAAAAGGAAAAGCGTACGCCGGTAAACCGCGGGCATTCTCCCCGTGACCGGACATACGTAAGTCCGCCGGTCATCCCAAAATGTATCATAAGCCAGGAACCGCCAGATAACTTGAGAAACAGATGCTTGCCATGGCGCGCCGTCTCCGTAAAGGCTTGTCCGCAGATACGGCGACCAAACTGATCAGGCGGCAATCCCGAAAGAAGCACCGGAGCCTTCACCTCCACATGAACAATAGGGTGATGCAAGGCAACGCTGTGTGCATAGCGCCGGAAGATTTCAACCTCAGGCAGTTCTGGCACCTACCCCTCCAGAGAAGAACACTCGGGGAATAGTCGCAACCGCAGTCAGAGTATATATCCTTACTTATTAAATGGAAGGACGGTCTCGTTCCTCCCATAAGGATAGAGAAACGAGACCACAACGAAGGAAGGCGGACTCGAACGATAGAGGGCCTTTACGGTACTTCCACGATATCACCCCGCATGGGTTCCAGCATCGCCAAGAGTTCCTGTTGTTCTTGTGCGGGGACATGCAAGGTAGTCATTGCTGCTCGAAGATCTTCTACCAATGCGTCAAACTCCTGATTGGTGATACCCATACCAGCATGGGCGGTTTTCATATCTCGGCCCCTATAGGTGCAAGGTCCGCCAGTTGCCGCACAAATCTGATCCACAAGGTGTCGCTTTAATCGAGGAATATCAACGGACGCAAACCGGCTATTGATCCGAGCATCCTGCGCGACATTTGCCACAAACTGGTCCACTACCGCATGAATGGCACTTTTCCCGCCCAAGCGCTCATATAATGAACGCGACGACGGAAAAGGCTCCGTCGCACAGCTCATGATCCCAAGACCAACAATTAGGCTCACGCCAACCATCCAACTTATCCTCTGCATTGTGCGTTGCTCCTCCTTTCCATCTAGGTACAGCGTAACTCGTTGTGGATTATAAGTCTCCTACCTCCTTGACGGATGTCACTATAACGGGCTACTTTCGATAAGTCCAATATATCTTTTTTATAAATTTGATAAGAAATAGTTATGGATTGAAAGGAAGAAAGATGGAACTTCGGCAACTCCGTTATTTTTTGGCTGTGGCTCAACACAGGAATTTCACTCGAGCGGCTGAGGACGTCCACATCTCGCAGCCATCTCTCTCAGTACAAATTCATGCCTTAGAAGAAGAGCTTGGAGCTCCCGTCTTTCACCGCTTAGGTCGAACAGTGGAGCTGACTGAAGCTGGGCAAATTTTGCAAGACACAGCTCAGCGGATTCTGCAGGACGTGGAATGCGCGAAAGAGACCATCCGGGAAGTCTGCCGTGGAGAACGCGGTCGATTAACCATCGGGAGTGCCTCAACAGTCAATACCTATGTCGTTCCTCTGCTCGTCACAAAATTCCGCCAACACTGTCCCAAGGTCCATCTATACATTCAAGCTAAGCCCTCGATCGAGATCGAAAAAGATATCCTGAAGAACCAGCTTGACATGGGGTTATGCATACTGCCGGCCTCTCACAATCAATTGCATATCATCCCCTTATTTGAAGAGATCCTATGCCTGGTGGGTCCCCGGCATGATTCCGCTGGGCCGAGAGGAAAAAGACTGCGCCTGCGTGAGATCGGGCGCTTTCCTTTGATTCTCATGCCGACGGATTACTGTCTCAGAAAAATGGTGGACTCCATCTGTCAACAGGCAGACATAGCCCCAACAATTTGTGCGGAAATGACCGCTCCTGAAGGCATCTTGGAGGCGGTTAAACAAGGCGCAGGGTGGACCATTCTCCCTGAATTATACGTTCGCCATCGCATTGACACGCGCGCCATTCAGCTCGTGCACCTGTATGACCCCATTCCTCGTCATCCCGTCGGGCTGGTTATGCGAACCAATCGCTACATGGGCCTCGCCGCCAAAACCTTCGTGACCATGTGTCAAGCGACCATTCAGGAGTTAAAGGGCAGACAATCGTCCCTCGAATACGTGTATTCTTTGTGATTGGACCATGGTGATAGGACACATCCTCCAACGGCCGGTTTTTTTCCCAAAGCATGGCCCTGGACATGCTCAGATACTCACTCCTTCATACACGTTGGCTTGGTTGGTGGAAAGAATCAGCACCTGTCTCTTGGCTACCCCTCTTGACTAATCCACAGTCTTGTGTTATATGCATACTCGTCTCTCGTTACCCCGACGAGAGATCTCTTATGTCTCCCCCGACATAAGAGGCATAACCCGTCAGTGTATCCAGCTTTTTGCTGGATGCACACTCCACGATCCGTACCCCATGATGCGCGGCGGATTACCCCTCCGCCGCGCATTTTTTTGTCCTTTTGTGCCTTTTTTCTCTTTCACCCAATAGAAGACCGTGTTAGACTGCTTTTTTGAGAAGCAAATCATTCTCATGTTACGCAATGCCCAAGAATCCCTCCAAATCTCCACCGCAGACGTCGTCCCGCGGACGTCGCCGCAAGTTAGCCGGAACGGCTATTGGGCTTGGAGCCAAAGAGCTAACGGCAGCGACTCCTTCACCGGAGATCACCACTCTCTATCGTGCCATTGAACAGGATGGAGGAACCGTGCTGGCCACATACCGGGAGCCCTTTGGCGGGCATTGGGTCATGTTGGCTGCCTTGCCCATTGATCAGGTGGAACCGACGCCGTTTCAGCGTAATCTCTCCGAGGCTCATGTGCGGAAATTGGCCGCGGTTATTGGAAAGTTAGGGTATTTTCTGGATCCAATCATCGCCGTGCCGGCTGAACCCACAGAGACAACCAAGTCCAAGTATTGGACCCCCAACGGCCATCATCGCCTCTCTGCGATGCGCACGCTAGGCGCACAAAGCATCATGGCCCTCGTAATCCCTCATGCTTCCCTCGCCTATCGGATCTTGGCGCTCAACACGGAAAAAGCGCATAACCTTCGGGAAAAGGCCTTGGAGGTCGTGCGGATGTATCGAGATCTCGCCACATTCAGCCGGGAGGATGAAGCACATTATGCCGTCGAGTTTGAAGAGCCGGCACTCATCACCCTGGGCTTCTGCTACAACCAGCGTCCCCGGTTGAGCGGTGGAGCCTATCATCCGATCCTCAAGCGTGCGGATACCTTTTTACCCACTCCTCTTCCACAGGCCCTTTCCACTCGGGAACATCTTGCCCAGACCGTCCTCACACTGGATGACCTGGTCACCCAACATGTCACCGCCTTGAAGGAGCACGGCTTGACCAGCCCGTATCTCAAAACCTTCGTTGTCGCGCGCCTCACTCCAAGCCAATTCAGAAAAAAAGGCGCCTCCCCTCCTTCTCTGCCTAACACCTTGGAGCGCATGATCGCCGCAGCTCGTCAATTCAACCCTGCCTCCGTTCGCCTGGAAGAGCTCGCCCGAGCCAGTGGCGCCCCACCGGACGAAGAAGAATAACGGCGGTTCCCCTCTTGGTTCGAGTGCTTGAGGAGCAAGGCTCTTGGGCCCAGAAGGCCGAATTGTGTATCGGCGGAAAAGAGGGCTATAATTTTTTGGTCTTTAAAGTGGACGTGCAACGCCGGAAAGAGAAGGAAGGAGGTATCCATGAGTCTTGCGGATCAAAAGTGCGTTCCCTGTCGTGGCGGAGTGCCTCCTCTGGAACCCGCCAAAGTCCAAGAACTCCTCGGTCAATTGGACGCGGGCTGGACCGTCAACAAAGATGGCCACCTCGAGCGAACCTATACGTTCCCTAACTTTGCCAAGGCCTTGGAGTTTGTGAACACGGTTGGTCAGATTGCCGAGGAGGAAGGCCACCACCCGGATCTCCATCTCGCATGGGGGAAATGTAAGGTCGAGGTGTGGACCCACAAAATCAACGGCTTGACGGAAAGCGATTTTTATCTCGCCGCCAAAGCCGACCGTGCTTTTGCCAGTCATGCCGGATAATCAAGTCGCCCAGGGCTCAGCACCCCTGATCACTCTCCACTCGCCAGCCCGGGCGACCAGTGCTCCGCTAACCAACCAGACTCGCCTTCAGGACCCCCCGGGTCCGCCCAAGGTGGCGCTGGTCACTATGCCGTTTGGCTACGCCAAGTTTCCGTCGATTCAACTTGGCACGCTCTCCCGGGTCTTAAAAAATCATGGGATCGGAGTCAAAAGCTATTATCTGAATCTCCTGTTCGCCTATCGGATCGGCCCCACTCTATACGATGTGTTGTGTGAAAAGCGCGGGATGATCGGAGAATGGCTGTTTTCCTCATTCCTCTTCCGGGACAACCCGAAACATGCACAATATCCTGATGTCTTCAAGCCAGTCTTTGAAGAAACGGCCCGTGAGGCAGGCTGCTCCGTGGGTTATCTCGAGGAGATCGCCCAGAGAATCGCCCCGCAATTTCTCACCGAGATGATGACCGCCTACGATTGGCAACAATATGAGATCATTGGCTTTACCTCCACATTCGATCAGAACGTGGCCAGTCTGACGCTGGCGAAATTGATCAAGGACCTTTATCCCGAGGTGCGAATCGTGTTCGGGGGAGCCAATTTTGACGGTGAGATGGGGCTTGAACACTTTCGAGCGTTTCCCTGGATCGATTATGTGGTGGTAGGGGAAGGAGAAGAAGTCTTTCCTGCCTTGGTGCAACAACTGCTGGCCCATGAGGAGAGTTCCTATCCACCAGGAGTGGCCTATCGCCGCAACGGTGACATTGTCTTTCGGCCCAACACCACACTGTTCACCAACTTTGCCGCAATCGGACCGCCCGACTATGACGATTACTTCGACACCCTCCAGGCTTTAGAGGGCCAGGGTTCCACAGGGCTGAATCGCATTCTGTTATATGAAGGCTCACGCGGATGCTGGTGGGGCGAAAAACATCATTGTACCTTCTGCGGGTTGAATGCCCAAGCCATGCAATTCCGCGCCAAATCGCCCGAGCAAGTCGCATCGGAAATGGATTGGCTCTCCAGCCGGTACAACACCACGCGCTTTCGACTCGTCGACAACATCATCGACTTAAAATACATCGACCGGCTCTTCGGCCGATTCGGCGAACATCATTACGACTTCGACGTGTTCATGGAGACCAAGGCCAATTTGACCAAGCGGCAAATCCAGACCCTCGCCCAGGGCGGGGTCAAATGCATGCAGCCGGGCATTGAAAGCCTGAGTGACGCCCAGTTGAAAGAAATGGACAAAGGGGTAAGCCCCCTTCAAAACATTCAGTGCCTGAAGTGGAGCCGTTATTACAACATCGACATTAACTGGAACATTCTCCTGGGATTTCCGCAAGAGACCAATGAAGACTACCAGCGGCAGATC
This sequence comes from Nitrospirota bacterium, assembly GCA_003696975.1. Classification (GTDB taxonomy): domain Bacteria; phylum Nitrospirota; class Nitrospiria; order Nitrospirales; family UBA8639; genus J031. The sequence continues at coordinate 7,608 of RFGT01000002.1, read as the reverse complement.
GCTCTCATTCCATCCCTGTTTCACTTTCAACCTCCCGAGTCAGTGGGCAAGCTATGGCTTGAACGGTTTAGTCCCTATTTCATGCGACCGGATCGTTACGGGATTCGCATCACTGGACCCGGTACCGCCTACGAATATGTGTATGACCCGCGCAAGGTGGACTTAGCCAAGATTGCCTATGACTTTGAATACGAGGTGGAGTGGAAGGTTGATCCCAGCTTGTATGATGAGTTGATCCGAATTGTGCACGAGTGGAAAGCGCGCTTTTTCTCGCCCAACCGCCCGTTTCTCTATTATGCCAAGGCCCCGAGTTATATCACAGTCTATGATGGGCGGACCGATACACCAACCAGCGAACGGTTCGATGGACCAGCGGCGTTTGTCATTGAATACTGCAACGAGATCCCGAAGACCCAGGAGCAAATGCGGCGCGCGCTCAACGAGCAAGGGGAGGGACCCACCACACATCAAGCGCTCGATGCTATCCTCACCACGCTGCTGGCCAAGCGCATTCTCTATGAGGGCCATGGGCGATATTTCACACTGGCTCTTCCCGTGAATCCTCATCTCTAACCCGTCACTCGTGAGAGGTGGGAGCCGGCGTTCTGGGCTGGATTCTCCCCTATGTTCACGGTACACTGAATATCCTCGTGCGAACGGCTCCTCCCACCATTGGAGGAGCACACAGCTCAGGAGGTGCCGGGACGAAATGCAGCGAACGTGCTGCGGTCACCATCAAGTGCAATGAGGACGGCCCAAGGCGCGCAGACACGGCTCGTTCGCCTTGTGTTATCATGGCGGAACATCCTGCTGGTGGGAATGGTCATTGGCGGGATGCTCTTTTTGACTCAATGGCATACGCCCACACACATTGCCGGCGAGCTTGTGACGCAGCGAGTTCAATTCCTTGTAGAGGCCGTCCGCTCTCAGCAATTATTGGAATCCGTACCAATCCAGGCCATCGAGTTCACGCATTTTTCGAATTTGACGTTCCGGCCTGCCACCTTAGAGGTCGCGGATCCCGCTCAACTCCACTCGGAGACGAATCGTTATCCTGAGACGGCATGGAGGCCATTGAAGGCCTTTGGCCTGGTGCAAGTACTACCCCAAACCAATAGCCACAACGCTTCTGTGTCGTTGCGGCCCACGTCACCATCCGCCTCCCCGTTTGCCCGCCTCAGCAGTCTTGACGTAGCCGGAGGAGCAGAAGTCATCCTGGAGATGCACCCATCACCACGTCCCCCGGTCCTCTCACAACCTGGAGATCCCGAATCACACAGGGTCATCCTCACCGTCACGATTTATGGCCTTGACGCGCGGGCCATTGTGTTACCAAGTCAACCGGTTGAGCTGCTCGCCGCAGAGACGAAATTGCATGGGATTAAGGTCCATCCCTTCTCTCATGAAACCGAGCTCACTTACCGGATCACCCCCATAGCCGATCGGCCTGCCATTGAGGTCCATGGAAGCACTGATCGCTTGGTCATGCGGCTAACGCTGGTCCAGGACCAGGCTCGTCACCTGTTTACGAAGGGGCATATTCCCGTGAAGTCCCTCGATTTCGCCTATCAGGATGCGACAGGGATCCACCGAAGCGCACTCGTCGGCTCAGGGAAAATCTGGTATCCCGAGTATCCCGACCTTACCCCGATTCCTATTGACTCTACGGCCTACCTGAGCCTTGATCGACTCAGCCTATTTTTCATCACAAACATTCACTTGACCTGGGATCCTCCAGGCCTCCGCATCGGCCTTGAGGGCATCGCTGACCATATTCGCACGGGTCGTACACAGTTTGGTCGTGATCTGCGACTCTCACAATTCGACAAATTGTGGTATCATCCTGCCTTTCATCAATGGCGCACTGCTTGGGAAGAAGCGACATAGGGGGCTAAGAAGAGCGGAGCAAACTGGCCTTGGAGACGCTGGGATAAGCCATGTTGATGGTCTCACAAGACGGACGCCGTCTGAGCGGACCCTTCACCTATTTTGCCGCCGGCGTGACCATGCGCAGGCGTTCTTAATGCAAGGAAGGAGCGTAAACCGGACTGTCTACCCCCCGGCAGACCATGCTATGAGGGAGCAGGAACGAGGGTTACACAAGGGCCTTCTCGCCTTTCTGGAGTCTGGAGGAATTCCTGGTGAACGCCTTGGTACTCGGGGCCACGGGGCAATTGGGGGCTAACCTTACTCGGGCCCTCCTGGCCAGAGGGCACCATGTACGAGCCTTTATTCGACCAGCGAGCCCTATGCACACCCTTGCGGGCTTGGACATTGAACGTGTTTATGGTGATCTTCGCGACTATGAAACCGTAGCACGAGCATGCCGCGGCGTGCAGGTCGTGTATCAAGCCGCCAGTTATTATCCCCATGCCACCATTCCGGTTGACGAGGCTAAAGCCCAGGCACTTGCTGAAACGAACAACCTCCTCGAGGCGGTCCGTCACAACGGCGTTGATCGGCTCGTCTTTACCAGCACCTTGACGACTATTGGCCCTCCCCGCCAAGCCGGCCAATTAGCCGACGAGACTTGTCCCTTTACTACCTCGTTTCCCAACAATCCGTATCTTGTCGCCAAGGCTGCTATGGAAGCTCGCGTGCTCGAAGCGGCGCAGCAGGGAATCCCTGCCGTCGTCGTCAACCCTACGGTCTTTCTCGGCCCGTATGACCGAAAACCCACCAGCGGAACGCAGATTGTCTTGATCGCCAAACGGCTCATGCCCGGGTACATTCAAGGCCCGGTGAATGTTATCGACGTCCGAGACGTGGCCGAAGCCATGATCAACGCCGCCGACCGGGGACGGATCGGTGAGCGATACATCATCGGCAACTGGAACACCACACAGAAAGACCTCAACGCCCTCATTGCCAAGGTCGCCGGAGTTCCTGCGCCATTTCTCCCGGTGCCTTTTTCTCTGGCCCGAGCGGGAGCCAAAGTCGGGGAATGGACATTTCGTATGATCTTGCGAAGGCCGCCGCTGGTCCCTGCGTTTTTCGTAGAAATGTTTCCCCACATGCAGCAGTATAACTGTACCAAGGCCATCAACGAACTGGCGTATCCTCGCCATCCCGTGGAGCAGGCCATTCGCGATGCGTTGGAGTGGTTCAAGCAGAACGGCTATGTGTGATGGTGTCAGGCTTCGCCGGCGGGATTGGCGGCATGCTGGGCCAAGATTTCTGAAAATCGCTTACCCACAATACCCGTCACTTTACTCATGATCTCTGTCAGTTCTTTCCATTCCTCGGGGCGGAGCTCTTCTTTGAGTTTTGGATGCAATCCCCACTTCGCGATGACGGTTTGCCCCTCGCGCTCCACAAACACTTGAAGGATTTCGGTCTCAACCGGCATAGATCGCTGGCCAGAGGAGAAAGATTCTTCAGGTTGTGCTGATGTCGCCATAGTGTGCTCCTTATTTCAACGCTGTTCAGAGAGTCAGCAGGCTTCGCCTCCTATCCCTTCTAGGCATCCTAGATACTTCTCAAGAAGCATGACAGGAAACACGCCGTTCACGGGTAGCATTGTAGCACAACCGACGGGATTTCATGACCGCTCTCCTTTTGGCGAGTTTAATAGACCATCCCTCTCACCACAACACTCTTGACTTCACACGGGCGTTGTTCGTTAGAGTCAAGACAGCGGAAAGAGAATACGACAAGAATGAGCAAAAGAGTCTTTGAACCTTTTCACCGGAAGGAGCCAGGCAGCCATGAAGATCGACTTTGACGCCATTTGGAAAGAAATCCAAAAGCAGGCAGACCCTAATAAATGGAATATGAACGAGTTGGCGAAAAATTTCTTTGAAGGGCTTTTCATCTTGGTCCCCGTCGTGGTGACCATCTATGTGGTGGTATTCGTCTTTGAAGCCATTGACGGCTGGTTGAATATTCCTATCCCCGGCGTGGGATTCATCATCACCATCGGCATGATCACGCTGGCCGGCCGGTTTGCCTCCAACGTCTTTTTTCAAAGCACCATGAATCGGCTGGAAAACATTCTCACCCGCACACCGTTTGTCAAGCTGGTGTACACCTCCATCAAGGATCTCATCGAGGCCTTTATGGGAGAAAAGAAACGCTTTGACCAGCCGGTTATTGTCACGTTGATGCCGGGAGGCTATGCCGAGGCCATTGGGTTTGTCACACGGCAAAGCCTCGAAGCCTTCGGCATGGAGGATCGCGTGGCCGTTTATTTCCCGCAATCGTATAACTTTGCGGGCAACTTACTCCTCTTCCCCAAAACCCAAGTCCGCCCCCTGCATATGGAAAGCGGGGAGGTGATGACCTTTATCGTCTCAGGCGGGGTCTCTGGCGGGGTTTCGACCGCGGCCTGACGAATTAAGCTTCGGCGAGGAATCCACTCCCGGAGGAGGCAGCTTCCTCCGGCTGATGAACGGCAAGGCGATAACACCCCAATCCAAAGCTGGTGCCTTTTCCTACATGGCAAATTTCCCCAATGCGTAACAGAGGAAGGAACGGCGTGAGAGGACCCTCATAAGTCACCTCTCCCAGCAATCCACCTAACGCCATGGTGGCCCGCTGACGGCTGGAGTAGCGGACCCAATCAAACCAGTCCACCGTGGCCGTCACCACACGAATCCGCTCAGCCAAGGCAATCAAGTCGCGGAAAGGGATGCCGTCACCGGGTCCCCCACAATGAAAATAGGAGAGAAGCGCTATGCGCCTGAGCAGGTGGCGAATGAGCACATGAAACGGCACGGTCTTAACCAGTACACCCTGAAAGCGCAACCGAACGGGAGTCAGAAAGCGCACAGTCACACGAGACACAGCGTCTCTCGGTTCAAGTGACAGAGTGATGGGAGCTTGTTCCACGAACATCGAGGCGGGCTTAGGGCAGGACTCCTCCGGAGTATACACAAGCCACCGTTCATGGCGGTGGTAGGCCTCAACTTTCAGCAGCTCACAGCGAACGCGGCGGCGGCCCAGTCCCCGCTGTCCCATGCGCTCGACGGCAAACACGAAGTATGGAAGGGACGCCGTCACCGTGCCGAACAACGTCAAGCCCAGCTCGAACGGTTGATTCGGAGAAAGCGTCTGTTGCCCGAGACCTGGCGGTTCCAACACAAAGGGATGGGGAATCGTGGAGTACTTTCGCATGACGGCCGTCCCAGGAGGAGGAGCCGTATCGAAGACCTGAGGAAACAGACAGCGGCTTTTCACAAAACAAGAGGAACACTCATACGTTCTCGTCACACAGATCACTCGCTGGAGCGCCCAGCCAAACGCGCCACGGAACAGACTGCCTGAAAAATCAGGTAGCTCTAGCGGCGAGGCCGCCACAAGCTGGAAAACATAGCGCCCATACTCGAAAGGGAGGCACATGGGTCGGCTGTCTTCGCGAACCCGAGGAGTTTCCCCACCGTGATTGGTATGGTGAGTCATAAAGCGTTGGGGTCATCAGGGTTGGTCAACACGCGTCCTTCAATCATCAGGTCGACGCCTTGCGGAGCCAACGTCGAAGCGCCCAGGGTTTCAATCGTTGCTCCAGATGGAAGTGCGTAGAGTCGCACATCATCTTCCCGAGCCTGAATCAAGGCGGCTAGGCGATCCTTGAGCTCCACAAGCTCGGGCCAGGAAAGCGAACACAGAAAGACCGAGTATTGCAGATGCTCACCCCGTTCCAGTAAGACCCGATAGATGCGGTACCATCGGCCTGGATCGGCGATATCATAGCAAACCAGATAGCGCGTGCGCATCAATCACGGCTCCCACAGTAGGCGCTCATATTGGCGAAGCATGGAGCGCAGCAACTTGGTCAACCGTGGCCTCGCTCGCTCGAACTCTCGAATCAAGGTAAAAGAGGTAGCAACCGGGGCACGGCTGCGGGCCACAGTCTCGACCCAGACCCGATCAACTTCTGGAGCAAGCGCCTCAGTCAGATCATGGGCAAATCCCAAGGGACCGGCCAGTTGGCGAATGCCAATCTGGGGATCCCAGCCTTCTGCGGCCAGCTCGCTCAACACAAACTCGAACAAGAGTCCCGCCACGAACGCGCGCTCCCCGCTGTCGGCCACCGGTTGATCCAAGTGCTGCTCCAACACGGCATCGTAGTCCTCGCGACGAAATCCCTCACGTTTCCACCGGATTACTACATGCGGCGCAAGTCTCGCCACGAGAGCAATCTGGCGGCCCCGCTCCCACGCTTCCAACCACGCGCAGAACTGTTCGCGCTTCCGGCGATCCTCCAAGATTCCCCGCTGGCGCATGGCGCGGCGCGGCGACGTCACCGCGAAGGGCACAATCACCGCGCTGGGCGTGCCATCCCGACGTACCAGCGTAATCGGTACCCCTCGATCGGCAAATAACATCAGGCTTCCGGCATCCAGCGCAACATTGCCGCGGATCAGCACCCGGCGAACGAGCCGTGCCGGCACGCGGCGACCGGCCTGACCAGCGTGTTCAACCCAGATGGACGGGCCATCGCGCCGGATGCGCAGGCGAGGATGTTCAGAAAGATACAGCGTCTTCTCCAGCGTGTTCTCCATGAAGCACCTGCTGCACGAGTCGAGCGACCTCTGCACGCATGAGAGCACGGCGTTCGGCCATCCACGTTTCATAGACCTGATAGTATCGGCTCCGCGCGGATTTTTTCAGATAGCAACCCGGCCGCTCCTGATCCGAGGAGAAATCTCGTCCCGTGAGCTGACGGTGATGAAACAGCGTCCATACCCAGTGATCAATCAGAGGCCGGGTCGGTTCCATGAGGTCGCAGGCGAGCGAATCACGGCCATAGTCGAATTCATGATAGAACCCAATCACGGGATCAAGCCCAATCGTCTCGCATTCGCGCACCCACTCCCAATGCACCAAGGTATACGTCAACGAGAGGAGCGCATTAACCGGATCCGTCGGGGGCCGGCGTTGGCGGCCCTGGAATTGGAGCGACGGAGGAAAAGCGGTGGCAAACGCGCGAAAATAAGCGGCGGCTGCCGCTCCCTCCAGACCGCGTAACTGCTCCAGCGACGCCACCGCCTGCACCTGTGGTCGCACAGCCTCGAAAACTTCCTGCGCGTGGATAGCCAAGCGGCCGTCGAGCTGTTTGGCCTCGGCCAGCTCCCGGAGCACGGCCTGCTGTCGCTCCAACTTGGTGTCCACCCATTGCCGGGAGAGGGACAAGGCCAACGCGCCATGGCTTTGCTGGTACTGGGCAACCCGAACTCGCCCATGGCGATGCACGCGCCCCACCAGCCGGCCACTGAACGTCTGGCGTTTTCCCGACAAGAACACCACGTCAATCCCTTCCGCTGCCAGACGGTGCAACACCCTCGTCTGGAGATGTATCTGGCCAACCAACACAATGCGGTCCAGCGGAACAAGCGGAACCGTGCCCGTCCGGTCGCCGGACACATAGACCGCCAGCGCCCGACCTTCAAGGCGGAGTTCAGCATCCTTGCGATCAATGTACACGGTTCCGCCCACGCCACCTCCTGACACTGACAGACACTCACCAGCGACCCGCCCCAGGGAGCAGGCTGTGCCTGAGACCCTCGCCCATCAGCCAAAATAGAAAAACGACGGATCCGTTGGAGGAACAGCAATCCCTAATGTGTGAGGCCGACTTCGCCCATCCAAGACTACAATGTGTACGCG
>RFGT01000263.1 GCA_003696975.1 Nitrospirota bacterium | reverse complement strand
GTTGGCGATCGCTCATGACGTCATCGTCGCCAAACATGGCGGCACCCTCACCTTCCACACCACCCCCGGCCAGGGAACCACCTTCATTGTCCAATTACCGGTGGGCAAGAACCCTGTATCTGGCGAGGAAGACCATGAAGCGACAAATCTTGTTTGTCGATGACGATTCCAATCTTTTACAGGGACTCAGACGAATGTTGAGACCCATGCGCACCCAATGGGAGATGGCATTTGCCAATAGCGGGCAGGAAGCCTTAGAGATGCTCAGCCGCTCGCGCTTTGATGTCATTGTCTCCGACGTACGGATGCCCCTGATGGATGGGGTCGAACTGCTGACTCACATTCAAAAACACTATCCGCATATGGTGCGCATTCTCCTGTCAGGGCAAACTTCCTCGGAGAAAATTTTCGATGCAGTGGGTCCAGCGCATCAGTATTTGGCGAAACCCTGCGATGCCGAGACATTAAAAGCGACTATTGAACGCGCCTGCGCACTTGGTGATCTCCTCTCGGATGACAATCTGAAGCAAGTGGTTTCGCGCGTAAACACCATGCCCTCGTGTCCATCCCTCTACCTGCAACTCCGAGATGAACTGGCTCAGGAGGACGCCTCGATCGAGGCGGTCAGCCACATCATTTCACGCGATGTAGGCATGACTGCTAAGATCCTCAAGCTGGTGAATTCGGCTTTCTTTGGCCTCCCGCGTCATATTTCAAATCCCGGAGAAGCTGTTCTGTATTTGGGGCTCGAAACCGTTAAAACCTTGGTGCTCGGTGTTCAAATCTTTCAACAGTTGGAAAATTCCGCGTGTCAAAAATTTTCTTGTGACACGCTTTTAACCCACAGCCTGCTTGTTGCCGAATATGCGAAAAAACTCTGCCAATTAGCCACTGGCGATACCCGGATGCAAGAAGATAGCTTTACCGCGGGATTTCTCCACGATGTAGGCATCTTGATTCTCGCCACCCAAATTCCAGAACTCTATCAACAGATCTTAAGTTACGGAGAAACGCACCTGGGAAGCTCTTTTGTCGAAGCCGAGCGTGATATCCTCAAAGCCACCCATGCAGAAATTGGTGCCTATTTACTCGGCCTGTGGGGGCTGAGAAATTCTATCGTCGAGGCAGTGGCATACCACCACAATCCTTCTCGCAATATAGGGCAGACACTGTGTCCCTTGGTCTTCGTTCATATTGCCAATGTTTTTGCCGATGAAGTCCATAATGGCTACCCTGTGGAGGGTAGCCATTCACAACTCGATGCGGGATATCTCGGGAGATTGGGATTAGCCGACAGTGTGCCCATTTGGCGAGAGCAACTGACCTGTGTCTCTCCCGTAACAGCCAATCCATTGGAGGCGGAGTAAATGGAACGCATTCTCCTTATTGATGATGAAAGCAATGTTCTTGAGGCTTATCAACGCCAGCTTCGTAAGGACATGGCTCACCTCTTTACCCTCTATACCGCAAAGAGCGGGGCAGAGGCCTTGGAAATCCTGACCGTTCACGGTCCATTCGCTGTCGTCGTTTCCGATTATCGCATGCCGGGCATGGATGGCATTGAAGTCCTCGCCCGCATCCGGGATGTCTCTCCAGACACCGTCCGCATGATGCTGACAGGACACGCGGACTTTGACACAGCCATCCACGCTGTCAATAAGGGCGAGATCTTCCGTTTCCTCACCAAACCCTGTGCCCCAGACATCTTACGTGGAGCCCTGGAAGCAGGCATTCAGCAGTATCGTCTGATTCGAGCAGAAAAAGAACTGCTCGAGGGAACCTTGACCGGCTGCTTGGAAGCACTTGCCGATGTACTTGCTCTGGTCAATCCTGAGGCTTTTGGCAAAGCCTCTCGACTCAAGCGGTATGTGTCCGGATTGGCTCAGCATATGGGACTGTCGGATCTTTGGCTCTTGGAAAGCGCGGCTGCATTGTCACAGATTGGATGTGTCATCCTGCCAGACTCCCTCCTTACCAAATTGAATGCCGGTGAACCGTTAACGCCCAACGAACTTCAGGCCTATGCACAACATCCATGTACAGGAGCCGACATTCTGTCCAACATCCCTCGCATGGAAAAAATTGCTGAAATTATCAAGTACCAGCACAAACATTTTGATGGAACAGGAACTCCTTGTGACTCGAAAAAAGGGGAAGAGATCCCCTTGGGATCACGACTTCTCAAGGTCGCGTTAGATTTCGACACCCTTCGCATGCAAGATCTGCCCCGAAGCGAGGCGTATGAGCGATTACAAGCTCGAAAAGGGTGGTATGATCCAGCGGTATTAGAGGCCTTGAAAGCTGCCTTTGTTCCCGAGCAAAAATTTAAATTGGAAACGCTCCGGCTCAGCGAACTCCAGCCTCATATGGTGTTAGCGGATGGAATTTTCGACGACAAAGGCCATCTGCTCGTGGCCAAAGGTCAGGTGTTAACCGAGTGGATAGTCACACGGCTCAAACACATGAGCAGTGACCGCCATATCAAAGAACCTATTCGCGTGATTGTTCCCGTGTTTCAACCAGAAGGTGCCTCTGTTCCAGAGACGTCTGCGCTTACACAGTAACCGTGCGGGAACAAATTTTCCTCAAACCTTTTCGTCCATCCTGTATCGATAGCGAAATTTGCATCCCCCTTTCTGCTGACAAGGCATGTCTCCCATGATAGGATGACCTTATCCTGCAACCACGAGGTCGGCAATGGCTGAACTCTGGCTTGGCACATCGGGGTGGACCTACGCCAGTTGGCGAGGCCGATTTTATCCGGAGACACTTCCCAGCCGGGACTATCTCACCTTTTATGCGCGAGAGTTCCCCACAACCGAGATCAACTATTCATTCTATCATCTGCCCAAGCCCCAAACCTTTGTGAAATGGAGTCAGCAGGTTCCTCCTGCTTTTTTGTTTGCCGTAAAAGCGAGCCGCTTCATCACGCATATCAAACAACTTCGTGAAGTAGAGGAACCTTGGCAGACTTTTGTCCATAATGCCGCTGCTCTGGGTTCACACCTTGGTCCAATTTTGCTGCAGTTTCCTCCAAGCCTGAAGTGCGATATACCCCGGCTACAAGCATTCCTCGAGATGGCCGGGAAGGCCCACCCACAGCCGCTCCGGTTGGCATGTGAATTCCGTCACGAATCTTGGTTTGCCGAGAACGTGTACCGGATACTTGAACGCCACAATGTCGCACTGTGTATCGCCGACTCTCCCAAATATCCGCGGCGGGACTTGCTCACCGCAGACTTCGCCTACATTCGTTTTCATGGCCGAACGGCATTGTTCGCCTCCCGATATACGAAGGAAGAATTGCGGAGAGAAGCACAAGCCATCCGGCGCTATCTGAAGGACGGGCATGACGTCTTTGTGTACTTTAACAATGACGCCATGGGGTACGCCGTGGAAAACGCGAGAATGCTTCGCGCGCTTCTGTCACGGCATGTGAGCCTTCATTAGATTTCTTCCTTTTCTGTTCCAGCCTCAGAGTAATTCGTCAGATCAATCTGTTGTGCAGGGTTCAAAAGGGAGCAAATGTTTTCTTCTTTTTTTATTATTGACATATATTTAGAATCAGTCTAATTTTAAATAGAAGACAAACAGGATAGACATGTACGATACCATAACCGTTAGTAGGCAACTGAAAGCCGCCGGCGTTCACCCCACCGCCCAACGAATCGCCATCTATCACTATCTCCTCTCCCAGGCCAAGCATCCGACAGTCGAGGATATCAAGGCATGGGTAGACCAGAACTTTCCCAAGATGAGCCTAGCCACGGTCTACAACACTCTCCGGACTTTCGTGGAGGCCAAGTTAGTCAAGGAACTCAAACTCCCCCATTCCTCGAAAACGGTCTATGACACTAACGTCCGGAATCATCACCATTTCTTTGATGAAGACTCCGGGGAGCTCATCGACCTCGATCCTGCCGTGGTGACCCTTGACCCTGCACTCAAGCGAAAATATCTCATCACCCACATTCACGTGCTGCTCCGGGGCACGCAGCGAAGAAAATACGATGACCATGCATGAGAACCTTCGTTCATGTCTCAGCCTTGGAGCAAAATTCAGAAAAGCTTTTGAACCAAAGGAGGAGAACCTGATATGCGACAGACTCGGAAGGATCGCTGGAGAAGAGTTTTCTTGCTTGCCCATTCCCTGATGACGGGGTTGGCTGTTTTCTCGGGCATGTCGGATGGAAGCTTTGTTCATCCACAGATAGCTCTCGCCCAAAGCGAGTTTTCCTTGGAACTCCCCTTGGGATTAGACCGCGAGCACCTTCTCATCCCACAGGATAATCCGCTCACTCATGAAAAAGTCACACTGGGCAAGTTCTTGTTCTTCGACACCCGCCTCTCCGCCAATGAAACGATCGCGTGCGCCAGTTGTCATAAGCCCGCACTGGCGTTTACCGATGGACAACCGGTATCCACGGGCATTCATCGACAACAAGGCGGGCGCAGCGCACCCGCTGCCATCAATCGCGCGTTCAGCACCGTGCAATTCTGGGATGGGCGAGCAGCGACTTTAGAGGAGCAAGCCCTTGGTCCCTTTGTGAACCCCGTCGAACATGGCTTTGCTACGCATGACCAACTCGTGGCCAAGGTCCAGTCTATTGCAGGGTATCGGCCCCTGTTCCAACGGGCATTTGGATCTCCCCTCATTACGAAGGATCGCATTGGCCAAGCTATTGCCAGTTTTCAACGCACCCTCCTCTCCGGAAATAGCCCATACGATCAGTTCACTCAGGGTGGCCGGGAGGATGCGCTCTCGGCTCGAGCCAAAAAAGGCATGCAGCTCTTTTTTGGCAAAGGTCGCTGCTTTCTGTGCCATACAGGGCCGAATTTCACCGATGAACGCTTCCACAACCTCGGGGTCGGCTGGGACGGAGATCACATTGATCTCGGTCGCTATACCGTTACCAAAGCCCCAAAGGATATCGGTGCATTCAAGACTCCAACCCTCAGGGAAATCGCTCGAACGGCTCCCTACATGCACGATGGGCGGTTTGCTACCCTAGAGCAAGTTGTGGAATTCTACAATCAGGGCGGGATTCAGAATCCTTTTCTCGATCCGCTGATTCAGCCGCTCAATCTGAGTCAATCAGAACAGGCCGACCTAGTGGAATTCCTCTGGAGCTTGAATGGGGAAGGCTGGGAAGTCGAGCCGCCAACCCAGTTTCCCCAATAAAAAACCTAAGGGATGAACATTGGGCTCAACCGGGTTCAGCCCAACAGGTCTGGCAGAAAGAAGAAAACCCCTTTTCTCGCTTCTCCTACCGCTGGAAGAGCCAGAAGCCTATGCAAGCCTTTAGATGGTGGGGGAACACGGATCCTGCTTAGCGTAATGCCGAGAGAAAAGCGGGGCTCAACTCTCCCCGATAGACCTCCATGACGGGCCCTTTCATTGTGAGATGATATTGGGGATCGACGGTCACATGAAGCACCCCCCCAGGTGATTTGACGGTGACGGGACTTTTGACTAGTCCCAGCCGAACGGCGGCACTGGCGGCGGCACAAGCCGAGGATCCGGAAGCCTGAGTTTCCCCTGCACCCCGTTCCCAGATCAGGATGGACAGTTCCTTGGGACCAGTGGGCACAGCTAATTGTACATTGGTACGATTGGGGAAGATAGTATGCGTCTCCAATTCAGGGCCGATCTTCAAGAGATCTTCCCTGGTCCACGGCTCACCCTTCGTGCGAAAAATCACGCAATGGGGATTGCCTATACTCACTCCCACGAACCGTAGAGATTGACCTGCGGCTTTCACCGGCTGGAGAATCAACTCTGAGGCACGCAACGTACACGGAAGCGCACTGGCCTGAAAGGACGCTCGGCCCATGTCCACCGTCGCGCCTGTGACTTCCTTGCGTCCATTGAGGTGCAAGACTACCTGGACAATCCCACCCTTGGTTTCCACGCTAAATGCCTGGCGCCGCGTTCTCCGCGTGGCATAGAGAAAACACCCGAAGATCCGCAACCCATTGCCGGATTTCTCTGCTTCACTGCCATCGGGGTTGAAGATGCGCAGGCCGAAGTCGGCTTTTTTCGAGGGGACCAGAGCCAGCAGTCCATCGCTGCCAATCCCTCGGTTCCGGTCACAGAGCGCACGGATTACTTTTGGGGTCAGCTTGACAGCGAGTTCTTTGGGATCGAGGGCGATGTAGTCATTGCCTAACCCATGGCCCTTGAAAAACTGGTTCTTCATGGCTGCTCCCAGATATGATACGATCCTTCAACGGATCGCCTCATTTACCTGCGAATCTGGCTAATTAATAAGGGAAAAGGAGCAAGGAGTCAATTTTTCCGATTGCTCCCTTCGCTATCCCGAGAACGGCCCAAGGGGGTGCCGGCATGAACGAATCACAGAGCTCAACAACCCATCAGGATACACAACTCGACGGCATAAGCCCCGAGGCAACTTCACAGAAGATCCCGCCCAAACACGTGTATTTGATCGATGGGTCAAGCTTTCTCTTTCGGGCGTTTCATGCTCTTCCTATGCTGAATCGACCGGATGGCACACCCATCAATGCGGTGTTGGGATTTACCAACATGTTGATCAAGCTGCTCGACGACGTGGATGCCAGCCACATCGCCGTGATCTTCGATGCCACGGGAGAGAGTTTCCGCAACGAGCTGGCTCCGGCTTACAAGGCGAATCGCCCAGAGCCTCCTCCTGAACTGCTTCCCCAATTCCCGCTTGTCCGCGAGGCAACGCGGGCCTTTAACATTGCCTGCCTGGAAGTGCCGGGCTATGAAGCCGACGACCTGATTGCCACCTATGCCCGTCAAGCCGCCAACGCCGGCGCCGAGGTCACCATCGTGTCATCCGACAAGGATCTCATGCAATTGGTCTCCGATCGCATTACCTTATACGATGCTATCAAGAATCGGCGTATTGGCGTGGAGGAAGTCAAAGAAAAATTTGGCGTCCCTCCCGAGAAAGTCGTTGACGTGCAAGCCCTGGCCGGTGATGCCATCGACAATGTGCCCGGCGTTCCGGGTATCGGGCTTAAGACCGCAGCGGAATTGATTAACCAGTACGGAGACTTGGAATCACTCTTGGCTCATGCCTCGGAAATCAAGCAGGCGAAGCGACGACAAAACCTGCTTGACTACGCTGAACAAGCCCGCCTCTCGCGACAGTTAGTCCAACTCCACGACGATGTTCCCTTGGAGATTCCCCTCACGGCCCTTGCCCGCCGAGATCCTGATCCAGAGGTCTTGCTTAAGTTTCTCTCCGATCAAGGATTCAAATCCGTCATCGCCAAAATCCAGAATCGGTTGGGAAGCCTGTCACTGTCTTCACCCAAGCCATCCAGTGGATGGACTGCTCCAGACACCGCCTTCCGTCGTCCCCGTTACGAACTCATCCGCAACGTAGCCGCCCTGCAGGATTGGATCACCCGTGCTCGCTATGCCGGGATCGTGGCCGTGGATACCGAAACCACCTCATTGGATGAAAGTCGGGCGGAATTGGTGGGGATTTCCCTATGCGTCGAGCCAGGGCAGGCCTGCTACATCCCTGTGGGCCATACCGATCCCGCAGAGACAAGTCAGCGCCTGTTTGTGGATCAGGCTTCTTCTGCCGAGACATCTCCACCACAACTTGCGCTGGACGTGGTCTGTGACGCGCTGAAACCTTTGTTCAGCGACCCCTCGGTCCTCAAAGTCGGCCACAACCTCAAATACGACATGGTGGTTCTCAGCCGGTATGGTTTGACCCTCACCCCCATTGACGACACCATGCTTCTGTCTTATGTGCTGGACAGCGGGAGTCACGGCCACGGGCTCGATGAGTTAGCCGATCTCCATCTAGGTCAGACAACGGTGAAATACCATGAGGTGGCCGGAAGCGGGAAAAATCAAATTTCCTTTGCGCATGTACCGCTGGATAAGGCCTTGACCTATGCTGCCGAGGATGCCGACATTGCCCGGAGACTGCATCACACGCTAAAGCCTCGCCTGGTGACCGAACATCTTGTCACGGTCTACGAAACGCTTGAACGACCACTCATTCCTGTGCTGGTCGCCATGGAGCAGAGGGGGGTCAAAGTGGATCGGGGGGTCCTACTCCAGTTGAATCACGAATTCACGCAACGGCTGCAGGAATTGGAGCGCGAAATCTACACCCTTGCCGGCCATCCCTTCAACATCGGGTCGCCCAAGCAACTGGGCGCGGTCCTATTCGAAGAGATGGGTCTGGAAGGTGGCCAGAAGGGAAAATCTGGCGCCTACGTGACAGGAGCTGATGTGCTTGAAACCTTGGCCCTGCAGGGACACGCACTCCCCGCTCGGGTCCTCGATTGGCGGCAGTTGGACAAGCTCAAAAACACCTACACCACAGCCCTGGTCGACCAGATTCACCCCCAGACGGGACGGGTCCACACTTCGTTTTCTATGGCCGCTGCCTCCACGGGCCGCCTCTCATCCAGCAATCCCAATTTGCAAAATATTCCGATTCGGACGGAAGACGGGCGAAAAATTCGCCGCGCCTTTGTGGCGGAGTCCGGCCACCGGCTGGTGTCTCTGGACTATTCACAGATTGAATTGCGGCTCCTCGCGCACATAGCGAATATCGAACCCCTCAAAGAGGCGTTTCGGAACGGCCAGGATATCCACGCCCTGACTGCCTCCCAAGTGTTTGGCATCGCTCCTGGTAACCTGGACACGGCTACGCGGCGAAAAGCCAAAGCGATCAACTTCGGCATTATCTACGGCATCAGCCCGTTTGGCCTCAGCCGCCAACTTGGTGTGTCCACAGAAGAAGCCGCCGCATACATGAAAGCCTATTTCGACCAATATCCTGGTATCCAAGCCTACATGGAACGCACCAAGCAGTTTTGCCGAGAGCGCGGATACGTACAAACCCTGTTTGGCCGACGCTGCCATGTGCCGGGAATTCATGATAAAAATGCGGCACGGCGCAATTTTGCCGAGCGTGCCGCCATCAACGCACCCTTGCAGGGGAGCGCCGCTGATATTCTGAAACGAGCAATGATCCGGGTCCCCAAGGCCTTGGCCCAGGAAGGGTTGACCCAAGTGGCCCATCTTGTCCTGACCGTCCACGACGAACTTGTCTTGGAAGTGGAGGAGGCCTATGTGGAACATGCAGCCTGCGTGGTCAAGACCGTCATGGAACGCGCCCCTCTGCCGGCGGTGAACCTCGACGTTCCGCTTACGGTGGATGTGGGTATTGCCACTAGTTGGGACGCGGCCCATTGAGTGGAGACTGAGTTGGGTTGGCATTACCCATGAAACTGGCTACGTGGAACGTGAATTCCATCAAAAGCCGGCTGCTCAATGTGCTCGCCTGGCTCCGGGACGTCAGCCCAGATGTGCTCCTTCTCCAAGAACTCAAATGCACGGAGGAGGCATTTCCGGCTGAGGCGTTTGATGATCTGGGATATAACATCGCACTCGTCGGGCAAAAAACTTACAATGGGGTGGCCATCCTTGCGAAAGACCCCATTCATGTTGAACAACGATGCCTGCCAGGTGATCCTATGGACGAGCAAGCGCGCTATGTGGAGGCGATGGTGGGATCACTTCGCCTCGCTTCGCTATACCTCCCCAATGGAAACCCCATTGACTCGGAGAAGTTCACGTACAAGCTGTCCTGGATGGATCGGTTGATGGAGCATGTGCGTGTGCTCTTAGAGCAGGAGGAGGCCTTTGTACTTGGCGGTGATTTCAATGTCTGTCCCACGGATGAAGATGTCTATGACCCAGAGCTGTTCGCTCATGATGCGCTCTGCCACCCGGAGGTCCGGGCGCGATTTCGTGCAACCTGTTATTTGGGGTTGACCGACGCGATCCGCGTGTTCCATCCAACTGAGCGGCTCTATACGTTTTGGGATTATCAAGGACGGTGCTGGCCAAACGATCAAGGCTTGCGGATCGACCATCTTTTGCTTTCTCCCCAGGCTGCCGACCGCCTTACTGATGCCGGAGTGGACAAGGCGCCCAGAGGGCGCGAGAAGGCCTCCGATCATACTCCGGTGTGGTGCACGCTCAGCGAACCGTGATCAGCACATGGCAGATCTTCTCGTGCGATCTCATGTTTCCCAACGCTTCTTTTACTCTTTGAACGCGGCTGTGCACAGTACGCTATCTCGTTTCTGCAGATTCTGGGAAAGGTCCTAACATTTCTCCTTTTCTCGACAGAATCCAATGGCCAGCATCCCTATGGCACCTCTACCCTCACACTCTCAAGATGAGTTTCCTCCTACCGAAAGAGAAGCAAACAGCATGAAGCCCCGTGAACGAGAACCATTATCCTCTCGTTTCACCTGAGCACGCCAAACAACAAGAGAGTCTTCTGCGGGGTGAACGTTTTCCACCAAGCCCCGGTGAGACACCGAATACGTGAGAGCTGGTTACATGCACGCTAGACCCTTGATGGCTTCTATGCCCTGGGTACTCGGCCTTTGCCTTGCAACCTCGTTATCACCCTTTGGGGACTCCTTCAGTCAAGAAGCAGAAGGCGGCCAGGCCATGTGGGTGGCTCCCCCGTCTCGCAAGCCTGAGGTTCCAGCTAAGCTCACACCGACCTTATATCAACTCCTCCTCGCCGCCGGGGAAGGCCGGCTGGTGAGTTCTCTCCCGCAACTTGGTCGGTCCATACTGAACCTCGCTTCACAAGATGACTCACCGACCATCTGGCCATGGCTGGCGACCTTTCTTCCCCGCTACCAGATCCCCCAGTGGATGAAACGCGTCGATCTTGATCTCGACTTTCAAGGCAATGAAGGGCCCATTTATTCTCTTCGCACGCGACAACCCCTATTTCAATCATCACAGAATATCCATACTCTATTTACCCAAATCCGGTGGGGGAAAATTTATCAACTGGGGAGTTGGCGCGACACCACGAATATCGGATTGGGATATCGCCGGCTCTTTCGCAAGAAAACTATCCTCTTGGGAGTCAACACCTTCTTCGATCGAGATTGGCGTAAAGATCACAATCGAATCGGCGTTGGACTGGAAGCGAGATGGTTCGGAGCTGACCTGTATGTCAATGGCTATTGGGGTATCTCGGGAGATAACTCGATTACGACCTCCACAAAGGAGAAGGTCTTGGACGGATGGGATGCCTATATGCTGCTCCAGGCTCCTTATGTCCCTTCCGTTCGCTTCGTCGGTCGAGTGTTCCAGTGGAATAAAAGCGTTGGAACCAATTGGTATGGATGGCGTGCCGGGATCGAGGCTGACCTTACCCCATACACGCAATTGCAAGCTGGTGCGACGGACAGCAATCAGGATCGCCTCACGGCGTTCATCCAGCTTCGGATCAACTTTGGTTACTATGCCAATCGGCCGGTTTTATTCAGCGCACACCCCATCAGCACGCACGCATGGAGGATGCGAGATATGAGTGGCTATACGCTGGATCGTGTCCGTCGGCAAGAGAATATCGTCGTGGAACGAGTCACCACGGCTGGAGGTGGTGCAGGAACCATCACGGTGGTAGTAGGCCGCAGTTAGGAGGATATCTAGACCAGGAGGAAGACATATGGCGCAAGAGCTGCCCTATGGCAAATTACCCGTGAACGTGCTCTTCATGCTGATGTGGCTGGGAACGATCTTGCTCACCTCTTCGGCTGTCGGAGAGACGTGTGGATTTGGTGACAACTTGCCATGTTGCAGTACCGTGGCCTCGACGGTCAATGGCATCTGTGTGGCTCCGGCCAACAACAAGTATGAATTCACGATCAAACGCTTCTGCTTCGAAAAGAGTGACGGCAGTCTGGTCTGCACCGGCTCCACAAAAACATTCAATGCCGCCGCCGTGACGATTGGCGCGGATATGGGCAATTTCATCTCAGGGGTCAAACTAGAAGGTCTCAATGCCGGGGATACAATCGTGGCCATGCGTCCTGAAGTCTCCAAGACCTTTATCGTCAACGGTGGCGGAGGAAACAAACACACCACCACCGATGGCGTTGCCTGCTCCACGGGTGGAGATCGAACCGAGACGATGTCCACTGATCCAGATAACAATCCCTTCCCTTCCTGTTCAACCTCGCCTTCTGCTGATCCCTGCGAAACGAGCGACGGATTTCTCCGGATTCGCGACACGAGTTTGGGAAACATTACTCTGACTCAAGAACCCTTAGTGATCAATTTTGATTTTGATGTCGGGAGCGGGGTGACGTTCGCCACCGGGGGAGGAGCCTGTACGTATCAAGGGATTGGGCCTTTATCTGTCACCATGTCGCGCCAATAACCCTCCTTGGAGAAACCCTTTCCTTTTTTGGGAATAAGGGATAGGCGTATCAATGCTCGATCTGTTTTTGTCGAAGCAGCCGGGCGAGATAGGTACGCTGCAACTTGAGCAGTTCCGCCGCCCTGGTTTGATTTCCGTTAGCACGATGGAGGGCCTTTTCGAGGAGCTGGCGGCTGTAGTGCTCAAGCGCCTCGTGATATCCCAGAAATTCAGGGTCAACCACTTTGGTTTCTGCACCGCTCCCTAGCCCCAACTGCTCCACACGGATGACTGATCCCGTCCCCAACACCACAGCTCGCGCAATGGCGTTGTCGAGCTCTCGCACATTGCCTGGCCACGGATACTGCTGCATGACCTGAATGGCCTCAGGACTCAAGGTCATGCCGGTTTTCCCCATCTCCCTGGCATGCCGCTGGAGCGACAGGTTGGCCAGCGCAGGGATGTCCTCCCGACGCTCTCTGAGCGGTGGGATAGAAAGGCTGACCACATTGAGCCGATAATAGAGATCTTCTCGAAACGCCCCATTGCGGACCGCCTGCAAAAGATCACGGTTCGTCGCGGCAATCACGCGAATGTTCACCCGCACGAACTTGGTGCCCCCGACTCGGTGAAACTCGTGATCCTGTAACAACCGAAGCAATTTGGCCTGAAGGTCGGGATTCATATCCCCAATTTCGTCAAGAAACACCGTCCCGCCATCGGCGATTTCAATCTTGCCCTTTTGGAGGGCATGGGCTCCGGTAAATGCGCCTTTCTCATGGCCAAAGAGTTCATTCTCGAGCAAGGTATCCGTGAGAGCCACGCAATTGATGATGACAAAGGGGTTGTTCCGCCGGGGGCTCCACTGATGAATAGATCGGGCAAACAATTCCTTGCCTGTACCGCTTTCGCCAAGCAGTAAAACCGTGGCATCCGAATTGGCCGCACGCTGAGCCAGCTCAATCAGGGTTTGCATTTGAGAAGTGTTAGCAATAATTGTATTGTAGCGGGAGGCCACTTCATGCCGCAGATAGGCCACCTCCCGTTTCAGGGTGTCACGCTCCAAGGCCTTTTCAATGACCAACATGAGATGATCCATATCCAAGGGCTTCGTCAGGAAATCATAGGCCCCGCATTTCATGGCCTCGACAGCCTTGGCAATGGTCCCATGGGCCGTCATCACCACCACAGGAGGCATGGTTATCTCAACAAATTCCGTGGAGTTTCCTTCTCCACAGGCCAGCTTCTGCTGATCTCCCAACCGATGCAACACCTCTAATCCAGACATCTTGGGCATTTGGAGATCTAACAAGATGAGTCTGGGATTTTCCGTTTCAATGAGGTCAAGCGCCTGTTGCCCGTCTCCCGCAGCAAGTACGGTGTAGCCGCTTGCCTCAAGGCGGTCGGTCAACATGAGCACAATATCGGATGAGTCATCGACCACCAGAATTTTGGGTTTCACGGGATTTCTCTCTTGCCCCCAAGATGCTTCCACAACCAGGAGACTGCCCAAACCGTAAACAGCTCGGCTACTGGCCAACTTAGAAGGGTCCCTCCCAAGAGTCAAGGGTTGAGAGCCATCCTTCGCCTTGGATCTCATCCTCCACGTTCTTGTCAGAGTCATAAGAGGCATACTTTCGTTATCCAGTGGCAAGTTAGGTCAAGCTCATTCCAAACATGAAACCCGCCGTACCATGGCTTGAGCTATGGCGTCCAACAGCCTGTCACTCGTGACGGGTTTGACCATGTAGTCGACTCCCCCGGCTTGAAGAAAGGCGACTGCTGCATTGATCTCCGGGTGTCCTGTCAAGATACAGATCTGCACGTGGGGAAACTGGCACTGAAAAAAGTGAATCACCTCGCCACCGGTCAGATGCGGAAGTCCCATGTCCACGACGACCACATCAAGAAGCAAGGGGTTCTCCCCTGACCGGGCGAGGGCAATAGCTGACTCCCCATCTGCGGCTTCGGTTACGGTATAGCCAGCCCGTTCCAGCACAGAAGCTACAGTTTTTCGACAAGATTCATCATCTTCCACAATCAAGACTCCACCTCGGGAGGAGCATCCCCCGAAGAATGCGGCAGTTCTTATTCTGGAACTTGGTATGGGTTGGTGGCTGGTCATTGGCTGTATTTCCTTCTTTGAAG
>RFGT01000262.1 GCA_003696975.1 Nitrospirota bacterium | reverse complement strand
GCCCTCGTTTTCGTCGTGTTCGTAGAGGCCGGGGGTGGGGCCCTCCAGCACCACGAGATCGGGCTGGCCGTCGCCGGCCAGGTCCATGAACTGCGCGCCTGTGGCCAGGGCCAGGTTGGGTTTGACGGCCACCGCTTCCATGGACGAAAAGCGCGCCTTGACCGCTTCTTTTCCATTCTCCTCGACCGGCAATGGACTCAGGTTGCGCTTGTAGAACCAGCCGCCGCCCTGTTCGGTCAAGATGCCGGGAATGCCTTCGCCGTGCAGGTCGGTCCACTGGTAATTGCCGCCATCGAGCCCGGCGGGCAGATTTTCCAGGCTTTCGGCATCCACCTCTTCCACGATGTCCTGCACTTGCGGCTGGGAATAGGTGAACTCCAGCGGCGGCAGGGTACGCTTGAGGTATCCGGCACCCTCGCGCTGATAGCCGCATTGGGTGACCCGGCTCAGGAAGCTGTAGACCGGATTGCTAGCGCTGGTCGGGTCTTCCTCGTAGGCATAGGTGAAGTCAGTCGAGC
The DNA here is from genome assembly GCA_003696975.1 of Nitrospirota bacterium. Taxonomy (GTDB): domain Bacteria; phylum Nitrospirota; class Nitrospiria; order Nitrospirales; family UBA8639; genus J031. The sequence continues at coordinate 3,363 of RFGT01000262.1, read as the reverse complement.
GCACCAGCCCCTCGTAGCCGCGTTCGCTGGGGGAGAGGTCGGGGATGTGGTGGAACATCAAGATACGCTGGCACAGGCGGTAGGTTCGGACCTCGAAGCCGGCACGGTACGACGAGAAGGGATCGGGACGCACCGGCCAGGGTTGGCTTTCTACAGGAGTCGGCACCGTCTCGTTGTGCTCGCCGTAATCGAATACGACCTCGAACAGCCAGCCGGTGTTCTGGATTTGCTCAGCATTCAGAAATGCCGGTCGGCGACCCTGGTTGTCGAGCAGGGGGGTACGGTTGCCGTACTTGATGCGCTTGAGATAGCGCTGGGCCGAGCGACTCTCTGGCGTGCGGTTGCGCTCGTGGGCCTGGGTAAGGTCGATTTCGGTGGAATCCTCCGGTTTGTATTCGTACAGGATCGCGTTGCCTTTGTCGTCACGGGTTTCGCAGATGAGCCAACTAAAAATGCGAGCCGGATCGTCGGGATCGGCGATGCGTGAATTGGCGTCCTTGCCGTATATCGTCAGGACGTTATCCCTGGAGATGGAACGCCAGTGGATGTCGCCATCACTTAAACGGGTCCACCGCTCGATGCGGGCGAACAGGCCCTCAATGCGCGGGCGGTAGCGATGGATGCGGTATTCCACTCCATCAATGGTGCGCGTTGCACTCCAGCGCGTGTCGTCTTTGTTCAGGACCGGGACCAGGTCTTCGGCACCGGAGAGGATGAAGACGTCCGATTCTTCGGCATCCCGATACTGCGGCAGCCCTTTGTCGGTCTTACGGGTGATGGATGGTAGCGCAAGATTCCACCCGAACCCGAAGGGGCCATTGCCTGAGCCGGAGTCATACGAGAGGGATAGTTGTGGAGCGAACCCGGATCGGCCAGGGCTGGTGGCGATGGGCACGCTCATCGAACCAGTTCCGGTGACAGGATTCGCGGCGAACTTCTCACCCATGCCGCGAATGGCGCCGCCGCCTTTGGGGAGAGAGATGGAGGGGACGGATGCCTTCTGCTCGCTACTGGGTCGGTCCGTTGTCTTCTCTTGTGAAGCCATAGATCATCTTCTTCTCCTTATCCTTACCGCAGCCACAGACTTCCCGTACACTGCGCCGGGGTAGCAGGGTTCTATAATGCTCCCCGTTTGTCAAGACACTTTTTTTATGATGGTCAGAGTGAGTTATCTTACACTGCCAATCGCCTTTGAGCCGCCCATGCCTGTCGAACTCACAGAGGCTCTTATAGCCCACGTTATGACAACCCCAAGGGCCATGCCGAAACGGAGCAACTGATGCGAAGATCAAGAAGGAGTTGCTCTGGCCGCGGGAGTTCACGAGCCTGGAAGAGGCACCTGTCTGCGTGCACCATACAGGCAGGCGGGAGGCGATCCGCCATCTGTCTGCTACAAGCAGGCTGGATCACGGTGGAGGACCACGAGCGCTCTGTCCACTCGCGCCGCGGGGACAAGAGCCCGCTGGTGTGTGAAGGGGCGCTCAGTGAGTAGGGAGAGCGGCACAAGCGGCTGCGTAAGATGACTCACTCTCAGTACGATCAGACGTGTCTTGACAATCGGGGAGCATTACACACTAGGATTTCACCTCTCAGACAATGTGTGCACACGTCTTGACGAGGAGAAACCAGAACAGGAATGGGGCTCGAGATTGACTCTCCACACTGTCCATCACCCATCACCTGCAATCCTCGTTTTTAAGGCACTACCCCAGGTCTTGGTGGGGGATCGAGAGGGGCCATAACACCATGAAAAACCCAAGTCACTCCACCAGAACCGTTGCCGTCACCGAACTTGCGTGTGAGGCAGCCATTGTACAGGGGCAAAGTTATCATGCCGTCTGGAAATAAGCAGCCCTTTTCTGCCTTTTTCAAGGGAATCAGTCAGCTACAAGTGGAATCCAGCTCAGAAGTCTGAGTGCTACGTGGTCATTCCCGAATCTTTTAATCGAGATGCCATGTGAGACCACCCATGACCATCCGTGGGGTTCCAGGCACAAAATGAATATCAGTGATGCCCTCTGCGGGTTCATCAGGAAGACGAGATGAAAACACAAATTGGGCTTGACGCCACTCCGTATTCCACACATTGCGTATGCTGAGAAAAGCTTCAAGCCGACCGGTTGGCAGGGAAATGGGAACGGTGGAGCGTATGATCAGATCAGCAACGGTCAAGGGTTCCAATAAGATCTGCCGGTCTGTGGTCCCTGGACGACTGCCAACCGCGAGCACTTGCCATGTCCCCGCGAGACCAAAAGGGAACCGGAGGGTGAGAGAGGCAAAGGCCGTGAACTCCGGCGCTAAGGGAATCGAACCACCAGTTGTTCGAAATGCCGCCTTGGTGTATGTCACGTTTCCCCTTGTGGTGAGCCACTTGGTGGGTGTCCAGCGAAAACTAACTTCGGTCCCCCATCGCCGACTGGCTTCCCGCGCCGCAGTGGTCCCTTCATCGCCAACAAATACCAGTTCAGAGTCCAGATCTAAGAGCCAGAGCGTCGTTGTGAATTCCGTTCCACGCCAGGGTCGGCTGCGGAGTCCCACCTCATAGCCAATTGCTCTGGGAAGGGTGGAAGCTGCGGGATTCGAGACGACGTCCCTGGCGTCATTGCTATGAAAACCGGTACCAATGTTCAGAAAGAGTTCCGTGTCTGCCCAGGGACCGACTGTGACATTGGCTTTACCACTCGCAATGGCATCGGCGGTAGCCCCTTTCGGCCGAAGAGAACAGGGGGCTCCACAACGATCTGCGACGTCATACGTAAAGAGGTCCATGCGACCTCCTCCCACCAAACGCAGCCAAGGAAGGAGCTGAAGGTCCACCTTTATGTACGGGGAATAGGACGCCTCAAAAATATCCGATTCCTGCGTGACAGCCAGAGACTGGCGTTTGTGCTGAGTGCCAAGGCGAACATGGGCTTTGTCAAACCGGGTCTGCAGTCCAACCGTTACGATCCCTTCAGAAGGGAGTAGGCGAAGGGTTTGGCGATATCCGAGATCCCATCCTGCTAACCAGCGGTGGTCGGTCTGTTCAATCCCGTCGCCGTTAACCGGGTCATTGAGGAAAAACGTAAAATTGGAGAAGAGAGACAGAGAAGCATATTGAGCCCATACCTTTGCGAAAGCGGCCTGGCTGCCAGAAAAATCGATCTGATATTCCACTTGACTTGTCGATCGGATTGTTTCTCCTCCTTCAGACGGGTCAATGGCGCCAAACCGAGATAACTGTCCGTTCTGAACCTTACGGAGCGGGATTTGCCCTGACCCATTCCATCGGCCGTAATGATGAGTCAATGTGAGGCGGAGTGTGGAATTTCTCGTCGGATGGTCTGTCCATTTAGCGAATACATTATATCGGACATTGCGATT
>RFGT01000261.1 GCA_003696975.1 Nitrospirota bacterium | reverse complement strand
GTTCTTGCTTTGGCGGCCGCTTCCAGTGACAAGAAACTCGAGGAACAAATCCATACTTTTCACCCCAGCATGGTCGCCCTTTTTGACCAAGACGCTGCCCGGCGTCTCCGCAGGCGACTCGGCCCAACGACAGTGTCTGTTCTGGATGGCCTTCAAGGGATTGTCGAAGTTGCCTGTCACCCTGAGAGCGACTTGGTCGTTTCCGCCATTGTCGGAGGGACCGGCCTCATCCCTACATTGGCGGCATTGCAAGCAGGTCGACGTGTCGCCTTGGCGAACAAGGAACCGATGGTGATGGCCGGGCAACTCATGCGGCTTGAGGCTTCACGGCGGGGTGTCCCTATCTTCCCCATTGACAGCGAACACAGTGCCATTTTTCAATCCATGGAAGGGCATCGACAAGAGGATATCCGGCGTATCATTCTCACGGCCTCAGGAGGTCCATTCTGGGATCGTTCCCTAGACGAGATGCGGCGGGCCACTCCCCGGCAAGCCCTCCAGCATCCCAACTGGAAAATGGGAGCCAAGATCACAATTGACTCTGCTACTTTGATGAACAAAGGCTTGGAGCTGATGGAGGCGCGCTGGTTATTCAACTGTCCGCCAGCTCAACTTGATGTGGTCATTCACCGAGAAAGCATTGTTCACTCTCTTGTTGAATATCGAGATGGCTCCGTCATCGCGCAGTTGGGACTCCCCGACATGCGAACCCCTATCTCGTATGCTATGAATTACCCGGAACGGGTTCCCCTAGATCCTCCGCCGCTTGACCTTGGCACAATCGGCAGGCTCACATTTTACCCCCCAGATTACACAAAATTCCCATGCTTGCAATTGGCCTTTGAGGCGCTGGAAACCGGGGGAACCCTTCCCGCAGTTCTCAACGCCGCGAACGAGGTGGCGGTAGAAGCCTTTTTGAAAGAAGTCATTGGTTTTCTCGACATCCCGTCTGTCATTCGCCGGACTATGGACGCTGCTACTCCGTCTCCCTTGACATCTATCGAAGACGCCTTGCAAGCTGACGCATGGGCTCGAGACAGGGCCCATGAATGGGTAAAGGTCTATGCGCAGTAAGCATTCGCCGTGAGCAGGAGCTAATCTCGTGTACTCGCTACAGGCCATTCCCGCGGAAGGTATTTACCTTATTGCCCAAAAACTCTGGTGGTTTTTGATCGTTTTGGGCGTACTGGTCACCTTTCATGAGTTCGGACATTTCCTTGTAGCACGATGGGCCGGGGTCAAAGTGTTGAAATTCTCCATCGGATTCGGCCCGAAATTAGTCAGCCGCTACATCGGTGAAACCGAATATCTCCTCTCAGCAATCCCTCTAGGAGGTTATGTCAAAATGTTTGGGGAAGAGGTAGGGGAGACGATCTCACCGGCGGAGCAGGCCCGCTCATTCATGCATCAGCCTTTGTACAAGCGGACGCTTATCGTCGCCGCGGGACCGGGGTTTAATTTCTTACTCAGCTATCTCATCTTTACCGGCTGTCTCGCCATAGGGATCCCCATCTTCGTCCCCACCTTCGAGGAACTCACTCCCACCATTGAGGCGATTCGACCTGGCTCGCCTGCCGATCAAGCGGGCCTTCAAGTCGGTGATCGCATTGTCCGAGTCAACGGAGATCCAATTTCCACGCAAAACGAGCTATTTGCCGCAGTTGCCGAAAGCAAAGGTCGCCCGCTCACGCTCGACGTCCAACGAGATTCCACTCTCAAAACGTTTGTGGTCACGCCGGAAGCCATCGAACATGAAGGCGGTGAGACTCCTTTCTATGTGTTGGGTATTGAAGAGGCGGCTCCTGTCGTCACCTCCGTACTTCCGAATACCCCAGCCATGCGCAGTGGATTGCGTGAAGGCGACCGAATCGTCGCCATCGAGGGGCAACCCGTCGCCACGTGGTCCCAGATGACCGACGTTGTTCGATCCCATCCCAATGAGCCCTTGGAATTTCAGGTCCTCCGTGAAGGCGCACGTCTTACCATAACCGTGACACCCGAGCCATATGAATTCACCACTGAGGATGGGGAGTCCACCACTATTGGCAGAATTGGCATCATGGGCCCGGGCCGCTCAGTGATGCGGGTTCATTCTCCATGGCTCGCCCCCATTCAAGGCGTGCGTGCCACCTGGGGTTGGGTTGAATTGACCGTCACGGGTATCTACAAGATGCTGGCAGGAGAAATTTCGAGTAAGAATATCGGGGGGCCACTCATGATCGCCAGCATGTCCGGGGAAGCTGCCGAGCAGGGGTTTTCCAACGTCGTATTCCTGGTGGCGATCTTAAGCATTAACCTCGGCATCCTTAACCTTCTCCCCATTCCTATTCTAGATGGCGGTCATCTGTTTTTCTTTGCTTGCGAAGCTATTCTCCGACGGCCGCTCGGCGAGCGTCAGCGGGAATTTGCCCAGCAAATTGGGCTTGTCCTGCTGGTCGGGATTATGATTTATGCTTTCTGGAACGACATTCAGCGGTTACTCCAATGAGCCTTTCCCTGCTGCACGATAGTCAACCCAAGCAACCAGGTCCCATGGGAGGATTAAGCCTCTCCATCACATTGGGTGCCACAACGGCAGACGGCCTTGTGGTTTTCTTAAGGCCTCTTCTCGAAGCACTTGCAAGCATGGCGTGATTCTCCAAGAGTATGCGTACCTCTCAATTGCTGATTCCCACGCTCCGTGAAGACCCCGGCGAAGCTGAGGTAGTGAGCCATCGCCTCATGCTGCGCGCAGGCATGATCCGCAAGGTTGCAGCCGGCATTTACACCTATTTACCCCTAGGACTCCGGGTGATTCGCAAAATTGAGCACATTATTCGGGAAGAGATGAACCGGGCAGGAGCTCAGGAAGTTTTGCTGCCGATTCTCGCACCGGCTGAGCTCTGGAAAGAAACCGGGCGGTGGGAATACTACGGGAAGGAACTGTTTCGCTGTCACGATCGACATGAGCGAGCCTTTTGTCTCGGTCCAACGCACGAGGAAGTCATCACCGATCTTTTTCGCCGGGAAGTCCGGTCATACCGACAACTGCCGTTAAACTGCTATCAAATTCAGACCAAATTCCGTGATGAAATCCGCCCCCGTTTCGGTTTGATGCGCGGGCGGGAATTCATCATGAAAGACGCCTACAGCTTCGATGTCGATGAAGAACATGCCAAGCGCAGTTATCAGAAAATGTATGAGGCTTATCACACGATTTTCACACGATGTGGACTGCGTTTCCGGGCTGTCGAGGCCGACACGGGCTTAATTGGCGGGACAATGTCCCACGAATTCATGGTGCTGGCAGACACCGGAGAGGAAACTATTCTTTACGAAGAAACCGGTCCGTATGCCGCCAATGTGGAACAGGCTGCTGTTCCCCCTCCTCATGCATGTTCGGACGAACCCCTTCAACCGATCGAGAAGATCTCTACACCTCAGGCAAAAACTGTGGAAGATGTGTGTGCCTATCTCAAGATCCCACCTACTCGACTTGTTAAGACTTTGCTGTATCAACTGAAGACTGGGGATGTCGTGGCCGTACTCCTTCGAGGGGATCATGAGGCCAATGAGATCAAAATCAAACGCTATTTCGGCGCGGCAGATCTTGCCCTTGCCGATCCCAAGACCGTGCAGTCGGTGTCCAATGCCCCTGTGGGGTTTGCCGGGCCCGTGGGATTGCGCAACATCCGAATTGTGGCTGATCAGGCCGTATATGCCATGCGCAACTTTGTCGTGGGTGCCAATGAAACCGATGCACACTTCATTAATACCAACTGGGACCGGGACTTCACCGTAGAAGCCTTTGTTGATCTGCGCCGGGCTAAATCCGGTGACCCTTCTCCTCGGGGAGGCGGCCGTCTCCGCGAAGCGAAGGGCATTGAAGTCGGACATGTCTTTCTCTTGGGGACAAAATACTCTCAAGCCATGAAAGCCACGTTTTTAGATCAGGCCGGACAGGAAAGCTTTGCCGTGATGGGTTGCTATGGCATTGGGGTCGGCCGAACCGCCGCAGCGGCCATTGAGCAAAATCACGACGGTAAAGGCATTATCTGGCCCGTCCCCCTTGCGCCTTTCCACGTGCACCTCTTGCCCGTCTCTCGAGCCGAAGCCGTGGAACGGACGACTCGCAAGTTATATCACGCGTTGCAGGATGCAGGAGTGGACGTCCTATGGGATGACCGGGACGAACGAGCAGGCGTGAAATTCAATGACGCCGACTTGATCGGGGCACCCTTTCAGATCATTGTAGGAGACAAGGGATTAGTTAAAGGCACGGTGGATCTGAAATACCGCCAGACCGGGCAAACACGCGGCCTTGCCCCAAATGACGTCGTTTCCTCTATCCTGCATCAGCTTTCTCCCAGCCAGTAACCTTATCTTCCAGATGATGGGTAGAGGAAACTTCCGTATTGTCCGGATGGCGGTTGTCCGCATATTATCGCTTAATCGTTTGCTCCTATGGAGTTGTCGGCTAGGGGAGACTCGCCTTTTCCATCCCGATCGCTCCGCGCACATCGTAGCAACGGGGGATGTCTCCTCTATGTTCATTGACAAAAGAAAGAAGCCAGTGATAGGTTAGCGTGTTGAAATCACATATAAAAAGCTAATGTAAGGATCAAGAGGTCATGATTACGCAAATGCATGTACGAGGGTTATTGTTCGACCCTTATAACAATGCATATATCGTTATCTTGCGCGATGAGAATAATACCGATATGCTCCCTATTTGGGTGGGAAAAGCAGAGGCGAGTGCAATTAGCTTCGCGCTTGAGCACATCACCCCACCTCGTCCTATGACCCATGATCTAATGAAAGCGATTTTGGATAATGTCGATGCAAAAGTGCTGAGCGCCGTGGTGACAGATCTACGCGAAAATACGTACTATGCCAAAATTCATCTCTGGTACGGAGACTCTGAGTATTCCATTGATGCTCGCCCAAGCGATGCCATTGCACTTGCTTTGCGGACAGATGCCCCGATTTTCACAACGGAAGAAGTCTTACAGAAACAAAACTCCGAAGAATTAGAACGGTGGTTGGAAAATCTGAAACCGGAGGACTTTGGAAAATTTGAAACATGAGCAGAATGAACCAGAGAACAGCACTCGAACCTACCAAATGTTGGCCAGAAACTTTCTCAACCTGTGAATAACCTCAACAAGAATTAAGCAACAGAGAAGAACGAACAGTGCTATAATATCGTTACCCATTGCCATGGATCGAAATGGCAAGTAGTATGGTCCCACTAAAAAAAGAAAAAGGCATAACCATAAAAACGGTTCTCAACCACATATGGCGTGATAGAAGAATTTGTGAGAGGGGCTAGGTTTCCGTGGATCCTGCATCCGAGTTGATCCCGTTAAAAGTTCATGGGGTCTTGGTCGACCCTAACACAGATACACAAATTGTCATCCTGCGAGACGAGCAACATATGGATGTCCTCCCCATTTGGGTGGGAACAGCGGAGGGGACATCCATTCGACTTGCGCTGGAAGGCATCGTGCCACCCCGTCCCATGAGTCACGACTTGCTCACGAGCTTTACAGAACACTTGGGCATGAAAGTCACTCGTGTTGTTGTGACGGACGTCAAGAATAACACCTACTACGCCACTATTCACCTCTTTGCGCATGGAGTGGAACGGACGGTGGATTCGCGACCCAGTGATGCCATTGCTCTCGCTTTGCGGACTAAAAGCCCCATCTACGTGACGCAGGATGTGCTGAAACGCCGAAACGCGGATAACTTGGACGCCTGGTTAGCGAAGTTGGACCCCCAAGAATTTGGCAAATCCGAAACGACCTAAGGCCTCCCGCGAGTCATCTACAAGCATAGCCTACGGAGATGGACATATGCGAACATTTCAAGCCAAACCTTGCGAAATCGAACGGAGATGGTATCTCATTGATGCCAAAGGACAAACCTTAGGACGCCTTGCTGCCCGTACGGCTGCACTCTTACGGGGAAAGCACAAAGCGATCTTTACCCCCCATGTAGATACGGGAGACCATGTAGTAATTATTAATGCGGATCAGATCCGGCTGACTGGCAAGAAACTGAAAACCAAAGTGTATTATCATCATACCGGGTATCCTGGAGGTTTAAAGTCAATCACTGCGCAGCATCTACTGCAAAAGAAGCCAACTGAGCTTGTAGCTCGGGCGATTCGTGGAATGTTGCCAAAGTCTCCTCTCGGAAAGAAGATGGCCAAAAAACTGCGAGTCTATGCAGGCCCCACACATCCCCACATGGCCCAGAAACCTCAGCCTTGGAGGGAATAGAAATAAAACGTTTTCGGAACGCAAAGGTTCAGCGAGACAAATGATTATCCGGTCTGTGGCAGAAAAAGAGGTGGTTGTATGATGACGCCGAGACATTACGCGACGGGCAAACGTAAGTACGCGATTGCTCGGGCTTACTTGGAACCAGGTCCAGGCGAAAGTACCGTCAACGGCAAACCGTTGTATGAATATTTCACATTACTTGCCCACCGCGTGCAGGTAGAGTCCCCATTTCAGGTCACCAATACCCTTGGACAATTTCGAGTCCGTGCCACCGTCTGTGGTGGGGGAATCTCCGGGCAAGCCGGAGCCCTCAGGCATGCCATTGCTCGGGCGCTTGTTCAAGCCAATCCCGAATATCGTATCCCGCTGGAAAAAGAGGGCCTACTC
>RFGT01000260.1 GCA_003696975.1 Nitrospirota bacterium | reverse complement strand
GGTTGTGTGTGTGTGTGTGTGTGTGTGAGTGTGAGACAGCGAACGCGACTTGGACGTCTCTTTTCTTTGCCAGGACTTGCTGAGCTTCCAGTTTGCCGGTGATCCATCCCTGCCGGTTGCGCTGGCACATGAAACTGAGGAGCTTGCGTTTGAGAAACTGCCGCACTTCCCAGAGTTCATGGTCCGGGATATCCAGCACCCGATGCCAGATTGCAGCATCGTCGGACTGATCCAGCCACAGGGGCCCGAGATACTTACTGTACAGATGAATCATCTCCGGGGCGATCCAGGTAGGAATGTGAATACCATTGGTGACGCTCGTAATCGGCACCCGTTCGAGAGGGAAGTCCGGCCAGAGACAGTGCCACATCTTGCGTGACACTCGAGCGTGTTCTTGGCTGACCCCATTGACCATGGCCGAGAGACGAATGGCCAGCGCGGTCATATGAAAGCGGTCCGTGGGATCGTGGGGATGCTTGCCGAGTGCGAGAAATTCCTCACGGGTGAGCCCCATGTGATCCCAATAGCCGGCGAAATGTTGCTCGATGAGAGAAGCCGGGAAGATGTCATGGCCGGCTGGGACCGGCGTGTGGGTGGTAAACAGGGAGGATCGCCGTACGGTTTGAAGGGCTTCGTCAAAGGAGAGCCCTTGCTGCCGGTATTCACGGAGTCGTTCAACGTTCAGAAAAGCGGCATGGCCCTCGTTGGCATGCCAGACAGTAGGCTGAAGGCCAACAGCCCGCAGGACGCGCACCCCTCCAATTCCCAGCAGCATCTCTTGAGCCAGACGAATCGTAAGGTCTCCCCCGTACAGCCGTGACGAAAGTGTACGATCGGTTGGGTCATTTTCCGGAACGTCGGTGTCCAGGAGATAGAGGTGGCTTCGGCCGACACGGATCATCCAAACGGCGCAGGTTACGATTCGCGAACCCAACTCCACCTGAATCCGGCAGTGATCCCCCGAGGCAGTCAGCACAGGTTGGATAGGCATAGCATGCCGATTGACGGGCTCATAGACAGCCTCTTGCCAGCCGTCTGGACGGATGACCTGGCGAAAATAGGCTTGGGCATACATAAAGCTGATTCCCACCAGTGGGACGCCGAGGTCACTAGCCTCTTTTAAATGGTCACCAGCGAGAATTCCTAACCCGCCGCTGTAGATGGGGATTGAATTGTGCAACCCGAATTCCGCGGAAAAGTAGGCAATAGGTGCCTGAATCTGGGGATAATGGGTGCCGAACCAATGATCCGTGGCCGTCATGTAGTCATCGAATGCTTTCAGCGCCGCGGTGTATTGGCGCATGAACAGGATATCCTCGGTCAATTGGGCAAGACGGGCCGGGGAGATTTCCTGTAACTGTTTGATTGGATTGTGCTGAGTATGGCGCCAGAGCGTTTGATCGAGGGCTTGAAACACCTGGCGAGCAGTAGGGTTCCAGCTCCACCACAGATTGGAGGCCAACTCCCACAGGCGTTCGAAGGGAGTTTGATGAAGAGAAGGGGGGCTGGTTAACATTAAACGCGTATCACGTGTCATAAGCACTCCTGAGCCAGTTAGTCGGTTTGTTCCTGATGAAGCTTGAATCGGTGACAAGACAGGGAGAGTTAGGCATGGCCGGTTTGCCGCCAATTCTCCCACTCTTTTGAAGCGGACAGGGCTGCGAACCGTTCGCCAAGGATGCGCGTCACGCGGTTCATATGGGTGGTCAAGGCCTTGAGCTCGTCTGGCCGAAGATCGCGGCGGAATTGCGGAAAAATTCCCCATCGAGTTTCAATTTCTTCACCGGCGATGCGTGAGACTACGCTCACCAGCTTGATTGCCTGGCCGGTTGGCCGTTGTGGCTCACTTACGGAAGCAGTCGCAGGTTGCTCTTTCTGCTGAGGGGCTGGGGATTCAGAGGCCGAAGCCTCCTGCGTTTTGCCTTCGAATAGGGCAACCATCGCAGGAATGACGGCACGGGCGCAGAGTGCGGCAGACGAAGCAATCGCTTGATTGTTGATCGCTCCGGCTTGTGCTGCGATACGTTCACCCACGAATTGGAAATATCCGTCCTTCTCTTTGCTCTCTTCCGTCACCACGAACTTGTACCGTTCATACAAGCGCCGACTTTCCGCCACGGCCGAGCCAACGGACATAATGATTTCCTGATCATCAATCGACGAGCTCAAAGTGGGAGCGAGTACCGTCTTCAGTTCCTCGCTCACCGCGTCCTCCAAACTGTCCATAAATTCCGGTTGCATGGGAAGCGGCACGTGGTAGGCAGAGATGCGATCTGCCAAATTGAACATGACCTTGAGAAACTCTAGATAAATTTCCCACTCGCGTCGCTGGGTCAATTTCAATGCGTGATCCGGGTCGCTTCGCTTAATCAAGGTCACGGACTCTCGTGCAACCGCCAACATCGTCGAGGCCAAATCTTTCAACGTCTGCTTATAAGTTTCCTGAACGCTCATATTGCCCTTCCAGCACTGAAGCCAAACTTTCCCTGTTCATCGGTGGTTGCATTATAGCGGAAAGCAGAAAACCCTGTCCAAGCCGTTATGAAAACCCAATGAACGTGGCAATTTGCAACTGGTCATCCCCTATGTTATACACACAACCAGCATGCGCACGTATCGGTCACCTACGGTTCTCTCGATGGAAATCCATCGTCCCGTGAAACGGAATGACCGACTTGGTTTTTGAGAATGAGGCAAAAAGCCCTCCCTTCCTCCTAATCATGGCTGACTCCTGAGGGTCCTCATGGATTCTTCCACCTCCCGACTCTATGTGTTGAAGCGGCCTCATGCCGATCAGCTCAGCCGGACCCTCTCGCGCGATTATGCCGCAGAACTGAATCCCCAACAATTGGCGGCAGTCGAGGTTATTGATGGTCCAGCCCTGGTTATAGCCGGTGCCGGAAGCGGCAAGACCCGAACGTTGGTGTATCGCGTGGCCCGCTTGATTGATTGCGGCATCACTCCAGGGTCGATTTTGTTGCTCACCTTTACGCGCAAAGCCGCTCAGGAAATGCTGGGGCGGGTGAGCTTGTTGATTGGGCCTCGGGGACAGCAGGTGATGGGCGGGACGTTTCACTCCGTGGCCAATATGCTCCTGCGCCGATTCGGCCGCACGATCGGTCTGGAACCGGGATTCACCATCTTGGATCGCGGGGATGCCGAAGATCTCATTCAGTGGTTGCGAGGACAACTCGGCTTGAACGAGACAGGCAAGCGGTTTCCTCGCAAGAGTACAATCTTGGAGATTTTTGGTAAGTGCGCAAACACACTCGAGTGCCTCGAAGACGTGCTAGCGGAGGACTACGCGCACTTTAGCCAGTACCAGGAGGAGCTACAGCGTCTCTACGAGTCGTATAATGCGACGAAGCGCCAGCGCCAACTGGTGGATTATGACGATCTTTTGGTTCGGTTGCGGGAACTGTTGCTGGTGGATGACCATGCTCGGCAGGTGATTTCCAACATGTATCGCTACATTCTCGTCGACGAATATCAGGACACCAACCGCCTGCAGGCCGAGGTCATCCGTCAGCTTGCTGCTACGCATGAAAATGTGATGGTGGTCGGGGATGACTCCCAGTCGATCTATGCCTTCCGCGGAGCCACCTTTCGCAACATTCTGGAGTTCCCCCAGATGTTCCCCAATGCCAGGATTTTCAAGCTGGAGCAAAACTACCGCAGCACCCAACCCATCCTAGCAGTGGCCAATGCCATCATCGCCGAGGCCTCAGAAAAATACAGTAAAACCTTGTTCACCCACAAGGCAGAGGGTCCCTTGCCCAAGTTGGTCCAGGCGGTGGGTGAGAATCCCCAATCCCGGTTCGTGGCACAAAAAATTTTGGAGCTGCGGGAGGAGGGGGTTCCACTGTCGGATATCGCCGTACTCTTTCGATCAAGTTTCCATGCCTTCGATTTGGAGCTGGAGTTGACTCGATGCGAAATCCCCTTTGTCAAGCGCGGGGGATTCAAGTTCATGGAAACCGCACATGTCAAAGATCTGTTGGCTCATCTGAGGATCGTGCACAATCCCATGGATACGATCAGTTGGAACCGAGCGCTCCTGTTAATCGATGGGGTGGGGCAGAAAAAAGCCAGAGATATCGTGACCCTTATCCAACAGAGTCCCAATCCTGCCGAGACGTTGCGAGCGGAGGCCGGGCGAGCCATGGCTGGACTTCATCGCCTGGCTGCCCTGCTTGAACATCTGCGCTGCGCCGAGCGATCGCCAAGTGATCAAGTCAACCAGGCGCTGGACTATTATCTTCCTTTGTTGAAGGACCATTATGACGATTATCCCAAGCGCTTGCGCGACTTGGAGCATCTCGTCGTGATGGCCGAACGCTATGCGCGCCTTGATGACTTCTTAGCTGATATCACCCTGGAACCGCCCGATGAAAGCGTCGTCGATATCGAGGCCCCCAATCGCGATGACGAGCGGTTGGTCCTGTCCACGATTCATTCGGCAAAAGGGTTGGAATGGCGGTGTGTGTTTCTCATTTGGTTGGTTGACGGGCGGTTCCCCTCATCGTACTCCTTTCTTTCACCGGAGGACTTGGAGGAAGAACGCCGGTTGCTCTATGTGGCGGTCACACGCGCCAAACAGGAACTGTATCTCGTCTACCCGATCAACGTGTACGATAAGATGACAGGCTCGGTGCTCTCGAAACCCTCACGCTTTTTGGATGCCGTCTCACCGGCCCTGCTGGAGACCTGGAGTCTCGTGGAAGAAGATACATCCTATGCATGGCGAGGGTGGTAGACTGGCAAGCCGAGGCAGAGGCTGGCGGGTAGTGATGGGGCTGGTTGCGCTTGTCCTGAGTGTCGTGTCCCAACCGGAGCCATTTGCGGCGGATCCCACCCAACCGTGGCCGGAGCTCATTGTTCAAGCGGAGTCGCTGAAACTACCGACCGGGTTTCTTAAGGAAATCGATCCCCGATTCGTGACGGTGGAGTTTGCCGACCTGCACGCCTATGCCGCGGAATATCATCCCGAGTCACACCAGATGATCCTGAACCTTCGCCTTTCCTTCAACCGAGCCGGTGGAGCGTTGGCCGCGCTGGATCGGATGACTCATCATGATCTCAGTCTGCTTTATCATGAACTGTTGCATGCGTATCTGGACTACATTTTCTATGGAGCATCCCCCGAAAAGCTTTCTCCAGGAGCGCGGGAAATCTTGGCTTTCGCCAAAGAACAGGTCCGCTGTCATTATCGATTCATTCGCATCAATCCCGTTCGCCAACGCCGCGAGCGCATGGAGTTGCGCTATCTCTCCGAGGCCGATGCTTGGGAAGTATTGAACGAAACCTGGGCGGTGTTTGTAGGATGGGCTGTGTGGAACAAGCTAGAGTTGTTTCAGAAGCGGGAGACGTTCGGTCAATGGACCGACGCACTTCTGGATGAATGGGCAGCTCGCTTGGCGGCGGCCAATCAGTCAGGTGAATTGTTGGGCTACTACGAGCCGGACGATCCAGAAGAACGCCGAGTTGCGCGAAAACGATTCGTGGCTCCTCCGCATGGGCTGACTCCCAAGGGTGCGGAGCTCCTGCTCAAATATATTTTAGAAGAACCACCCGCGGTAGTGGCTCGTGGTCGTGACGTCATTGCCCAGACACAACCGACCGGATACGAACCTCTTTCATGTCCATAAGCGACAAGTCTCTTGTACCATTTGGCGTCCGTACCGCTGGACAAACAAGGGGAATCCATGGTAGCGTCGATATTGCTGAAACGATGTAAGGCTCTTGCCACCAGACGGGGCGCCTGTAGCTCAGTGGATAGAGCACTGGCCTCCGGAGCCAGGTGCCGCAGGTTCAAATCCTGCCAGGCGCACCACCTCACCGCTTTTCCTCTGTGACGATTGTGGGCCGTTAGCTCAGCTGGTAGAGCAGCTGACTCTTAATCAGCGGGTCGGGGGTTCGATCCCCTCACGGCCCACCATTTCTTTTCTTCCCCATTGGGATGAAATCTTTTTCTACACATCGATCACGGTGCGAGAGTGAGTGGCAAACGAGATCGTTATGTTGATCATGGTCGGCGACCGGGATACAAGACCCCGACATCGGATAATAGTGCAGCCAGATCGTTTCGCATCGGCTGGATTCCCGCCTGCGCGGGAATGACGCAATCTCAAGACCCTTTCCTGTTCTGGTTTCTCCTCGTCAAGACCGCGTTCACACATTGTCTGAGCAGTGAAATCCTCGTTTCTACTGTCCCCTCATCTTACGAAAGCCGGTCTTCCTGTGAACAAGCTGCTTTACTTCTCATATCATGGGAGATACTCTACGACGTGCTAGAGGCGATGACACGGTGCAGGCCTGAATAGCGATTAGTGTGCATGAACAAGGAAGGAGATCGGACATGAGCGAGGATTACGTCATTTGTGTGCGGAATATCGTGGGAGTCGGTCAGGATCAGCGGTTTGGGACCGAGCCGGGACCGACCAGATTCTTACGAGTGCCTTCCGGTGAAGCTCCGCAACCGGCTCATCAGATTGCGAAACGTGAATGGATCGATGCGGTGCTCCAGCGAGCCAGTACCGGAACAAACCCCCTCACAGGGATACCCACAGGTGACGTTTTGGTCTTTATCCACGGATACAACAACTCGCCAGAGATTAGCTTACAGCGACATCGGCGGTTGGAAGCCGACTTGCGGGAAGCCGGCTATCAGGGAGCGGTGGTCAGCTTTGATTGGCCGAGTGCACAGTCGGTCTTGAATTATTTGGAAGACCGAGACGACGCCAAGGCCACAGCGCGGCGGTTACGGGATGATGGCATCAGTCTCTTTTCCACACGACAGGCTAAGGGGTGTGAGATTAATGTCCACGTGCTTGGCCATTCGACTGGCGCGTATGTGATCCGGGAGGCGTTTTCACAGGCCGATGAAAAACGATCCATTAAGGAGACGCCCTGGACGGTGAGTCAGGTCGCATTGATCGGGGGTGATATTTCGAGTCGGTCCCTCAGCCTGCTTGATGCTAGAGGGAAATCGCTCTATCGCCATTGTATCCGCCTCACCAATTATCAGAATCCCTATGATTGGGTCTTAAAGCTCTCCAATACCAAGCGCTTTGGCGTGGCCCCTCGTGTGGGGCGCGTGGGGCTTCCCGACGATGCCTCCTCCAAAGCGGTGAATGTCGATTGCGGCCCATACTTTCGCACCTTGGATGAAGAGCAGGCTGAATATTACGGCACGTTTGCTCATTCCTGGCATATTGGCAATAAAGTGTTTGCCAAGGATCTGTGTTACACGCTGCAAGGCAATATCGATCGCGCTCGCATTCCTACTCGACGGCGAGAAAACGGTCGACTGATTTTGATGGAAGAAAGATAAGGGCTCTCTTGTTGTCTATCGGTTCGATGAACTTGTTTCAGTTACGTGGTGGAAGGGTCTTACGCCTGTAAGAGGCGAGAAAAAATGGTGGCCAGTCCCAGAAAACTAAAAAACCCCGAAACATCCGTTACAGTGGTGAGGATGATCGAGGAAGACTGTGCAGGATCCTGATTCAAGGCTTTGAGCATGATCGGAATGATCGATCCGGACAATCCCGCCGTCACCATCGAGAGAATCATCGACATCCCGATGACCAATGCGAGACCAGGCGACTGGCTCCAAACAAACACGGCCAACGCCGTCACAACCGAGACCGCCAGACCATTCCAAAACGCTACGGACACTTCCTTCCAACAGACCCGTCTCCATTGAGAAAGCTGGATGTCACGCAAAGTCAATCCCCGAATGACCACAGCAAGAGATTGGGCGCCTGTATTGCCGGATTGACCGGCAACAATGGGAAGCAGGACCGCTAAGGCGGTAAATTGGGCAATGGTCTCTTCAAACAGACCGACAACAAATGCTGCCAGAAAAGCCGTGAGCAAATTGATTTGAAGCCATGGGAGACGCTTCCTGACAGAAAACCAGATCGGCGACAACGCTCGCTCATCTTTGTTCGCACCCACCATAGTCTGAAGGTCCGCTGTGGCCTCTTCTTGACTGGCTTTGATGATGTGCGCACTCCGAATAACTCCAAGCAAGTGGCCATCGAGGTCAGTGACCGGAATGGTGGAGAGAGGTTGCTCGCTAAACAGTGCCATGATCTGTTCTCGGGATTCCAAGGGATGGATCGATGGCACATCCCGATGCATCACCGCTTGAAGGCGTTCGTTGGGATCAACAAGCAGGAGATCATGGAGCGACAATTTCCCAACTAAGACTTGATTTCGATCAATGACATACAGATCAGGAATGTCCTTCGGGGCTCGAGTCCGAACTTGAGCCATCGCATCATGAACGGTCCAATCCTCTGGCAAAGCCATAACGTGAGGATCCATCAGACTCCCAACACTTTCAGGTGGGTACTCCATAAAAAGACGGATATCAGCGGCATGCTGTTCGGGAATGCTGCTCAAGATCTCAAGACGCATTTCTTCCTCTATTCGGAGCAGCAGGGAGGCGGCTGTATTTGGCGAAAGTTTGGACAGGATGCGGGTGCGCAGCTCCGTCGGCATCGCCGCTAGGACATCGGCAGCTGTCTGTGGGCTCATCGCAGCCAGGAGGTTGGTGGCATTTTGCGCGCTGGTTCCTTGGAGAATGCGAAGAATATCCGGAATGTCGAATGTCTCAAGAATCGGTGCTGCTTCTTCGTGAAAGTTGGTGAAAAAGGCTTCGCGAAGGATTTGACTGGACATGTCGATCACTCCTTTTGCAGAAGAGGTTTGTGGTCTTTGGGGGATGCATCCAAGGATTGAACCATATCAGTCAAGATACTAATCCCGGCTAACGAATAGGCTTCCCACAGTTGCATCAAGACTTCACTCAGAGATCCAGAAGGCGGGGTCATCACCTGCGTGCGTTCGACTCCCAGAAGTGTTTGATAGGGTAGGGCACCTAGGAATGTGCCCCATCGATCAACCACCGGCAGCGTATGGAAACGCGCCCATTGCGGATGCTGTAACACTTCTTTCACAGTAGCATCAGCCGACACCGTCACTGGTTGTCGCGTCATCAGGGTCGCCACCGGTTGATCGCGGTCTGTAACCATGAGGTGTTTTAGCGTGATAACGCCTTCGAGTTTGGCATCCCGATCAATCACATACATATAGTAGATAGCATGACGGACGTCTTGCTTGATGCGCACCACCGCTTCCTGGACCGAAATGTCAGGTGGCAGAGTAAGAACCCGGGGGTCTGCCAATGAGCCAGCGGTATGTGCAGGATACTGCATTAAACGACGGAAGTTGGCACTCACCGCTTGTGCCATTCGATCCAACAAATCTCTCTGACCCGACTCATCCAACTGACGTAACACTCCAATGGCGGAGGACGCTGAGAGGAATTCGATGATCTTCGCTGCCGATTGAGGGGGAAGGCCAGCCAGAATTTTGGCAGCTGGTCCCGGAAGGCAATACTCGATCACCAATGCGATCGCCTCAGGAGGGAAGGGGGATAAGAGCATCGCAGCCTCGTGGGCGCTGAGTGTCTCCAGCTGTCGGGCTGCTTCGAGAGGATGTAATTGCAGATAAGCCAGCGTCAATCGATCCTCGGGGAGCATGTTATTCATGGTGGTCTCTGCCAATCACGGCGGTCAGATCATCGAACTGGGCTGCAGGAATAATGACTCGCCCTTCCTTTGTGTCGAGGACAATCGAGACGGGAGTGATGGCCACGATAGTCCCCTGCACGGTTCCGATTTTAATCTCCATGCCAATGCGAAGTACTGTGCGCAGATAGTGCGCCGCAATCAGATTGGCTACGGCCTTTCGTGCACCGAACCCAAAAGATAATGCCGCCCCAGCAATCAGCCCTGCAATCACAAGCATGATCGTGTTATCTAAGAGGGCCGTACTAATTCCAAGCTGGTTAATCGCTGTCACAATTACGAGGAGCAAAGCTGCCACGTAAAAGACCTGAGCAATAATCGTTCCCTGAGCAAGGCCTGCGGATCGACAGGCCATGATGAGGAGTTCACGGACAAAATGGGCTGCTGCCAACCCGACCACAACAATAAGAATGGCAATGCCAACTTTGGGAAGGTAATACATCACACTGGTCAAGGCTTCGGAGAGAATCGTCAGACCAGCCGTCTCCGACGCCGAAATGAGAAATAATAAAAAAACCAGCCAAAATCCGATAAGCCCCACCAACTCTGACAACCGTTTTTTGGTTCCGAGTCGGTCCAGCAAGACATGCACTGCTGTTCGACTTGCTAAACGGTCCAGTCCGATAAACTCCAATGTCCGGCTTGTGGCGACTGCAACAACTTTGGCCAAGATCCATCCTACTGCAAGCAATGTCGCACCGAGCAGTAATCCGGGAAGGAACGACATAAACATAGTAAAGTTTTTGGCAAGAGAATCGGTAAAGGCTTGAGTCCAGTCGTTCATGTCGTGATCGGGATCTCTAGTCTGTTCGCTAAAAACGAGTGTCTAAGGCAATCAGCGAGATGATTGGCATGTTGCTTCAAGGACAGGCTATGTCCCATCGAGTTTTCACCCCTAACTATAAAGACCGAATATGTCGAACACAACCAAAAGAAAAGCCATCAGCACCATCGGCCGTAATGATGAGTCAATGTGAGGCGGAGTGTGGAATTTCTCGTCGGATGGTCTGTCCATTTAGCGAATACATTATATCGGACATTGCGATT
>RFGT01000259.1 GCA_003696975.1 Nitrospirota bacterium | reverse complement strand
GTGGTTGGGCTGACCGTTCTTCATGCGAGCAAGCGCTAAAGGCCCACTTTGACATGAGTCAGTAACAGCAGGTTCTTGTGAGCCACCGTCAACCTACTGGGGCGGAAAGCCTCACCGTTGGTCGTCATGAGTCCGCCGACTTTCCGATGTGTCTCCCATATATACCATGACGCCAGCCCGAGTTGTTATCTCTTCTTCAGAACATTTCAACAGTCAAGCAACGACCCCTTTTCACGAGAGGGTAGATGATGCCATGTTGGATTGCGTAATGATCGAATATGCTGGTGGATCCGTTTGACGCTCTTTAGCCGCATTGGCTATATTGCCGCCTCAATGGCGGCCAGCGGTTTATGACACCGGAACGAGAATCGATCATCACCACCTTGGCCCACTTTCCCGTGGCCTTTGCTTACCTCTTTGGTTCACGAGTCGGGCAGCAGACGAGTCCACGATTGGGACGTGGCAGTCTATCTCTCGCCGCTTCCAGAGGGCAATCCGATCTGGGAGAAATTTCGAATCGAAGATGGGCGTTACTGGCTCGACCGGCACAGGGCCATCTCACCTGAGTCAGGGTAACTCACGTGGCGTGTTTTTCCTTGATGACTTCAATTTCCAATATGATTTTCACCTCGTCACCCACCAGTAATCCCCCATTGTCTAACGTCTTGTGAAATTTCATGCCGAAATCCTTACGATTGATCGTCCCCTCAGCGCTGAATCCAGCTCGATAGTTGCCCCAGGGGTCCTTGACCACCCCATGGAAGGTTCCCACCAGCGTGATCTCCTTGGTGACCCCCAACAACGTCAACTCCCCAACCGCCGTATAGAGCTCGCCGGTTTTCCAGTACCGTTTCAGTTTGTAAGTCATAGTTGGATACCGTTCCACATCGAAAAAGTCCGGACTCCGCAGGTGGGCATCCCGTTTCTCATGGTCGGTAAAGACCGATTTCGTGTAGATAGTGGCTTCAATCGCTCGCACTACTTTCTGTTCCGGATCCATTTCGATGAACCCCGTGTAATCGGTAAATTTTCCATTTGTCTTGGAAATCACCATATGCGCCACCTGAAACCCCACTGTGGAATGCGCAGGATCCACATTCCAGCGCGCCATTTCTGCTCGGCTTTCGGCCAATCCCCATAACAGAACCATCACCAAGAGACTCACACACGACAGAGCCGACCGTGGCCATACGGTCGCCACTAGTAGGGTCGTTTCTTGACGTTGCACAAGCTTTCGCATCATTTCCCTCCCTCAAGGCTTGTGAGAGTTCCTACAATCCCAACACACGGTTCTTTTCCTTTTTCACCCAACCCGCTTGTAATGGTCCTCTATCTCCATAGAATGCAAGGCAAGGTTCGATTGTACGGCATCTGGTGAGGAATCACCACTAGAGCAACCCCATAGAAGCTTTGTTACGCCGCTGTCCCCCACTCTTCTTTTCTGTTTCCATGGACATAGGCAAGAGAGAATTGTGCCCAACACGGGAGAGAGGAAAAACTCGGATGCATCAAATCATGAACATTTGCGCCCAAATATGACAATGAATCACAATCCCGTTATGATGGACTTCTGGAAACTGTTTGAGGAAATTCCATGGCGCTAACGCTTGCGGAATGCACAGCCGTCGTCACAGAACTCAATACGCTTCTGTCCAATAGCTGGATTCAAAAAATTCATCAACCCAACCCCCTGACCTTGACCTTCACACTTAGAATTCCTGGCGATACCGTGACGTTGCTCATTTGCGCCGATCCGCCATTGGCCCGCCTGCATCTGATTGACTATAAACTAGAGAACCCGCCAACCCCTCCCCCCTTCTGCCAACTGTTGCGGGCTTCTCTCCAGGGAGGCAAGCTGATCGAGGTCGTCCAAGAACCGGGGGACCGGATTGTTTATCTCAGAATTCTCACCGGTTCGAATCCCTTTACGCTGGTCGTGGCCCTCACAGGACGGCAGGCGAATGTCCACCTGCTGAACGCTTCCCAGACTGTCATCCAATCGCTCAGACCCTCACAGTTTAAGCCTGGAGAAACGTTTCGCCCTTCCTGCAAGCCTCCCTGTTCTCCGGGGGCTCAAGGTCTACTCCAGCAGAAGATCCCTCCCCAGCCCCATGCCACCGGCTCCCCTCCCATGCCCGTGTCTTCTTTGGCCCAGCGGGCTCCCGTCTCCGCAGAACTTGCAGCACGATACAGGCAACAGGAGCAAGAGCGGATTCAGGCGCAAGCCCGACAGATGCAACGCGCTCACCTGACGAAAGCGCTCAAGCAGGCGCAACGGAAATTGGAGAACCTGCAACACGATTGGGCCAACGTCCAACGGTATGCAGAATATGGCCGGTATGGAGAATTGCTGAAAGCTCACCTGCAGAGCATGCACAAAGGCCAGGACTCCGTAACGGTGACGGATTATTACGATCCAGCGATGCCTCAACTGACGCTGCCCCTGGATCCTGCGAAAGATCCCGTGCAGAACATGGAGGAGTACTTCCGGAAGTATCACAAATTTCTTTCGGCGAAACGGCAGTTGCAGCCGAGACTCGAGGCCGCGCGGCAAGCCGTCGCAGCTCTCCAGGAGCACATCCTGGCATGGGAACGCGGAACCGTTGCTCCCTCGCCGGAACATGTTCCGGCCCCAGCGCAAGACGCCGCGAACGAAGCGCTTGCCCCTCGGGCCCGCTCCATCGCACCCTCCTCTCGGGAATTGCCCCAGCCATCACCTCGCATAAAAGGGTGCCGGCATTTTATCTCTCGCGATGGGTTCTCTATTCTCGTGGGAAAATCGGCCCGGGACAACGATGAGCTGACTTTCCATCTTGCGCGTCCCGATGACCTCTGGTTGCATGCCCGCGGCGTGAGCGGCTCCCATGTCGTTGTGCGTGTCGATAAGAAGGCGCAGGTTCCTTATGAGACCTTACAGGATGCGGCAACATTGGCGCTCTGGTTCAGCGATCTGAGAAAAAGCGGCAAGGGTGAAGTGATGTACACCTTGCGCAAGTTTGTCAGGAAGGCCAAGGGGCAACAGCCGGGGGCGGTCATCGTGAGCCGGGAGAAAAGTCTCTGGGTCGAACTGGATGATGAGCGCTTGGCTCGCTTGAAAGAACAAACAAAGGCTTGATCCCTGTCAGCCCGTGCAACGCATCCGCAGGAGCCTGATCACTCCACAGACTGTTTCCACACAAGAGACTTGCGCCCGCCTCTCCCCCGTCTGAACAGAGCCAAGCCAACAGCCGCGGCCATCACAGGAATCCCAATCCAGACCAGCTCGCTGGCTAGGACGGCAAGACCTGCCGACGAGAAAAACGTCCGAAGGCTCAGCGGAGAGACCTTGATGGGTGTCCAGGGGAAAAAGTAGCGCGTGTGATCGAAAGGCGCAAAAAACGCCACCCCCAATCCCCCGTTTGTGAACGCGTCGAGGATTCCATGGGACGCCGTTACCAGCGAAAAGTACCCGACCAGCCGCCACCACAGCGGAGTCCACCGGCCAATCTGCGGAAAGGCGCAAGTGACCACCAACAGTCCGAGAAGACCTGCGAAGACGAATGAATGGGAGAACCCCCGATGCCCGAAGAGGTGGTCATAGGGCACCCCGAGTTTGTACCCCACGACATCCAAATCTGGAGCCACCGCACATGCGATCGACAGAACCCAAAATCTCGGAGACCACACCGTTCGCGGTTGGCTTCTTCCGAGTGCCACGGCGACAAGCGCATGCGAGATAACAGACGGCATCCTTTCTCCTCCTGTCCGTCCATACCAGCCACTGGAGATCACGCGTTAGGGATATAATCGGTAGAGCATTCGTGGAAATGGAATGGTCTCCCGGACATGGTCAAGACCACAAATCCAGGCTACGGCCCGTTCAATTCCCATCCCGAACCCGGCATGAGGAACAGTCCCATACCGCCGGAGATCCAGATACCAGCGAAACGCTTCCTCGGAGAGCTGATGCTCG
>RFGT01000258.1 GCA_003696975.1 Nitrospirota bacterium | reverse complement strand
GTGAAAAATCGAATCCTCGAGCATCTTGCCGTGTTAAAGCTGAATCCCGAAGCCAACGCTCCCATCCTCTGTCTCGTGGGTCCTCCTGGCGTCGGGAAAACCAGTTTAGGGCAATCCATTGCACGCGCGTTGGGCCGCAAGTTCGAGCGAATCAGCTTAGGGGGACTTCATGATGAAGCCGAACTCCGGGGCCACCGCCGGACGTATGTAGGCGCCATGCCAGGACGAATTATCCAGGCCCTCAGACGCGCCGGTTCCAAAAATCCTGTGCTCATGCTGGATGAAATCGACAAAGTCGGAGCCGATTTTCGGGGAGATCCTGCTGCGGCTTTGCTCGAGATTCTCGATCCGGCACAAAATGCGACATTCCGGGACAACTACTTGGATCTGCCGTTCGATTTGTCCAAAGTCATGTTCATCACCACGGCGAATACGTTGGACCCGATTTCGCGCCCCTTGCTGGACCGAATGGAAATCATTCGGTTGCCGGGCTACTCCGCTCAGGAGAAACTTCAGATCGCTCTGCGTTATCTCTGGCCTCGTCGGTTAAAAGAAGCCGGGTTAACTGCTGAGCACGTCACATTGGAAGATGGTGTTTTGCGTTACATTCTCGAGCACTACACGCGAGAAGCGGGAGTTCGGCAATTTGAGCAAATGCTGGGCCGATTGACCCGAAAGGTTGCGCTGCGGCTTGCAGAACATCCGGACTCTCCACCCCCAATCCCCATCGTTATCCGACAAACGGAGTTGGGAGAATGGCTGGGACCCGAGCGATACCTGCCAGAGGCGGGCCGAAAAGATTTACCTATCGGTGTGGCCACGGGGTTAGCGTGGACCGAAACCGGAGGAGAAGTCTTGTATGTCGAAACCACGTTGTTGCCAGGCGGGCACGAGTTGACACTAACTGGTCAATTGGGAGAAGTCATGCAAGAGTCCGCACAAGCTGCGCGAAGTTATCTCTGGTCTCGCGCTGAACAACTAGGAATTGCGGCCTCGCTCTTCAAACGGAATGGGATTCATATCCACATCCCCGAAGGCGCGATTCCCAAGGATGGACCTTCGGCAGGCATTACCATGGTCACGGCTTTGGCATCGGCTGTGCTGCGAGTCAAAGTACGCAGCGACACCGCCATGACCGGGGAAATCAGCCTGAGCGGGTTGGTCTTGCCGGTTGGAGGGATCAAAGAAAAAGTCTTGGCTGCCCGCCGAGCGGGCATTAGACGTGTGATTCTTCCTAAGGCCAATGCCAAAGATCTGCAGGAGATTCCTGATGAGATCCGCCAGGAGCTCACCTTCATCTTTGTGGAAACCATCGATGAGGTATTGGCCCAGACGCTGATCACCGCCGATGGACAGCCGTTTGATGTGACGGCTCGGGTGAAGCCCCAAGACGGAGCCCCCGTGCTCTGCCATAATTAAGTCCGAACAGCAACGCAGGAAAGTGCTGGAACCTGCTTTTCACCGTGATTCCAGGCTTTACGGGCGTTTCTCCAAACGACTGATCGTAAAGGTCCCACCCGGGTACAGAGGATCATGATCGCTCCCGATCCTCGTGTACCACCAGCGGCCTTCCCCCGTTCGGCCATCTGGAGAAAGATGAATCACAAATTCACCTTCTCGATCGTTGCCGCGCTGAAACCAGAGACCGCGCCATTGCCCGTGGTTGAGACTGACTGTCTCAAGTTGCCCTTGATTCCAGGAATAGAATCCCCGGCCGTGCTCATCAACCACCAAGCGATAGCTTCTCCCTCCTTCGCGATATTCCCAGACGCCGGCCAGATGTTGCCATTCAGCCGACCGAGGGGAGCTCGGATCTACTTCATGAGGCCATTCTGCTAGACATCCACTCAGCAGAATGGCCAACAGCATGGCGGCTCGTAGGAGCCAAGTTACGTTGGAATTGCTCGGTTTCCCTTGTTGGAATCTCATCGCGCTGTCCTTTTCCGGTTTATCGATCAGACCACACACACTCTTCTCTTTCACTCCCGCAGAGAGGCTGTCCTTTTCATATCGTACCATACCCTGTGTTTCCCCATACTCCCACTTGTTCACCCCGTTCCTTCTTGCTGGCTTGATTGAGGAATACGCTTTTCGACCGAAAAGGTGTATCGGTAGACTTGCCCTATGCTTGACTGCCGAGCGAAACCAGTTGTTGTGTACGGGATACGTCATGTCTTCTTTGTGCTCTTTCAGCTTTCCTCTGCTTTTTCGGTTGCATTTCGGTTGCACGCCTATGAGCTCTTCAGAGGGTTGACAAGAGAAGAGAAAGTCAGTTACTGAGAAACGGGTAATTTCAGATTATGGCTACTATTCTGGTTATCGAAGACGACGATCAAACCCGACATTTGATCAGAGAAATTCTCGAGCAGGCTCATCATACCGTTATTGAAGCCAAAAACGGCGACGAGGGCATAAAGCGGTTTCATCGGGCTCCGACGGATCTGATCATTACCGATATTCTCATGCCGGAAAAAGAAGGATTGGAGACCATTCGAGAGTTACGACGAGAGTATCCGGGCATCAATATCATTGCTATTTCCGGGGGCACAGAGCGCGCTCATTTGAATATCCTCGATATCGCCAGAAAATTGGGGGCCACGCAGACCATTTTAAAACCCTTCTCCATGCACACATTGCTCAACGCCGTCCATGCCGCGCTGGCGGGGCCGGCCTCCAGCCAAGATTCATCGGCCTAGCATCTATCTCCTCTTGGACCATTCAGTGCGCGGGCGCATCCGCTGCGCAGCGAAACCCTGTGGCATGATCACGATTCAGTGGATGACTTTTGACCCTGGTGAAAATGCGCACCATAGGAGTCTCGACGTTCCACCCAGAGCCGCGCAACACCCGGTGTGTGCCTGATGCCGGCCCCTTAGGGTTCCGGCGAGGACTCTTTTGATAATAGGTGGGATCATACCAATCGGCCACCCATTCCCACACGTTTCCTGCCATATCGTATACACCATATGGACTTTTCCCCTTTTCATACATACCAACAGGAACCAGTGTCTGCTCTCCTCGCCAGACTTGATTGAAGTTAAGATGTTTGTCCGTCGGCTCCACATCTCCCCAGGGAAACCGCCGATCCTCGGTCCCCTTAGCCGCTTTCTCCCATTCCGCCTCGGTCGGCAACCGTTTCCCGGCCCATTCACAATAGGCTTTGGCGTCAAACCAATCCACATTGACCACGGGAAGTGGGGCGATAGATTCCGGCATCAGGCCATCATGCCACAGGTTCTTTGTCGGATCTGTTGGATGCTTAGGAGGCCGGTGTCCGGTCGCTCGGATAAACTCGAGATACCGGCCGTTGGTGACTTCGTACTTATCGATATAAAAGGCATCTAGCTCAACTACATGATTGGGGCGTTCATCGACTCCTCCGTCACGCGCTCCCTTTGGAACACCCATGGGAAACGGGCCCGCTGGAATAAGAACCATGGGCGCCCCATCCTTCCCAATAATTTCTTGGGGAAGGTCTTTAGCCCATCCCACACCCATATGAGGCAATCCAAGCTGGACAGCAAGCAGTAGTATCAGACTTCCTTGACACCACACACTCCGCACCATCACCACATCCCTCCTTTTTTCCTCGGGGAAAAATAGCCTCTTCATGCATGACCAGACTCGCCCCACGCCGTTCTCACTCTCTTTGCCGGTGGCACACGCCAAACATGATCTCATCGACTCATCTCACCTAAGGCCACCTAACACCAATGAGGCCAACCTACAGGTCATTCTTGTTCATGCCGATAATACGTTGTATGAGGCACAGGTTCATGCGCGGCATACTCCATTTTTGCACGTGGTCCGATCCTATCCCCCGATCTTTGCCTTGTACTGTCAACACAACCATCAGACAGGAGGAGAAAAAAACTTCATGAACACATTCAGGCTTCATCCTCTAAGACCAAGAACCCACGTCATCATACGTCACCCCGATATCTCCTTGTGTGAGACAGGAACGTTCAACCCATATTTCCACTTACCATATCCGAGGGGGCCATCATGAACACCACATCTTTCTCTTTAGCCCTGTCACTGACCTGCGCTTGTCTTATTGGTTCGCCTAATCGATTGCTTTCCGCCAATCTCCCACCTGAGCCTTCTGCAGAATATCTCGTCCGCGAAGATGTGAACATCATTACTGGATTGTACACGCGAGAATATGCTCTCGGCAAAGATGGGGTTGTGGATTACAAGACCGCCCGGCAGATCGTTATTTCTGAGTATAACGAATATTGGAATACGGTCGTCGAGACCTTGGAATTCCCGTTATTTTACTGGCACGATGCTGATCACGATGGCCAGTTCGAAATGTGGATCGACCCCAAAGGCCACGGATGTGTGTGTGACATTGTTCCCTATACCCCCTACCCCGAATAAGGGAATGTCTCCCCTGTTCCCGGACGACAACCCTGTACGGGACCGACACACAACATCTTGACGGCACTCGTAGAGGTTGCTCAAAAAGCGTCTCGCATGACCCAGTGTGCGCGTCGTGAAGATTTTTTGTGGTGTTCCGAGAAATCATCCAGGTACCACTCCTCTAGCTGGGACCACTTTCTCGTCGGACAACTCCGGGGACGTGCAATGTGGCATCCCTGTTATTGAGACGTGGTTGTTTCTGTCATGTGACCGACACAGGCACAACTAACACGAGTATCTCATGGCCTTTCAACGGGTTAACGCGAAAGACCTGCGGCTTGGCTTGTTCATCAAGATCTCTGGTTCCTGGTTCAGCCATCCGTTCCCCACCAACACGTTCAAGATCAAGACAGAGCGAGAGTTGGCCATTCTCCGTTCGCTTCGCAACATTAAGA
This sequence comes from Nitrospirota bacterium, assembly GCA_003696975.1. Classification (GTDB taxonomy): domain Bacteria; phylum Nitrospirota; class Nitrospiria; order Nitrospirales; family UBA8639; genus J031. The sequence continues at coordinate 28 of RFGT01000258.1, read as the reverse complement.
TTCTGTACGACCCCGCCCGCTCTGACCC
>RFGT01000257.1 GCA_003696975.1 Nitrospirota bacterium | reverse complement strand
TGGCTGAACGCTACCGTGAAAAAGAGGTCATCAAGCGACGGTTAGCTGCGTTATCATCGGAAAGTCACCACATTCTGGAGTATATTCACCAGACATTGCGATTGTTCAACGGCACAAAAGGAAACTCTCAGAGTTTTGACCTTCTCGATGCCCTCTTGCGAGACCAAGCCTACCGACTCGCATTCTGGCAAGTCGCGGCAGAGGAAATTAACTACCGCCGATTTTTCGATGTCAACCAATTGGCCGCCATTCGCATGGAAAATCCGCAGGTCTTTGAAGCAGTCCATCAGCTTGTGTTCGACTTGCTGCGTAAGGGATTCGTAACCGGACTGCGTATCGACCATGTCGACGGCTTGCATACGCCCCGTGACTATCTAACCCAATGGCAGCAATGGGCTCAACACGAGCTTGGCATCCCACCCGATGCCAAGGGTCGATCCCTGTTTCTCGTCGTGGAAAAAATCCTGGGTCGAGGCGAGTCTCTCTGCGAAGATTGGCCTGTTCATGGCACGACTGGCTATGACTTTCTCATGCTCCTCAACACACTGTTCGTCGACCCTTCCCACAAGCGCGAGATGGATGCCATCTACACCCGATTCACGAAACTGGCCACCTCGTTCGAGCAAATCGTCTATGAGAGCAAAAAACTCATCATGGCCAGTTCCATGTCTAGCGAGTTAAATGCTCTAGGGCATCAGGTCAATCTTCTGTCCGAGAAGAACCGGTGGTCACGAGACTTCACACTCAACAGCCTCACTCACGCGATTCGAGAGATCATTGCTTGTTTCCCCGTCTATCGCACATATGTCTCAGCTCATCCCGACGAGGTGATTCCCGACCGCGATCGAGCTTATATCCGCTTGGCTGTAATGCGGGCCAAACGCCTGAATCCTGCTACAAACAGCCAAGTGTTCGACTTCATTCAACATCTTCTGCTCAAATTACCCGGTGAGCATCCTCGACTTCTCTGGAAAGATGTGGCCCCGTTCGTGATGAAATTCCAACAAACCACAAGCCCTGTCACGGCCAAAGGAGTCGAGGATACCGCCTTTTATCGCTACAATCGCTTAATCTCGCTCAATGAAGTGGGAGGAGATCCAACTCAATTCGGCATGTCCCTGCAAATGTTTCATGAGCGAATGCGCGAACGCCAACTTCACTGGCCCCTGACGTTTTCAGCAACATCGACCCACGACACCAAACGGGGAGAGGACGTGCGGGCGCGAATCAATGTTCTCTCAGAGTTGCCCAAGGAGTGGAAGTCCTGCGTATCCCGGTGGCACCGGATGAATAAAAAACATAAAACCATGCTTGACGATCAGCCAGTCCCGGATCGCAATGAAGAATATTTTCTGTACCAAACCCTGATTGGCGCCTGGCCATTCGAGCCACTTGACCCACAAAGCTACACAACCTTCTGCGAACGGATGCACGCCTACTTCCACAAGGCCTTAAAGGAAGCCAAACTTCATACAAGCTGGGTGAATCCGCAAGAGGCTTACGAGCAAGCCGTACATCGGTTTCTTGAACGCATTCTGGCACGTCCCAATCCTTTTCTTGACGATTTCTTATCATTTCAAGAGAAGATTGCCCAATATGGCATCTACAATGCTTTGTCCCAGGTCGTCCTCAAAATCACCGCCCCCGGCATTCCCGACTTTTACCAGGGCACCGAGTTATGGGATTTGAATCTGGTTGACCCCGACAACCGCCATCCAGTGGATTACACCTTGCGGCAAACTCTTCTGGAATCACTAGCCCCTTGGGAGAGTCCCAAAGGACCTGAATTTTGGAAAATGTTGCTTGAGTCCCGGAGAGACGGACGCATTAAACTGTTTATCACTACACGCCTGCTCCAGTTTCGAAAGCAACAAGCAAGGCTCTTCCATGAAGGGGAATACCTCCCCCTTGAAACTACTGGCAAAAACGGTCACTATCTTGTTGCGTTTCAACGACGCCAAGCTCAACAGAACGCTCTAGTGATTGCTCCGCGTTTTCTGACACGTGTCATTCCTGATCCCACGATTCTTCCCGTGGGCGAAACGGTATGGGGTGATACGCGAATCGAATTGCCCCAGGAGCTGCAGGGCGTGACGTTTCGCGAGGTGATCACGGATCGTTTGATCGAACCCTTGAGCAACAACCAAACACCGGCCCTGTCCGTCGCTCGGCTCTTTGACCACCTGCCGGTTGCCGTGTTGGAGTGCCGCGTATGAGCGCCGATCAACAAAAAATACCGCATACCAAGGAATCAGTGCGAGCTGATCACCAACCTCCTCCTGAACCTGCTCTCGGCTGGGAGGGTCATGTCCATTTCCCTTCGGCCACACTATGGGGGCGAATTTTACAAAACTGGCCTGAACTCAGAACGGGCTTAGCGTTTAGCGTAGTCTTCGTGGCTGGGGCGCTCATTGGGGGAGGACTTGCCACATTTTTTGCTTGCCAACGGAAGAAATCCGATCAGTGAATCTCGAGTAAACTCATAAGGAGCGTCGCTATGACACATGATTCCACATCCAACGACTCATGCTGGGTTACAACTTTTGTCTTTATTGCTGGATTTCTCGTAGGAGCCGGGGCTGCCCTCTTTATGGCACCAGAACCAGGAGCAGCCTTGCGCGGCCGGCTTGCCAAGGGAGCCAAAACAGCCCAGGAAGAACTCTCTGAAGTCGCCGCAGAAGCTAAGGAGGCCCTCAAGACTTTATCACAAGAGACACAACGAACCATCAAACATACAGCAAACCGCCTCACTGAAGCAGTTGAGGCGACCAAACACGCGTTGACCTCCCAGCCCATGGAGAGGTCTTCACCAGATTTCTCAAAAGAGGAGGGATTGACCGGAGGTCAGGAGCACTAGTGACAAGCGAAGCGAGGTCACAGGAAAACCTAAAAGACAATACACGGAACACGGCGAGCACTTAGCCCACTCATTTCGGCTTCTGCCCCTTTGATACCGGTTGGGAGGGGAATTGAATCGTTGTCGTGTCCTAGGGTGTGGAGAGAGAACGATTGCGTATTTTCTCTGTGGGATTCCAATGATGATCCGTCTCGATCGCCTCAATTAACCGCTCAAACACGTCAGGTACAGCCGCCACGACTTGATTCCAACTGGAGATCATGGGAACCCCTAAGGGATCCCTGAGAAAAGTCTCCGTGGCGAGTTGAATCCCTTTCAAGAAGGCCTCAACAGCCGTTCGTTCCGCATGTCGGTCGAACTGAAGACCATTGATAGCAGCGACGTTTTCGTATTTAATCACCATTTCATGGGCAATTTGTAAGTAGGTTGCCCTCAGCGTTTTCAGCGTAGCATCGGAAAGAATCATCCCTTCGCTTGCCAGAGTCCGAAAGAGCGTCTTGGTAATATCCACGCTCATTTTGAAGAGTCCCTCTTCTGGATTGTCTTGGGAGAGGTGTTGATGCTTGTGTTCGTACCGATCCGCGAGATCAACCTGACAGACACGTCGATCGGCGCAGTTGCGGTGGACTTCAGCCAAGATGCCAACTTCCAACCCCCAATCGCCCGGGATGCGGTTGATCCATGCCAAATCGGTCACCATGGCGAATTCTCCAGCCAGGGGATAGCGAAAGCTTTCAAGAAAGAGCAACCGGGGATGGGGACCAATAAGCCGAAGCAGACTGCGGATGAGCGGGAACACAAACAACCGAGTCACACGCCCATAGAGGCGATCAGTTACCCGAGCATAGTAGCCTTTGCTGAATTCGTAACCCAAGTTTGGATTCATGACGGGATAGCAGAGACGGGCGAGAAAGTCGCGGTTGTAGGTCACCACATCACAGTCATGTAAGACAATCACTTTACTGCGCTGCCGTGCAAGCACATATCCAAACGCCAACCAGCAGGATTGACCTTTGCCCGGAAGACCAATATCCACGTCATGCTTCACAAAGTGGGCGAGTAGCTCCTGAATTCGCGCTCCGTCTACCCATACGAGACGAACATCCTGCGGGAGTTGTTGAAAATACTCTCGCGCCCGGCGAAATTCGAGAGCCGAAGCGCGCCCCAGAGCCACGATAATTTCTTGAAGATAGGGGACCTGTTTCAAATGGTCCACAATCCCTTGAAGGGCTGGCCCTTCGAGTTCCGAGTACAAGCACGGCAGAACCAGGGCCACAGGGTGACTTGTGGCATATTCACAGAGCTCTTGCTCAAGGCGTTCCACATTAGGGGCGCCCAACCGATGTAGCGTGGTGATCATGCCCGATTGATAAAAGTCAGCCATCGAGATCTCCGATTGCGCCAATCAAAGAAGGAGGCCATAGACTTCTCTGTCTTTCCATCTTACTGTTACTTGTTACAAATGCCGGAGGTCATCCTGAGAGCGCTCCTCAGGGTGGGGCGAGAACCGACGCTCCAAAAACGATTTTGCCAGATCCTTAGCCCCCAAGCCAAAGGCAATGGCCGTGGCCAGGACCACTCCTCCAAAAGCAATACCAAATCCCACTACAACAATCGTCTCCGCAATCCCGAGTTGCTCGAGCGCCATGGCAATCGCAGCAAGCTGAATGCCCCATCGGGTGCAAGAGGCCAACAATCGAGCCGGTGGTAAGGAAGCGTTGACAGCGGCGATCAACACAGCTTGTGCGACAAAATTCGAGAGGAGAAACCCTCCGGCAATGATAAACAGCGCGGTCAAGAAATAGGGAATGTAGGCAAACAAGGATTCCGTTAACTTATTGACCGGCTCCCAACGGAGCACTGTCAAGGCGGCAACGATACTGAGACTCATGATTACCCAATACACGATCCGACCAGCCAACATCGAGGGAGGGATCTTCACACCTCCCCGGACCAGCGCGGCCGTCAATCCCAACCGCTGACTCAACGGATCAATGCGAAGTACCCGAAGAATCCGTTCGACAAGATGGGCACCTAGCCACGAGAGAAACACTCCTATGAGAAGAATCACTACCATCGCCAACAAATTAGGAACAAAGGCTAACAGGCGACTGCCCATAATCTGAAGCGGTTCCAGAACAGCCGTTTGAATGAAGGTCTCTAGCAATTCCATGGGCAACAGATCCTTAGCCCCCTTGATTACGAAGAGAAACTATACCAGCGGCTGAGCAAATAGGGTTTTTCGTTTTCAAAGGTCTGACACAACATCTCGATGCGTTCTTCAGCTTCACTGGAGGTCAACCCTTGAGTCTCCAGAACGAACGAGGCCACGCGGCCCAAATACAACGGAGTCAATGCCTTCAAAAGATGCTCGCGTGCAATTGCCCGGTGATGATAGGCGGAGGCAGCATCATAGACGACATGAGCCCAGACTTCGTCAGCGATGCGAAATGCCTTTGGAGAAAGGCTTTGCACCTGGCGAAGCGAGTCAAGCACAGACGGTGATAAAATCTTTTCCCAAATCGGAGCAAGGTCTGCCAGCCCTTGGTGAAAACTCTGAAGCATCCGATCCACATTGACATGGACCGGCTCAAGGGCAACCTGATATTGAAACCCAAAAAGCCGCACGGGGTTTGACCCTTCCAGTTGACTCCAAATGTCTTGATGCTCTTCCATGAGAAAAAACAACGCTCCCATCACTTCCATCAGCATATTAGAGAGATCACGGGCGGGATCCTTGGGGTTATGGATCTTCGCGCCCAGAAAACTCTGGCAGACTCGCGCCCCGCTGGCAATAGCTTCAGTCGTCATCCAAATATCAATGCCAAAGCGAGCCACTTCGGAATTCCAGACATCCTTTTCCACGTAATGTTCGGCGAGTTTTCCGGAGAAGCCGAAATCTCCCCCAATAGGTTGGCGAATACGGACACCATACAATGCCCGGGTCAAGGGATAGACAATGGCGTTGGTGATAGTGCCATCATATTTGTGGCGAAGGTAGTAAGGAGCTACATAGTCGTAACCTTCAAAGACAATGGGCCCTAACAACAGTTCCATCCATTCCGGCGTGATACTTCGAAGGTCGGAATCCACCACGGCGCAGGCTTTCGCTTGAAGGCGGCGAGCAATTTCAAAAATCGTCCGAAACGCACTGCCTTTTCCAGGGATTCCCAAGTAGGACGTCACGATCTTCTGAAGAGGACTCTCCTGAGCACTAATGAGCAACCCCTCGAAATCTACACTCGCGTTCGCGACGAGGGCGGGCGTGCCATCCGTGGATCCTCCATCGGAGTTGACGAGCACAGCGCGCATCCCTGGGAAATATTTGGCAAGCCCCACAATCACCGCTTGAACGACGTGGCTAATTGTACTCGCATTATTGTAACTGGGAATTCCTACGAGAAGCTCGGTTTCTCCAATTTTCTCAACCTGCTCCTCAGTTTCCGCCGCCAGCAAAAAATCCAACGAGCGCATGCGACTACTCAAGCATTTTTCCTTGCATTCGTGCCCACTACTCTCGTACGAGCCGTGATAAGTCCACAGCATTTCCAGTACGTCCCGTGGACTCTTGAATGCGGGAGACCGCTTGGTTGGGAGATCAAGACACCCTCCAGGTTCTCGATGGGTAGGGAAGAATAGAGAGGTCTAGAAGGAAAAGGCAAGATGAAAATTTACAGCGATCGGTACACCGCCCGATACTGGGAAACCGTTCGATCCCAGGAAAACCGCGAGAGCAGATGAAAGCCGGCGACCACCATGCGGGCATACTCGATCGGAGCCGACCGATAGAGCGCAATGGCATCTTGAATTGCCCGAGCTGCCTCCTGAGCCATCACCTGAAACAGCGGGAGCTCCAGCCGATCCCGCAAGCGATCACCATGAGGGCGATACCGGCAACGGATGATGGCCCGCCACCCTTTAATGACAGAAGCCGATGGAAGTGCAGGCTCGCGGAACAAGAAGCCCGTGGGATGTGCTGATGGCTTGTGAAATTGCCGGCTGAGCCTTCGGACCGTCGGTGTACAGCAGGCGGACGGATACGGGACCACTTGCTGAATCAAACCACCCGTGGCTCGCGCAACTACGGGAGTCCCTACCGCATAGCCTTCTGTCGCTCCTCCAAACGGTTCATAAAATGAGCACATGAGCAAAAACGAGGCACCTGCTTGAAGTTCGGCGTAGCCGCGTTCCATTCGAAAGGGGAACACTTTGACGTCTCCTGGTCGACGTCCGGCGAGTCGCTTGAGGAATTGCAGCCCTCGGCTGCCTTCTTCCCCGGGGATGGGTGTAAAAACAAATTTTGCCTCACCCGCTGGAATGTGTTCAATAGCAGCAGCGGCAAGATCATACCCTTTCTGCCGAGGATCATCTCGGCCAAACATCAAGAAAATGGGACCATCAAATTGGGAAAAATCCAAAGATCCCCATGCCTCTGATGGTTGGTACTCTTCTAGGAGATGAATCAATCGGGCACGGCGTCGCCGTTTTTGTGTCAGGATGGAAGTATAGTGTCCCTGCATCGCGGCTCGCCGTGCCTGCAAAGGGAAATTAGGTTCGGCAAACGCGCCGTTGTCAATACCGCGGATTGGCCTGGTTGCCAATGCCGTTTGCAAGTGCGGGGCATAGACCTTGGTATGAAGTGGATCCTGCCGTAGTTCTCGAGCAAACTGCTCCGAGACCGTGCACAAGGGCCCATCAAGAAATGGAAGCATTTTTGTCAGCACGGTTTTTCCGGGGATCCGCTGAGAAGAAATCTGTCGCCATTCCCGAAATGGAAGGTCATGGTCATAAGAATTGTGCAAGGTCAAGACACAGGCAGCATGGGTAATCCGCGGGTCCCGCTTAAGGGTAAACGCCACACAGGCCGTCTCCCAATCCTGTAAGTTCACAATGAGGTGAGAAGTATAGCCTAAGGCGACAAGTGCGTGGGGGACGGCCTGACAGAAAAACAGGGCATCTCGCAATAACTGTTCAGGATGCCCGGGGGTCACATATGGGTTGCAGGGAGTCCGAAGTCGGGGAGGCCCCTGGCAATTGCATGGGGCGTTGAAATACTGGGCTGTTTTCAACAGGATTGTCCGATGCTTAGCTTGTGAATGGGCTTGCAAAAGTTCCACGGAATATACTTGTCCGCCAAACGGTACAGATATTCGATGACCAGTCGAGGAGAGCTGTCGAAGCAGTGCAGGCTTGCAGCGCGTGATCTTCCGAAAGAACGGGGCAATGGTCAGGCATTCAGTCCCCATCAGTTGAGCCATCCGTTTGGGAAGCACACGCATTACGGCGGCAAGGCCGCCAAGCGGCGCAAACTCGCTTTCAAATGTGGCGAAGATGAGAGTGGACCAATGAGTCATTGGCGGAGGGTTCATTTCAGAATGTCATACCAGGGATATCAAGGGCCTGTTCTCTGAAAAAATGGGAACAGGCCCTCATTCACACGAGAGAAATGCAACAAGGAACAATACTTGTGGCGAGGGATGCGGATAGTCCCACTCGAGTGACTTCCTTCACGAGTGTGCGTTTGACCTTATAACCGGACCGGAAGGTCACATTTTCTTTTGCAAGACAAAATGTCCGCGTCGATTTTGCTGCCAACAGGGCTCGCCATGTTCCCGGCAGAATGGCTTCTCTTCCCCATAGCTTACGATTTGAATGCGGGAAGGCGAAATGCCAAGGTCCACCAGATACTGCCGAACGGCTTGGGCTCGGCGTTCGCCGAGAACCAAGTTGTACTCTTCAGTTCCGCGCTCATCGCAGTGCCCTTCTATCAACACGGTCGCGTCCCGGTAGACGGTCTTGAGAAGACGCGCATTGGCCTGAAGCACGGGTACTGCATCCGGGCGGATGGTATAGCGGTCGAAATCAAAGAAGACGTGTTGGAGTTGGGCTGGTACTCCTTCACTTCCCCCGAACTTCTCTGAAGGGACCTCTTCAGGTTTGAGAGGCTCAATGCCTGGCTGTGGCTGTCTAGGAGTTGGCTTCTGTTGAGGAGAAGGTGCCACAGGAGCCTGACCTTCTGGAGACTTCGGCGGAACCCCAGGTTGTGAAGGAGGTTGTGAAGGCACAACCTGGGCAAATTGCAGCCCTTCACCAATGTGCGGCTCAGCCGGGGGCTCCGGCACCAGCTCAGAAGGCTTCAAGGGCGTGACAGGACTACGACCTTCTTCAAACGGAGGAG
>RFGT01000256.1 GCA_003696975.1 Nitrospirota bacterium | reverse complement strand
GGAGCACGCACAACTCCCTCGCATGGTCGTCAACGCTTCCTGGTTACAATGAGGCGCTGATTGGAACTAGGTACATCAAGGAGTTCACTGGAGGAAAATCCAGCCCGTTGGAACATCTGTTCATATTCTGAAAAAGTGTAGGCATCACCCGAGGGAGTTGTCGCCAGCATGATGAGGCAAAATTCCGCCATGGCGGGAGGGGAGACACGGTCTTCGTTGGGGATAAACTCCAAGGTAAGAACATACCCACGTTCCGTCATTACGTCAGAGATCTTTCTGAGAAGAAATTCACACGTCGCCATGTCAAAGTGATGAAGAAAGTTGGTCAGGAGCACAAGATCGTAGTGTCCTTCCAACTGCGCCTCAAACGCACTCCCGGCAATCGTTCGGTATCGGTCCTGAATCCCGGCAACACGGGCGTTTTCTTGGGCCACCCGTAACACATTTGCCCAGTCGAGTGCAGTAATTTCAGCTTTTGGCAGGCGTTTAGCGAGTTCGATGCCAAAGATTCCATGCCCGGCCGCCACATCCAACACTCGCCGACATTCGGGCACATGCGCAACCACCCAGTTGGCCATCCATTCAGCTGGCCCCCGCATCATGGGGACCATCGACCGTGCAAATGTGACCCATTCCGGATGTTCCGGCGCCACGGTGCCGTGATCGCTCAGTGCGGTTCCTCCTTTGCGAACGGCTTCGGTCAAATGCCGGAATCCATCAAGCAGCGGAGATGAGAGCAAAAAATCCAGCGTGGGCCCAAGATAGGCTGGAGAGTGACGGTTCAAGAACGTGGCTGAATCGGGGGTCAATGCATAAGCATTGTGTTCCTTTGTCAGAAAGCCCGCACAGGTCAAGTAATCGGCCAACATCCGAATCCCGCGCTCGGAGGCTTCACACCGCCGAGCCAAATCCGCCGGGGTTCGATGATTTTCACTAATGGCGGTAAACAGATCCAGCTCGATTGCCGTCTTTAAGGCCGCAGTTCGCTGGTAGCCATTGACTGCCTGAAAGAATAACAGTGGTGAAGGGCCTGTGCCTTGTTTTTGATCCATTGCTGTCTCCTTTTTGATGATTCATCGTGATAGTTGGCACGGTATTAACTTTCCCCGCACTTCTTCATATACACCCGTTCACAAAAATGGATGGAATAGAGGATGGCTCACTCGCTTTTTACAATATGAGCGGCTTGGTAGAGGCCAGAATCGCGCGGGGATTCTGTTTCCAATCAATCTCGGGGTTGTCCACATACCATTCCACTTCATGTCCATCCGGATCATGAAGATAGAGACTTTGGCTCACTGTGTGCTCGCTCATTCCTGTCAGGGAAACTCCTGCTTGTTCAACCTCGTTTTCAACCTCGTTCTTCGCTTGACGCCGTTCATCGGGACTGTCTCCGACCTTAATGCCAACGTGGTAAAGCCCGCGCCGCAATCCAGACGGCGGTCCCGGCACATCTCCTACCTGGATCAGAAGCAACTCATGATGCGTTCTGCTAGGTGTTAGCACAGCAGCGTGCAATTATCAAAGATTCGGCCCATTTCGTGAACTTGGGAAGGGGCATTGACAGAAACGCAGAAAAGTTAGTAAACACTTACTTACATCTTTACCATAAGATATATGGGAAGCCTAACCTCAACGCACCCGCGCCTGCCTCGAGCCCAGCGAAAGGCAGCGATTCTAACCGCAGCAACGAGATTATTCGCCGCCAAAGGGTTTAGCGGAACGAAAACCCGTGAAATTGCGGAATTAGCAGGTATTAGCGAAGCGCTGCTGTTTAAGCACTTTCCCACAAAAAAAGATCTCTTTGCCGCGATCTTGGCCCAATATTCGCCAGTTCCTCGTTTGCTAACAGAAGTCCAAGCCTTAGCTCATGAGAAAAACGATGAACAACTTTTCAGATATATCGCTACGACTATTGTCTCCAAGGTTCCAGATACTCAATTGATGCGGCTCATTCTCTTCAGTGCGCTTGAGGAACCCGAACTCTCTGATCTGTTCTTCCATCAGCATGTCAGTCGATTCTACAAAGTGTTTTCACAATACATTGCGCGGCGTATCAAAGACGGCGCGTTGGCATCTTGTGATCCTTTGTTGGCTGCAAGGGCTTTTATGGGCATGCTCATTAATCATCGGCTGTTGTCAGACATCTTTCACCTTCCTGTTCCCCATTCTCCTGAAATGATTGCTGAGACTATCGTCAGGATATTTTTACACGGTATGCGTGTCACAGCTCCAAATAGTGCTTCAACGGCATCCGGCATAACACGTTTGGGGGCTTCGGAATCTTATTCTTCTAAGGCCTCCCCATCCCGGCATCATTCACCGAGACGTAAAAGACAGCGATCATGAATTTCATTGCGCTCAAAATGTTGTTTGGCGATCGAGCTAAATATCTCATGCTGCTCGCTGGATTGACGTTTTCGACCATGTTGATCGTGCAGCAGGGCTCAATTTTCTGGGGGTTGATGATCTGGTCACAGTCGGGAATTTCCAATATCAATGTCCCGATTTGGGTGACGGATCCCAACATCAATCAAGTGGAAGAGGTAATACCCCTTGCTGATACGGCGGTGACGGTGGTGAGAAGTGTCCCTGGTGTTGAATGGGCTGTCCCTCTGTACAAGGGGCTACAACGTGCGAAACTTGCCGATGGCAATTACCAACAAATTTCTCTGGTCGGCCTTGATGCTGCCACCTTGATTGGGCGACCAGCCCATACCCTTGCAGGCCGCTTTGAGGACATTCGAGCTCCTGACGCTGTGGCCTTGGATCAATGGGCAGTGGAGCGGCTTGGGGGACCAGAAAAAATAAAGCTTGGCACGGTGTTCGAGATCAACGATCACCGTGCCAAAGTCGTTGCCATCGTCAGCACACAGAAGAGTTTTCAAAACATTCCTTTTGTCTATACCACCTACGAACGAGCGATTACGTTTACGCCGCCGGAGCGACGCAAGCTTTCGTACGTGCTGGTCAAACCCAAGCAAGGCGTGTCGGCCACCGTGTTAGCTCGGCGGATTACGGAAGAGACCGGTCTTGGCGCATTCACGGCTGAAGAATTTGGGTGGAAAACGATTCGATGGGTTCTGGAAAACACGGGCATTGGCGTCAATTTTGGCACCACGGTCTTTCTTGGGTTTCTCGTCGGAATGGCAATTGCAGGGCAGACGTTTTATCTCTTTACTGTGGAAAATCTTCGGCAGTTTGGCGCACTCAAGGCCATTGGCGCCAATACGGGGATGCTGGCCCGCATGATCCTGTTGCAGAGTTTGACCGTGGGTCTCATTGGGTATGGTATAGGGATTGGCTTAGCTACGCTGTTTGGGCTTCTGGCGGGCCGTCGAGGACAGTTGCCATTTGTGGAAACGTGGCCTCTGTTGATGGGGGTGTTGATAGCACTCCTTGGAATCTGTGCCTTTTCCAGCGCCATCAGCATTCGCAAGCTTGCCAAACTTGAACCGGGAATTGTGTTTCGATAATGGCCAATTCGGTCGTTTCTGCTTTACCTTCAACTTCGAATGTGTTGGTCCACGCCCGGGGGATCACCAAAAGTTTTGGCGTCAACCACACGCGAATTCCCGTCTTGAAAGGTGTCGATTTGGACGTCGCGGCCGGTGAGATTCTCTTGTTGGTGGGGCCGTCAGGCAGTGGCAAAACCACGCTGCTTTCGGTTATCGCCGGCATCCTAGAGGCAGACGGGGGAGAACTCAGCGTTTTGGGATACGACTTGGGACACTTGTCGGATGCAGAGAAGACCGC
>RFGT01000028.1 GCA_003696975.1 Nitrospirota bacterium | reverse complement strand
GCGATGAACGAGCCGGTTGCTCCAATCAAGCGAAGAATTTCAACTTCTTCTTTTCTCGCATACAGCGCAAGCCTAACCGTATTGGCAATAATGGCCATCGTTGCCACCATCAAAACACCACCAATGATCAAAGCGCTCAATTCTAAGTAACTCACGAACACGGCCAACATGTCAATCCAAGCCTGACTATAGCGGACTTCATCAACACCTGGGAATGCCTGCACCCGCTTAACAAAGGCCTCTACGGCTTGGGGCGATTGAAACGGGGGAGCCAGGGTCACGACAAACGATGCGGGCAACGGATTCTCTCCCAATCCATCGAGTAAGGAAGCCTCCTGGGGAAACTGCCGGTGAAAATCCTCTAAGGCCTGTTGCTTGGAAATGTAGGACAACGTCGCTACTGCCGGCTCCCCCTTCAATCGACGCCGGAGCCCTGTTACAGTGGTCGAGGAGGCGTCTGGAGCGAGATAGACGACTACCTGAAACTCGTTTTGCAACGCCCCTGCGAATTGTTTCACATTTAAATAGAGCAGCGCGAAAATCCCGAATGACGTCATAGTACAGGCAAGCGTCAAGACGCTGATGATCACACTCGTGCGGTGGATGCGGAGGCTGGACCAGGCTTCCTGCAAGAGATATCCCGTGCGTCTCATCCCTGCTCTCCCGAATCACGTACCAAGTGCCCGCCTTGGAGCTCCAAGACCCGACTCTTCATCCGCTCGACAATATAGGGATTATGCGTGGCCAAGAGCACTGTTGTCCCGCGCGCATGGATCGTTTTGAAAAGATCAATAATCTCAAGGGTCAAGTCCATATCCAGATTGCCTGTAGGTTCGTCCGCCAGTAGGATGACAGGATTGTTCACAATGGCCCGAGCAATACACACTCGCTGCTGTTCTCCGGCCGATAATCCTATCGTCGGACTCCCTCGCTTCCGCTCAAGTCCGACAGCCTTTAAGGCGTCGGCAACCTTCCTTCGCAAGTCGATACGACTGACCCCCTGAATGATGAGAGGAAGAGCCACGTTTTCTTCCACCGTCTTGTGCCCCAACAGCTTGAAGTCTTGTAACACGAATCCCATTGTCCGGCGGAGATAGGGCACATCGGTGGCTCGGAGTCGAGCGATATTTCGATTCTGGACGAGAATCTGACCTTCATCCGGAACCTCCGTGCCAAAAATAAGTTTTAGCAACGTCGTCTTTCCCGCGCCACTTGGACCTGTGAGCAACACACATTCACCTTTGTCGATCCGTAGCGTGATATCGCGAAGGGCCACACAACGAGCAAATGTCTTGGACACATGAAACAACTGGATCATGGCATGGCCCTCACGAGAGCATTCCTCGCGCTGCACTGGCGCGCACACAGTCATCTTGACACGGTCCAGCGCATGATCGAGCTTACTCTGCGCAGTGAACGCTCCACGTTTCGTCTTCAGCACCATCCCTGAACGCAGGACCACTGGGACCACCTGGCACAGGAGAACATCTGCTCACCAGCAGCCATCTATGCCCGATGCATCAAAGGCGTTCGTGATATGCTGAAGCGTGGAGAGACTCGGAGTGTCGCCTTGATAGAGGATGACGTCAAATCGGCAGGGACGGTCACTCAGTCCATGTCGAGCCAAATACTGCGCAGCGAGTTTTATCAAGCGTCGCTCTTTTTGGGGAGTTACAGCATACATGGCCCCTCCCTGGTCCATGGTCCGGCGGGCTTTGACCTCGACGAAGACGATCACATCTCCCTTGCGTGCCACGAGATCGAGTTCACCATGCACAAACCGAACGTTGTGGTCCAGAATACGATACCCTTGTCGGCGTAAATAGTGAAGAGCCACGCGTTCGGCCTCCTTACCGAACCGGTGCGAAGACCACATTATTCGAATTCCTTGGTTTTCTGTGATGGCACGGGAAACAGGCGAAAACTCCGCCGATGAGCCGAACACGGCCCAAAAGTCGCCAAAAGATCGAGATGCTGAGGAGTGGGATAGCCCTTATGGACGTCGAACCGATACACGGGATGCTGACGGTGATACACGCCCATGAGCCAATCACGATGGACCTTGGCTAAAATCGAGGCAGCCGCAATAGAGACGGAGAGTTGATCACCTTTGATAATTGCCCGTTGGGGAAGTGCATTCCCCGAGAGACTCGTCGCATCAATTAAAAGAAAATCAGGGGCAGGTGCCAACTGCAGAAGGGCTCGCGCCCAGGCCAAGCGGGTTGCTTCGAGAATGTTAAGTCGGTCGATCTCGATTTCCGAGGCACATCCAATCCCCCAAGCCACGGCGCGTTGGGTAATCTGCTGAAATAAGGTTTCCCGTTCCTCCCGGCTCAGGCGCTTGGAATCGTCCAGTGAAGGAAGAGAACATCGACGCGGCAAGATCACGGCTGCCCCGACTACAGGTCCTGCCAGCGGACCCCGGCCCGCTTCATCAAGCCCGGCGACACGGCAGTACCCACAGGCCCACGCCTCTTCCTCAAAGACCCAAGATGGAGCCCTGTGGACCACCGAATGAGGGCGCATACAAACAGCTGATCGCTGAACGGCTTTGCTTTTCTGGCTTTGCTTACTCTGAGCTGGGTGTTGAAGCGGGAGATTCCTGCTTAGCAGCCATTGTCTCTTCACCGGCCTTGGCCGTACCAGACGCCGCCGGCTCCTTTTTGGCAAACCGTGAAAATTCCCGCTCAGCCACTTTCGCCTCTTTCCCCTTTTTGTGTCGAAGATAGTACAACTTGGCTCGTCGCACCCTTCCTTTCCGGACAACTTCAACCTTGGCAATCGTGGGAGCATGGACAGGGAAGATGCGTTCAACTCCCACCCCATAGGAGATTTTTCGAACCGTGAAAGTCTCACTGACCCGTCTCCCCTTTCTGGCAATGACCACCCCTTCAAAGACTTGAATGCGTTCCTTCTCCCCTTCGATTACCTTGACATGCACTCGCACCGTATCGCCAATTTCAAAGGCAGGCACTGTGTTGGTGGGAAACGTATGTTCCAGACGTTGCAATGTGTTCATGAGCAGACCTCTTTCCTTGACCCCTTGGTCAACGATTGTGAGTGTTCTTCTACAATTTCAGCAAGGAATTGCTGATCCTGGGCCGACAATAGCTCAGGAGATATCAAATCAGGTCGTTTGTACACGGTATTTCGCAGAGCTTCTTTCCGCCGCCAACGGCGAATGGCCTCATGATTGCCTGAGAGGAGGACGCTGGGAACGGAGAGCCCCTCTATTCGCACCGGTCGTGTATAGTGAGGGTAATC
>RFGT01000255.1 GCA_003696975.1 Nitrospirota bacterium | reverse complement strand
ACCGAGGAGCGCGTTTGGGCCAAAATGGGCTCCTTCTGGCAGGCATCGAGAATCGCATCGACGTGGGCGGGATCGTTATGGTTAAAGGTATATCGAATCAATCGTGCCCACTTCGATTTCTGATCCTCTGGAGATTGGGCAAGCTGTGCAAGCAGCCATTCAACGTCCTGTGCCAGGACGAGTCGCGGCTCACACCAGGCGAGCCTCGTTGCGTCGTTATCGGATTGAACATGCGGCAGGATTTCCCGGACCAGCATCCGGCGTTTGTGTTGATCTTGTTCGAAGGGATTGTACGGGAGCGGATTGAACGGGTCGTTGCCGAAAATGTTGCTGTAGGTTTTGGCCTTTCGGAGCACATGGTTTGCAAAGCGGATCCGAACCTCAGGATTTTCGCTCTCCTCCCATGCCAGCAAGGCGATTCGATCGACTAACTTCTCGAACCGATTCTCTGATCCGCGAGGATAATCGGGCAATTGTTGGACCCATTCGAGAGCGATCGGCAGATCCTCAAGTCGCAATCGCTCTGGAAGCACGCAGTTCAAAAAGAATTGGTATGCACCAAAAAATGACGAACGTTTGGGGGCAGTCAGATGCTCAAAGAGCTCGTTGGCTGTCAGATGATCCGGCCACAGCGCCTGAAGGGCGAAGCCCCTGAGTTCGTCATCCTCATCGTTGGGGTCATCGAGCAAAGGTTTGAGCTCGGCTTTGGTTTCATTGTCGGCGATCTCTCTCACCGCCCTTGCGGCCAGTTTACGGAGAAAAGTCTCTTCGCTAATATCGAGAGCGATCGAGAGCAAGTCGTTTTGGAGATCTTTGGTTCTGCACGCTTCAGCGATCTCGATGGCCAGACCACGAGCCGAGGAGGCATGCTCATGGCTGAGGTACGGCCGTAATTGGGGGGCAAGGTTAGAGTGCTCGAGCCGCGAAAGGCCTCGTCGAACCTCGAGGGACCGCCAATTCAACTCATTTCGATCCGCAAAAGCCAAAGCACGATCGACAAGATTTTCTTTTTGTGATGGATGAGGAAAAATCACGCTCCCGCGTAAAAGCACTGCGGGGTCGTGCTCGAGAATCCAATCAAATACATCGCGAGTCATCGCCGCGAGCCAGGCAGCGGTTTCCTCGAGTTGCGGCACGATGTGTCCATCGTGCACGAAAAGTTGTTTGAACAGGGTCAACGGATCTCTTGAACCGGCTATATATTCGGCGGCGAGGAATTCGGCATACGTCCGGTGCGCCCAACTGACCAGTCGATTTCCGCGTGCCGAGAACAGACCAGTGTTCAATGTATCGTAGAGCATGGCTTCAGTTATTCGCCACATCCTGTTGTCCATAGAAACCTCGCCAGATAGGATTCCAAGGGGTAGAGTTCCCTCAGGGGCGCTCGCAATTGATCCAGTCCAGATAGCAGGATTGTTCGATAACACCATGACTGCTGCCAGGTACCGGGCGATGGCATAGCGATGTTGGGCATCGGTTGCTCTCGCTATGGTCGAATCCCGCCGCCTGTCGTTCGTTTCCTCGCATAATGCAAGGAGCCCTTTTCGATACAGCTCCAACTGATCGGCGGGCAATGCGCCATGTTGTTGGAAATGCCTCAGGAGCATCTCAAGCGTGACGGGCTTGATCGCCAAGGGAACTGTAGCCGAATGGTGAATGGCGTCAAGAAACGTTTTCGGCGGAATGTCATTGGCCTCGGCTGCGGCCTGTACATCTTTCCTGCATAGTGGTGCCAATGCATAGCAATTGACAGAGTCCCCCCATATTTCTTTGAGGTCTTGTTCGAAAGATTGAGGCCAGGCTGCCGTCCGGCACGCGATGGCTAGCGAAAGCCGATCAAGATGATCCCTTTTTAGCCTTCGCAATTTTCGCACAAGCCACTCAGCTAGCCTCTGAATAACCATGCGGCCTTCATCAAGGCTATCCAACAAGAGAGAAAGTTGTTGGTTCCCTGCGAGCCATTGATTGAACGTCTCCGATCCGAACAGATCTCGTTCGAGTTCCGACTCGTTCCCGTATTCGCCCAGATCCAGTCGCAGAACCTTATGCCCTTGCGTTGTCAAGATTTCTTCTGCACGCCGGAGTTCATGGCTCTTTCCCATTCCCGGCTCTCCAAGAAGGATAGCGCATGGTGACCCAAGAAGAATTGAGCTCAGTGTGACCAAATCTTTGTTGAGGACCCTTCTGTATTGGGTATCGGGATCTGAAAGAAAACCAGCATCAGAAAGATCGATCGTACTCCCGCGTGGGCACCAGAAACGTTTCCAGTTGTAAGCAGTTTGAGGCATAAGATGATGAAAATTTTTAAGTTAATCTACTTATGTAGTATACACCTTGCTACATTCGTATGCAATGATGATTGTGGTGGAGATGGGAGCAAGAAGCAGCGGCTGCCACAGCAGTCTGCGGAGACTGGGGCTTATTGGCAACCGAGGCGAGACAGCAGAGTGATCGTAAAGGTGAACAGGTGTTGATAGCGTCAGAATCACCAGGCTCCCGTATGTCAGATAAGGTCCTGCCTGACGCCAAAAATCTTAGCTGTTTCCTTTGGCTGTAACTACGCCGGGGCAGATTTGGCACGTTGCGATTCTAACAACCCCATCATCAAGAGTGGCCAAACCACGGTGGCGTCACTCAAGACCTCGGCATAGCGCCCTCCCTCGCTCGGCGGAATGAATTTCCCCCAGGAAACACCTTCCTGGTAGGTACATCCGCTCAACCCACCCCAGTAGTCGGGTTCCGGGCAAATCCTCACACCGTATTGAAACCGCGGAGGGGGCAAATTGGTTCCCAGGCGAAGATTGAGAATTTCGATATAGGGAGGGATCTGTTGGGCCCAATTCCTGGGCACACCCCCTCCAATGGTAAAGATCCCCAGCCGTTTGGCGGCTAAGAGATGCCCCGTATAGCTGTTGAGATCAAGAAAGGGGTTGAACGGGGGGCACGAGGCTTGAAGCCCTTTCCATATTGTCGCGGGTTCTCCGGAGATATCCTGCGACCGGGATGTCTGGCGGTGGCTCATCGCCCAGATAGAGACATCCAATCCCAATTCCGAATCCGTAAACGCCGGAATGTACACGGGAACCTGCCGGAGATAGGCGCTCTTGAGAATGGCCGGACCTTCATACTGTTCGACCAGGGTCTTTCCCAGTTCACGAGTCAATAGTTCCGACGAAAGCGGTTGCGCAGGATCCAATCGCTTTAGGGTTTCCCCCACCACATGTTCCACATGGTTCAGATTCAACTCCATTTCCAATGTGTCGTAGACCCGATTGTAGCCCTTGTGAAATAGTTCCACGTCGTTCATCGTGGGTCGATACTTGTAGTGTATCTGCCCGACGGCCTCGCTTAGGCCATGCGCAATCAGCGCACCCGTGGACACTATCGCCTGGACCATGCCATGGTCAATCATCATGCTGATAATTTTCCCCATCTTGGCAATGGTCATAGCACCCGACAAGGTCAACACCACAAAACAGTCTGGATCCTCGATCATTAATTTGAGGACTTCAAACGCTTCCCCTACACGGCGGCCTCCAAACGCCGTCTTCTTCATAGCCTCAAGCAGATCGGAAAATGTATGAATTTTCTCGGGATCGAGCGGTTCCAGCGCTTCCAAGCCATCCTGCGCGCCATCGTGAAACGTTCTCGCATGCATCATACACCTCCACAGGTTGGGACACAGCACTCGTTTCTTCCTGAGTACTTGCGGAAAGAGCGGTGTGGAAATCAGCGTGACTGGCGAAGCGAACCCAGATGCCGAATCGTCTGGAAACCGGCAGTGTCGTACGCGGGTGAACTCACAGAACGAGGTGGTGGTCCCAACGGGATTTGAACCCGTGTCTGCACCTTGAGAGGGTGCCGTCCTGGGCCAGCCTAGACGATGGGACCACGTGCTACACTGTATGCTAATTTCCAGCTACGAGGCAAGATTCGATCCCCAACCAGGGGAGCACTCTAGCACTAGCTAAGAGACGAGTGCAATCATCCATCACCAACAGCTCACCCCACCAGCTCAAAAGACCGCCTTTCCTTTT
>RFGT01000254.1 GCA_003696975.1 Nitrospirota bacterium | reverse complement strand
GAGTAGGAAAGACCGAATTGGCTCGCGCTCTGGCCTTTACGCTGTTCGACGACGAAGCGAATCTCGTCCGAATCGACATGTCCGAATATATGGAAAAGCACACCGTGGCACGGTTAATTGGTGCCCCGCCCGGATATGTGGGCTATGAAGAAGGGGGGCAATTGACCGAGGCCGTGCGGCGAAGGCCCTTTTCCGTCATTTTGTTGGACGAAATCGAGAAAGCCCATCATGAAGTTTTCAACGTGCTCTTACAGGTTTTGGATGATGGTCGATTGACGGATTCTCATGGACGGACGGTCGATTTCAAAAACACCGTGTTGATCATGACCTCGAATATCGGGAGCCAGGAAATCTTGGATGCCCAACAGCGTGGTATTTCTTATGATGAACTCCGAGCCCTTGTGATGGCAGAAGTCCGCCACCATTTTCGTCCGGAGTTTTTGAATCGGGTGGACGAGATTGTGGTCTTCCATCCTTTGACCAGTGCGGAGCTGCATCGCATCGTGACCATCCAATTGGACCGGTTGCGAGCGCGATTGGCAGATCGCCGAATCCAGCTCGACATTACGGACGAGGCGGCAGCAGACTTGGCTGCGAGAGGGTATGATCCCGTCTATGGAGCAAGGCCGTTAAAGCGACTCATTCAGCATGATATCGAGACGCCTCTGTCGAAACTGATCGTAAAAGGTGAAGTAAAGGATGGCGATAGAGTGCTTGTGGACTACAAGAACGGGGACATTGTCTTAATCCCTGGCGTGCAGAGCCTATAGCTGGAACACTTTTGAGAGTCTTTCATGGAAAAACGGCAAAGGGGCCCACATCTCTCATGAATCGCTTATGAAGCAGGAGATGAGAAGGGTCACTCTTGTTTCGATTGAGCCAGAAGGCGGAGAGCCGTGCGAAGTCTCTCAGAATGAGGGTTGGAAACGGTCTTCTTAAAAAGGATGTCAATAGGCCGGACGGATTTCCCATAATAAGCAGCATTGGCGTCGTCGTCCGTCTTGATGAGGGCCCCTTCCAGAGAAAGCCCGGCAAAGGCCCCTTTCGAGCGTGAAAATGAGAGAAAGTCGGCTCTTAGGTTCGCTGAGGTGGCTCCCTCAACGCGCGCACCGATAGGGCCAACTGCAATGGCAACATCTCCACCCAGTTTGAAGGAGGAGGAAAGGAGTTTTTCTACCCCTCCTGGGGTGAGCACCATGATGATGAGCTCAGACGCTTGCCCACCGAACTGGAGGCCAAAACTTACTCCGCCCAGCATGTAAAAGGCCGGTTGACTCCATTCCCCAGTCTGCTCATCCTGCACGACTAAGATTCCGCTCCCTCCGGATCCCCCGAAGAAGAATGCCCCTTTGAGAAATTGGGGTACAATAAGCAACCCCTTCGCTTCTTTGACATGCTCTTGAAACCAGGAGAAATTGGGATCCGCCATGAAACTTTCAAGGGTGTGTTGAGCCTTTTCCACAAGCCGTTCTTCCTCGCTGGATGAAGCCAAGACAGGGGACCCATGCGATCCCCACGCGACCACAGCAATCACTGCACCGACCGCAAATTTTGCTGCCTGCGTCTTCCACCGGTGAACCGACATATACCCTCCTTTCTTTCGTTGACGGCCAGGGACCGTTCCCACCATACCATGAGCGAGGCGAGTTTGCCAGAAACATTCCTATCGCGGTCAGCAGTGGATGTATCAGGATGGAAGGAACGCTAAATACGTTTGAATCACCAGAGCGTTGGCCAGATCAATGAAAAATGCGCCCACCAGCGGAATGATCAGAAAGGCTTCCGGAGCGGGTCCATGACGAGAAACCAGGGCCTCCATGTTGGCAATAGCCGTAGGAGTCGCTCCCATGCCGAAACCGCAATGGCCGCTGGCCATAACCGCAGCCTCATAAGTCTTTCCCATGACACGAAAAGTGATCACCGAAGCATACAAGGCCATAACTAAGGTTTGGACCACGAGGATGATAAGCAGAGAGCCAACCAAGGCGCGCAGTTCCCACAACCGGAGGGTCATGAAAGCGAAAGCCAGAAAGAACGAGAGGGAAATGGTACCCATTGTGGTGATCAGGCGTTGTGAGAGGTGATACAGGCCTGTGAATTCACAAATGTTTCGGAACGCCACTCCGCACATCAGTGTCCAAATAAACGTGGGAAGAGTGAAATGAAAGCGCTGGTTGAATAGCTGAGAAGCCACCTTTCCTACTACGAGACAACCCAGGATCACGAGCAGAGTTTCGAATCCCTTCCGAAGTGAGTCGGCACCATAGTGGCGAAATGAATGTAAGGAAATGGGATGTAGTGAGACAGGTTGCGAAGGTGCAGTCAAATGGAATTTGGTAATAAGCCGGTGAGCCACCGGTCCGCCGATCAGCCCGCCCACTACCAGACCAAATGTCGCGCAAGCCATGGCGACTTCCATAGGATTGTGGAGATCCGACGTCGTCGTGAAGAGGTCGGCGTAAGCAGCTCCAGTGCCGTGGCCTCCAGAGAGCGTAATGGATCCGCTCAAGAGCCCAAAAAGCGGATGGAGGCCTAAGCTGAGAGCAAGCAACGTGCCTATCCCGTTTTGGACGATCAGAAAAAGGGTAGCGACGGCTAAAAATAAAGCAAGCCGTGCTCCGCCGTTCGCCACCATTCGCAGATCGGCGCTTAAGCCGACTGTGGCGAAAAAGGCGAGCATGCATGGCTCTTTCAGTGTCATATCGAAAGCGAGATCGAGATTCATCCCTCCGTGCATAGCGTTCGCGACCACAGCGAAGCACAGGCCCCCAGTGACGGGGATAGGAATGGCATAGTGCCGTAGGATGGGTATGTGATGGGTCAGAAGCGTGCCCAGGACCAGAATGGCTGCGGCAAGTGCCACCGTTTCCAGAAAAGTCAGTGTGATGGTCATAAGAGAGGTAAAATGCAGGCTTCCCGCCTGTTCTTCTGATAGGGAATAAGGGAAATTCTATTACTGAATGGCAGTAAGCCGAATGATGAGTTTCCGGACTGTTCCGTCTCGTTTGACCTCTAGTGTCACCTGATCACCAACGGTGTGACGATCCAAAATTCTTGCCAAGTCGTCATAAGTCCGCACGGGTTCTCCGTCGATTTTGGTGATAATGTCGCCGAGTTTGAGTCGTCCGCGTGCTGTTTGCCGAACCCCTTGTAATCCAGCACGGGCAGCCGGGCTTCCCGGGTGCACGCGAGCAATGATCAGCCCTCGGATACCCCATCGAGCGGCAAGAGAATCGTGAAATAGAGAGACGCCGATGCCGGGTCGAATCAGCTTGCCATACTGAATCAATTGCGGAACGACCCGTTTGACGGTGTCCACGGGTACGGCAAATCCAATACCAGCATAAGCGCCGCTTGGGCTGATAATTTGGGTGTTGACACCAATTAACCGTCCCGAACTGTCGAGCAAGGGGCCTCCGGAGTTGCCGGGATTAATGGCAGCGTCCGTTTGGATCACGCCCTCGATTGTTCGGTTGTTAATCGATTGAATAGTGCGGCCCAACGCGCTGACCACGCCGGTGGTCAAGGTATGATCTAGGCCGAATGGATTGCCGATAGCCAGGACCTTCTGCCCAACCCGAAGATTGTGAGATGTACCAATCGAGAGAGGCACGAGCTTCTTCGGTGGAGCCTGGATCTTGAGAACCGCGAGGTCATGGTCAGGATCAATGCCCACAACCGTGGCTTTGTAGCTTGATTGGTCAGCCAGAATAACTTCAATGGAGTCAGCGCCATATACCACGTGGAAATTGGTCACGATATGCCCATGTCGGTCCCAGATGAACCCGGAGCCTGAGCCCTGCGGAACCTCGAATGTGTTCAGGGACCAGAAGTCGCGGCGAATGGCTGTATTGGTAATGAAGACAACCGATCGCGAAGCCTGTTCAAAGACACGAATTGTGGCCAGTTCATCCTGTCCCAGTCCGAGCAAACGGGGTGCCCAGACTCTGGAGGTGGATCCATGATGGGACCACCAGTCAGCGGTTGTGAGAGCGGCATGAAACCCGGCGGCGGGTTTGCCCGACCACACGATCCAGAAACACAGGCAACTAACCAGAACAATGGCTTGCGGAAACGCTATGAAAGAGGCTCTCATCTTGCTAGTCTGCCGGAATTCAAAATGGTCTCGCGGCGAGAACCGTGACCCATGGCGACGACAATCTTTACTAGCCCCTTATGTGCGGTGTCCTCGCATTCCATATTTCATAATTTTTTAGGGGATTAGTCCACCAAATCGGACCAATTTTTTGAGAGCTTGAGAAGGGAGCGCATAACGTTTGGGTCGTTTCGGTGATGGAAGCGCCCTTCCTCGCTCGAAGGAAGCGGCGGAGTGCCTTATCTCGCCGCTATGGTACCTCTTGAGACACCGTTTGGCAAAGCCCGGTCTCGCTGGGGGGACCTTATTCGTTCGACAGCGGCGCAGGGAAGCTTGCGACGATCAAGCTATACCTATTTCATGACAGGATCGGTGGAGGATGGACGGAGGAGTAGAATGGCGCCTGCGACAGGGCGGTTGGGGACCGCTATTTAGTTAACAATGCCCCAATGACGGCAAGGAGGACGGTGATTTGGATGCCGATGGTCCAGAGAAAGGACCGGGAGAATTTTTCGTCAAGCGCATCTATACGAGCGCTCAGCCGGGCCTCGAGATTGTCGATATGGGCATTGGTGTTGTCGATACGGGCATTGGTGTTGTCGATGCGGGCATTGGTGTTGTCGATGCGGCTCGACAGTTCTTCCCGGAAGCGATCAATCTTCTGGTCCAGGGCATCGATGCGATTAGCTAGTTCTTCACGAAACCGATCAACCTTGTGATCGAGGTGGATGACCAGGTCACGGAGTTCCCCGAACCCGCGGGAATGTTCCTCTACTTTACCTTCGAGGTAGGCAACGCGTTCTTCGAGAGTGGGCATATAGAATTGCTCTTCGGGTTGGAGTTGTGAAAGGAAGTATGGCGGCAGGTGTCGGTAATGTCAATGTGCACATGGGCAGGGTGGCGAAAAAGCCGTCAGAGAAGAAGCAGCCGGCACGCAGTGAGTAAGGTTAAGCTGAACGCTGACAGCGGAGCGTTTTTCTCACGCCCATGGCTTTGGCGCGGACATGTCGGGATCTCGCCATCGTTTGGCGGATAGATTGTTACCGGCACCGACATTCGTGGTCGAGTCGGATCCGGCGGCGCCGGATGTGAATGATGGAATGTTGTCAAGGCGCATTTGGGCATTGGTGAGGCATTTGGCTTCGGAGTGCTGAGCGCCATTACCTCGATGTGATCGGCGTGGGGACCATGGCTTGGGACTTGAATGGCTTACAGAAAAACAAGAGACTGGTCTCCTGAGAAAGATGGAGACCATTGCTGTTCCACAGACCATGGGGTGGGTACACTTTTTATTCACCCATGATTTGGATCACAACGTGGCGCGTGCGAGCCCTTGTGTCAAAATCGACAATGACCACGGCCTGCCAGGTGCCTAGGGCCAGTGTCCCATCCGAAAAGGGGATGGTCAGTGAGCATCCTTGCAGTTGCCCGCGAAGGTGGCTATGTCCATTGTTCTCTCCCTGGTTTCGCAGGTTGTGCTCCCAATGCGGATCGGCAGGAATCAAGCGGTCCCACAACCGCTTGGTATCAAGACGCAATCCCGGTTCATCTTCAAGAATGAAGACCGAGGCCGTCGTGTGTTGGACGAAGATCGTCACCAGCCCAGCCTTCAGGCCACTGGCTATAAGCGCGTCTTGAACCTGCGCCGTGACGTTTTCAATCTGCGTGTCTCCCCTCATGTTCAGGGAGAGGTGGTGGCTGACAACAGGCATGGCGAGTCAACAGAGGGCAGGAGCGTGCGAAGAAACTGCTGATCTGACGGAGAGAGGCACTTCTCTCCGCGAGCAGCAGCCAAGATACGATCGAAGACCCCCTGGGCGGCGAGGAATTGGATCGTCGTCAATACGGCGTGTCCAAGTATGCCTGTCTCGTATAACCGCTTAAGATATGTGAAAGCCTCAGCAAAGCATTCATAAGGCCGAGCATAGTAGTCACGGCCACGCCGTCGGTTGCTATAAGCCTCGAGTTGTTCGCATCCCACGAGGATTTCACCAAATTGGCGAACCCATGCAGGGGCATTCTGGAGCACCTCGGGGTAATAGTAATACAGCATGATGTGTTGCATCCAGGGAGCCCAGGAGACGCCAAGTTGACGCAGAATGGGCCTCACCTCGCGAAGGCGGCGGCGCAAGCGCCGGGCAAATCCCAGTCGCATCTCCACTTGCTCGCAGGCCCACTGGTCCATGGGAATTCCACTGGCCTCGAGACTAGCGCGATAACGTGCCAGAAACGCCTCAGTTTCCTTGCCGTAAGGGGTGTCTGGATGCACGGCACGCCATTCCGCGGGACGGGTTGGGATTCCTTGGCGTCGCGCCCATGACCAGATACGGCCGAAAAGAGGGGGGTCCAACCCGTATCGCCCAAGGTCATGCAAGAGGCAAGCAATTTGATATTGTCTCACAAGCGAAAGAGAGTGCCGGAAGGCTAAGGCCACGGCTGCGCACATTTTTGCA
The DNA here is from genome assembly GCA_003696975.1 of Nitrospirota bacterium. GTDB lineage: Bacteria > Nitrospirota > Nitrospiria > Nitrospirales > UBA8639 > J031. The sequence goes on along the minus strand of RFGT01000254.1, from coordinate 3,705 downwards.
GTCCGTAACGCGTGAGGCTTGTCATATCCTGGGATGAGCACCCCGGGTTTTTGGGGATGGGGATAATCGTACAGATGGAGGAGGTTCTGCGCAAGGGAACGACTAATCAACAAGGCTGGCCGCACAATAGAATTCATGTGATTCCGTATGAGGAGACGCGAACGTTCAGCGCTAGGGGAACTCCGGCTCCCACATCAAACCGTGAAGGGACGTGAAATTATTTAGGGATGCCATATATCGAGAGCCCTTCTCCGTTGTCAAGTCGCATGCCCCCTTCACTCACTGAAGCTTCTAAGGCTGAGGGTGTCTCTTTGCTGTTGTACCATTCGCAACCCTTGCCCCCTTTTTGTAAGATGCCCTCGGTATCGTGCCAGATGGCCTTCGGGTGTGTAAGAACAACATGATACGCAAATTATTCATCCTCGGTACAGTGGTAGTGGTTCTGATCGTGGCAGGAAGCGCACTCTTTCTACTCTTTGGTCAGAATCTTTTGAAACACCTTGTGCTCCAATACCTTAATCGCACCCAATATGTCCAGCTTCAGGTCGGGACGTTAGCAATTCGCATGCTCCCTCATCCTCAAATTGTCGTGACGGATGTCACGGTGGCGGTGGGGCACGAGTCCCGCTCTATTCTGCACGCTGCGCGAATCTCTGCAGATTTCGATCTGTTTTTCGTGTTTCATGAGAACCCTCACCCACACCGTCTTCAAATTGAGCAGCCTATGATGACGCTTTGGCAAACCCCACATGGCCAGTGGATCTGGGGGGATATTGGCACTTCTTCTTCCTCCTCATTATTTCCTGACAACGTCTTGCCTCTTCAACTGTTTGAGCTGACTGGACCTGATCAACTCACCATCCGTGATGGGCAACTCATTGTTCGATTTCAACCCAATAAGCCGGTAAGCCAGCACCTTCAATTCGATCATATTGCACTGATTGCGACGCGCCGTCCAACTCTGAGACAGCTTGTGTTCTCAGCAACAGCTTTCATTCACGAGGACATATTGCCGTCTGAGCCTTTACCCCCTAAGAGATCCGCTTCATCCTACGTGAGCCTAGCAGGAACAATTGACCTCCAGGCTGTCTCATCAATGAACCAGCTATCTCAGTCACCACCAGGGCTGAAGGCGTCCCTGGCTATAGATGGCAAATTCACAAGTTCAGTCATGAGACAATTTTTGTTGGTTGTTCAAGAGCCGACGTTTCCGATTGATGTCTATGGTCATGCTTCCTTTCATGGAACCGTGACGGTTGCGCCGGGGATCAAGGGATACGATGTGATTGTTCCACGTTTTTCTATTGAGACAGAAGTGCTTACCGTACAAGGAGAGGCGAACGTTTCAGGATTGCTAACCGGTGATCCCCCCACAGTATTTGTGACTTTCTCCAGTGATGCTGTCAGCCTGACTCAGTTGTGCAAGGCCCTCCCTCGAGAGATCGTCCCACCAGCCGTGCGGCATGCTGTGGAAGGGGGCAGGATTGGGGGCATACTGGAAGCGCGTTCGGCGACGCTTGCCGGCTCACTGCGGGCGGATGTGGGGTTTTCGCTAGTGGGAACATTTCACTGGCACGAGGGGCACCTCCGTTTGGGGAAGGCATGGGGAACGATCGAACAACTTGAGGGGATCCTTGTGGTACAGCCCGGACACGTACGTCTCAAAAATATTCACGGGCTCTACGAATCGGTGGTTATCCGGGATGGGTATAGTCTCGTGGAATGGCGTGATGGGACTCCCTGGTTGACCACCCAGCTTGAAGGCATGGTCCCAATTGAAAAGCTGCTGGAGATTATACGCCGCGCCGGGAAAGGGGCTGATTCCACCCATCCACTTCTCAGAATGCAGGGTGTTGCAGGGAGTGGTAATTTGATCGTCCAGTTTGCTGGACCACTCCTGAAGCCGGATGCGATTGCCTTTCAGGGAGCCCATTATGAACCGCAGAACGTCACGGTTCGCGTACCTGGATGGCCGACACCGGTGAGTCACCTCTCCGGCATACTCGATTTGTCGCCCACTCGTCTGTCACTGGCTTCTCTTGCGGGTCGCGTCGGCCGGAGTACCTTTTCCCTTAGCGGGCAAATGACAGTGGGAGGCTCGCTCGTGTTTGATAACCTCCGATTTCATGGCACACTCGCAATTGATGAACTTTTGTCTCACATGCAGTCAGACGGAACTGCTCCGCATCCCCAACTGCACGCTCCTCTGGCAGGAGAGGCGCCGTTTGAAGGACATGTCACAGGCCCACTTGATGCTCTGCACCTGACGGCTCGATTCGATCTGGATGGGGTATCCGCGAACATGCCGGGGCTTGTGAAGAAATCCAGCGGAGTGCCTGGTACGATTCGCATTGAGGCACATACCTCCTCAAGGGATATTGAGATTCAACGTCTGGATATGTACCTCGCTACCTTGCATGTGTCCGGCAGGGGACGCCTCCGGCACAGCCCCCCTTTCCAGGTGAAAGGTGCTGTGGCACTTGCCCCCATCGCGGTCAATGAGTTGCCGGACGGTCTGCAGATCGGGGATGGGATGCTCCGGGCGGGTGTACTGGAATTTGCCTTGCAATTCGCTGGAGAGGGGAAGGATTGGCGGCAGTGGGGAAAAGATGGGTGGCTTGCCTTAACGGATGGCGTGCTGGAGGTTCCAGGAATGGAGACCTCTGTTCGGGAGGTACTGGGACGGATTAAGTTTCACGATCATGCCGCAGAAGTGGAGCAGTTGGACTTTCGAGTCCAGACAAGCTCGGTTCACATGACGGGCATCTTGATGAATTGGGAAACGCAACCACAGATCACACTGAAGATGGCTATGCCGCAATTCGATCTGGAACTCTTAATCCCCAAGGGCGAGCGATCACCGCTTCGCAAAGGACTCGAGTATCTCGCCACGTCTGGAACCGTGCTGGCGCAGGTACACTTTAAAAAAGCGTGGTATCATGCCCTTCCCTTGCAAGATTTGACTTGTCGCGTGGTGATGCAACAAGGGATCATCACAGTTGAACGGGTGTCCGGACGAGTGGGACAGGGCTCCCTTGAGGGACGCTTCTTGATCCATCTTCCACCGGGAGCTCCAGCTTCTGTGGACACCTCGTTTAGGGCGACCAAGGTGCCGATGGAATGGCTGCTCCCGGTGATGATCCATGATCAACAGACGCTCAAAGAACGGTTGATGACGGGGCTTGCAACCTTTGAAGGCCGTATTCAAGGGCATGGGAAAGATTCGCGAGGGATTGTACCCACCCTGAACGGGAAACTCGACCTGACAATCGAACAAGGGCGCATTCTCCGAGGCACCATCGTCCCCAAGATCTTGGCGCTGTTGAATCTTCCCACGCTTTTACAAGGCAAGATTGACTTGCGTAAGGAAGGCTATCCTTTTGACAAGCAGACCGCCACTATCACGATTCACAATGGCGTCTTGTCCTCGAAGAATATCGTGATTGACGGCCCCATTCTGAAAATGACTGCTGCAGGATCGTATGATCTCTATCAGGACCAGCTTAATCTCATTGCTGCCATCAGTCCCTTTGGCCCGTACGCCGATATTCTCAAGCGCATTCCTCTGTTTGGGATGTTACTCGCTGGGGAGCGAGAAGCCATTGACACGGCCTTGTTTGAAATTCGGGGGTCTCTTCATGATCCGTCTATCCGCTATCTTCCTTTGGAATCATTTCAAGCCGGACTAACGGGATTGGCCAAGTT
>RFGT01000027.1 GCA_003696975.1 Nitrospirota bacterium | reverse complement strand
GTTCTAGCCTGTCGGAGGTTGTTCTTGGTATGGTTCCGATGCTCGCGTTACAATTCAGTCCCTGTGGTCGAGGCTTTCGTCGATGACTCTGCGAAGGAGGATACCGTTGAAGATCACATCGATCACACCCCGGAGCAATGTGCTCCTCATCCTAGCAATGATCGTGGGATTCCTCTGGGGATGCGGTGACAGCCGAACCCCTTGGGATATCCACATGGACGAAGCCGATCGCTTCCTCCGCCAGCGAGAAATGGCCAAAGCCGAAGCCGAGTTGAAAGCCGCGCTCACCGAGGCGGAACAATTCGGGGAGGATGACCCCCGCCTTCCGGAAACCTTGACCAAGCTCGCTTCCCTGTACGAGGCCCAAAAGGCACCTGACAAGGCTGAACCCCTACTCCAACGTGTCATGGCAATCCACGAACGCCATGACGACCAGGCGGCCATGGCTATTACCTTAAGTCGCCTAGGCGCGGTCTATCATGCGAAGAAAGACTACGCCAAGGCCCGATCGGCCTTTGAGCGCGCCTTAGAGCTCCGGCAACAGACCCTTGGAGAGAATCATGTAGACACGGTGGTGGATCTCAAAAACCTAGCCGCGGTCTATGCAAGTCAGCAGCAGTACGACAAAGCCGAACCCTACCTCAAGCGTGCGTTGGAGATCACCGAGCAGGCGGTGGGCGAGGATGACCTTGCGCTCGTGGAAAGCTTGAACAATTTGGCTCTGCTTTATCGCGCTCAGGAGCGTTACGATCAGGCCATCCCTCTCCTCAAGCGAGCCATTGCCATTAACGAACGGGTGATGGGAAAGGAGAGCCCCGGTCTTGTCGGGAGCCTGAAGAATCTGGCCGTGGTCTACATGACCCAGGGCCGGTATGAGCAAGCCGAACCCCTGCTCAAGCGCGTGCTCGCCATCCATGAACAGGCATTTGGGCCAGACAATCCGCGTCTCGTGCCCAGTCTCAGCAATCTCGCGGACTTGTACCGTGTCCAAGGCCGATACGAGCAGGCGGAACCTCTTCTCCAACGGGCCATCACGATCACGGAGCAGAAATTTGGTCAGGACAGTCCTAGGCTCGCCAACCTGTTCAACAACCTCGCGTTGCTTTATGCCGCCCAGGATAACCTGACCGAGGCAGAGTCCCTCATGAAACGCGCACTGACCCTCCACGAACAAGCCTTAGGCGAAAATCATCCAACTGTGGTGCGAGTCCTCAGAAATTACGCTGCGCTGTTGCGCAAGAGCGAGCGGAATCAAGAGGCCGACGCAATCGAATCTCGAATCGCCAAACTCGAGGGTTCGTGAAAGCACAACATCCAGATCACCCAACCTCGCACTCCCGATATCTCGCTTAACGCGACACGCGCGAAACAACAAAGTCCCTTTTTAGGCTCATCAATCGCTCCCGGCAAAAGGACCATACTGTCTCTTGAGAGGCTCGGTTGACCCCGTCGAAACCGCTCGAGTATAGTGGGCTTTCAGTGAACAGAGATTGTAAGATGCCGCTTCTCATTACTCCTGAGGGAGATCACTATGGCCAAGAAAAAACTGGGCATCATGCTGTCAACTCCACCATCCCATCCCCATGTCAAAACGGTCATTCGTCTGGTGGAAGAAGCCTTACGCACGGACGTCGAGGTCTATCTGTACCTCATCGACGAGGGCGTGAAAAATGTGCAGGATGCTCAATTCCTTCGCCTAGCCCGAGAGGGAATGCGACTCAACGTCTGCGCCTACGGCTGCCAACGCCATCGAGTCCCCATGGACGGCTACGGGCAAGAGGTGACTTTTTGTGGATTGGTCGTACTGTCCAATATGGTAACCGGATGCGATCAGTTCGTGGCGTTCAATTAACTTGGACCTTGTCGAACCGATGTCCATACAACAACGTGACATTGATTCGTCGGCCCGTGTATTCATCCTTGAATTGGCACCGGTCCGAGGCGTGAAAGAGATCTGAGTTGAAGAACAATGCCCGATTTTCCCGGTAGGGCACGGTCACCGCTTGGGCGCCAGCCGTACGCAGAAATTCCATGATCTGCGGTTTGAACTTGGTATCGTTGTAGACCCGAAAATCCCACTCCTGCGGGGCTTCTTTGTCCCAGACAATGAGCCCTCCGCTTGTGGGATCAAGGTTGGCCTGATTGTCGGTGATCCAGAAATTGACATTCACCGCGGCGGCATCAGCATGGATGTTCAAGGGAAGCAATGTACTGTCTTGCTTGAACGCCCAGGCTTGCAGTAACCGATGATGCCGAAAAATTTTGGGAAAGCGAGTGCGGAGTTCCTCGGCAATTTGCAGCAGCAGCGGACAGGCAAAGCCATCACCGAGAAACGCCCCGACATACCCGTTCGGGTAATCCCTCTTCCAAATTGTGGATTCCAAGCAAAACTGGCGTAGGGCCTGCAAAGCTTCCGAGGTCAACAGATCGTCGACCCAAAGGATTTCGGGATGTCGTTCATAGTAGCGGCGCTGGATGTCCTCAACATCGAGACAAGGATTAATGGCACCTGCGGGAACAATAGGACATTCTTTCAGATACACAATCCGATTGAACGATGGGGCAATTGACCGGGCTTCCTCTTCCGTAAGCGCAATGGGATGGTTGGAGCGTGGTGCCTCTCGCTCACATCGCCGACGCAGCACCTGCAGCGCTTCCTGATAAGGATGCCACATCGGATCGAGGATTCCCCGCTCGGCGAGGTAGTCAAGCTGTTCGGCGTCATGTTTGATTCGGGAAGGAAAGACCCACTTGAGTGTGACCGGCCGACCGTGATTATGTGTCAGCTCAGCAGACTGCCGCAAGGCGGTTAAGGCCTCCGGCCACTGGCTTTTTGCAATGAAGGCCAACCCCAGATTGTGATAGGCCTTGGCATACCGGGGATCGAGGCGGGTGGCTTGTTCAAATGCCCTGATGGCGTCGTTGATCCGATCCTGCTCCATGTACACCATCCCGAGGTTACAGTGAGTCTGGGCATTGTGTGGATTCAAGGCCAACGCTTGTCGATAGGCCTCCACTGCGTCTGTGAATTGACGTTGTTCCTTGAATGCCACCCCCAAGTTGTTGTAACCCTCCGCATAATCGGGTTTGAGGTGCACGGCACGACGGTACATGTCGACCGCCTGTGACAGTTGACCTTGTTCGCGATAGAGATTTCCCCGATTGGTGAGGGCCTCAACATACGCAGGGTTCAGTTTGATAGCGGTGTCATACGAGGCAGCGGCTGCCTCAAGATCTTTCAACTGCTGACAGGCGAGTCCATGGTTGAAATGATAGACGGCTTGTCGAGGGTTAGAGTGGATCGCTCGGGCAATCAACATTCTGGCCTGGTCGGCTCGACCTTGTTGATAGGCAGCGACTCCAAGGAGATGGAGGGCTTCGGGATGAGCCGGCATGACCTCTAGGACTCGCTGGTATAGCGCCTCAGCCTGAGTCAATCGCCCAGCCCGATGAAGGCGTATCCCCTCCTCCAGCCAGCTTCTGACGTGAGGTGGGGACGACGTTCCTCCATGCTTTTCCTGAAGGCGCTGCAACCGCCGGCGTTCCGCTCGATTCATGTGCCGCTGACCTCGCTCACGAAACGTTTCCTGGCCCAGGAATGTGTCGATCCAGCGTAGACGGGTTCTTTCGAAAAAGTAAAGACCCTAGAGGATGGCATCTCCAAGCAAAGTGTGTTAGGGTTGGAACCGGCAAAGAAACGAGGAGTATTGCCTGACACGAGTCACCTCTCCAAACTGAAACAGACATCTCCCCAGAAGGTCACAGGTAACAGGAGGATGCGAAAGAAAAAATCGCTCAAAGGTCTGAACGGGGTCTATGTGGTCATTGAAGACCTGGGGCCGGAAATGCGGGGAGTATTACATCGCAAACAGATTCGATCTGTCGTGGAAGACCGATTGCGCATGGCTGGTATTCCAATCCTCCGAGAAAAAGAAGCCGCTCAATTGCCGAATGAACCGTATCTCTATGTGAACCTTTGCGCCCTTCCCCTCGACACCACACGGCGCTACGCATGCCGGATCGACATCGAGTTTCATCAACTTGTGGCCTTACTCCAAGATGGCAGCCACGGACATGCCATTACCTGGGACGAAGGTGTTCTCACCATTGGAGATGTGCAGACGATCTGCAACCACCTTGATGATCTCGTGTTTGATTTCATCTACGATTACCTCGCCATGAATCCCAACGATGAATAACCGCCTTTCTCCTTGCGCTTGTGTATATCACCATGCAGCATGTACTTCTACGCCGAGGTGACGGGTTTGGGATCTTTCTCGGCCTCCAGACGAAGCCCACAATTCAAACAGGCAAACACCACAATCACTAATCCCGCTTGCATATCCACGGCCCGCTCGAACACCATGGTACCTTGACACTTGGGACACTTCTTCATTCCTACTCCTCTCCTTCAAGAAATGTCGACCAGCAACCAGAGCGCACGACCTCATTCAGCGTTTTGCCATCTCTAGAAAGAGGCATGGATACGTCATTCTTTGCCTGATGATCCACTCCTTTCGTTTATGATAGGTAGACCAAGAAATTCTCGACTGAGACAGGCCCGGGAACATCCAATCTTTCGCTAAAATCCTTCGGCAAAGCTGCGCAGTTTTCGACTTTGGCTGGGATGGCGTAATTTGCGGAGGGCCTTCGCCTCAATCTGCCGAATCCGCTCCCGCGTCACCTCAAAATCCTGCCCCACCTCCTCCAACGTGTGATCCGTACTCTCCCCT
>RFGT01000026.1 GCA_003696975.1 Nitrospirota bacterium | reverse complement strand
TGTGGATAAAGGCACCTTGTGTGAAGTGTCCTTGTGGATAACATTCCTTTTGGTCTCTTCAACACCCGAATCCACGCATCTTTTCTCCCATCCACAGGCTATTCACCTGAATTCCCGTTGATCACAATTTATCTACAATATTTAGTATTGACAAGAAAATCAAACCGCTATAGATTGTGTGTCTCTGTAACATTTGTAACAAGACTAACACTCAGCTCTGATGTGTTGGTCGAATTCCCGAATTCACTGAATTCCCGTTTCTCATGAGTTCTCACATCGCTCAAGGCGGTTTTTCAGACATGAAACCCTGTTCATTTTTACGGACCCAAGGATGGAACAAAGGAGAGACGCCGTGAAGATCGAACGCCGGTTTACCCAGGTTGGACGAGGCCCTTATGCAGACATTCCGTTTACGACACGATCCTCAGAAATCCGAAACCCCGATGGCTCTGTGGTCTTCAGACTCCAAGACATCCAGGCCCCTGAGCAATGGTCCCAGCTTGCCGTCGACATCCTCGCACAGAAGTATTTTCGAAAAGCTGGGGTCCCGCAAACAGGTCCGGACGGCAAGCCGCTTCTGGACGCAGACGGCAACCCCGTATTGGGGGGTGAGCGTGACGCCCGGCAAGTGTTTCACCGGCTGGCAGGATGCTGGACTCATTGGGGTCAGACTTATGGGTACTTTGATTCCCCAGAGGACGCGGAGGCCTTTTACGACGAACTCTGTTTCATGTTGGCCAGGCAGATGGCTGCACCGAATTCCCCGCAGTGGTTCAATACGGGTTTGTACTATGCCTATGGCCTCACAGGCCCGGCGCAAGGACATTACTATGTGGATCCTGAAACTCAGCGAGTGAAACGCTCTAAGAACGCGTATGAACGTCCCCAAGTCCATGCCTGCTTCATCCAGTCGGTAGCCGACGATCTGGTCAATGAAGGGGGAATCATGGACTTGTGGGTTCGAGAGGCGAGGCTGTTCAAGTATGGCTCGGGCACTGGGACGAATTTCTCTAAACTGCGCAGCGATGGCGAACCCCTGTCAGGTGGCGGGAAATCTTCCGGACTCATGTCCTTCTTAAAAATTGGCGATCGAGCGGCTGGTGCGATCAAATCCGGCGGTACCACCCGGCGAGCCGCTAAGATGGTCTGCCTGGACATAGATCACCCGGATATTGAGGAATTTATCGAGTGGAAAGTGGTCGAAGAGCAGAAAGTCGCCGCGATGGTCACAGGCTCAAAGATCTGTGCCCAACGGTTGAACGCTATCCTCAAAGCCTGTCATCTCACGCGTGACGATGGGACCTCTTTCGTGGAGACAGATCCCGCTAAGAATCCAGCCTTATATGAAGCCCTGCAAGCAGCACGAGAGGCACATGTTCCAGAGGCGTACATTCAGCGCATGTTTGCCTATGCTCACCAAGGATTCACCCATTTTGTCTTCCATGAATATGATACGAATTGGGACAGCAAGGCCTATCAAACTGTATCCGGGCAGAATTCCAACAACAGTATCCGGATCCCTAACGCCTTTTTCGATGCGCTCGAACGCGACGCGGACTGGGCGCTAACTCGACGAACCGACGGCGCAGTAGCCAAAACTGTCAGGGCCAAAGACCTATGGGACCGCATTGCTTGGGCTGCTTGGACCTGCGCTGATCCAGGCGTCCAATACGATACCACCATTAATGAATGGCATACTTGTCCCGCCGATGGCCGGATTCACGCTTCCAACCCCTGCAGCGAATATATGTTTCTGGATGATACCGCGTGTAATCTGGCCTCGTTGAATCTCGGAGCCTTTATCACCAAGGATGGGACCTTCGATCTCGACGGGTATCGCCACGCGATCAGACTATGGACAATTGTTCTGGAAATTAGCGTCTTGATGGCCGGGTTCCCAAGCAAAGCCATTGCCGAGAACAGCTATGCTTATCGGACATTGGGCCTGGGCTACGCCAATCTCGGTTCCCTGCTCATGCGTCAAGGTATCCCTTATGACTCACCAGAAGCCTTAGCACTGTGCGGAGCGTTGACGGCCATTCTTACCGGGGAAGCCTACGCCACTTCGGCCGAGATGGCGAAAGAACTCGGACCGTTTCCTGCTTATGAACGCAATCGCGAGTCTATGCTCCGGGTGATCCGGAATCATCGCCGAGCCGCTTACGGGGCTTCACCTGAAGAGTATGAAGGGCTCACCATCGCACCGCAGCCGATCCAGGAAGCCTATACGCCGCCGGACTTGTTGGCCGCCGCCCGGCATGCCTGGGATCGCGCACTCGAGCTGGGGGAAGCCTATGGCTTTCGCAACGCGCAGGCAACGGTCATCGCGCCAACCGGTACCATTGGACTAGTTATGGATTGCGATACCACGGGGATTGAACCCGACTTTGCTCTCGTGAAGTTCAAGAAATTGGCGGGTGGAGGCTATTTTAAGATTATCAATCAAAGCCTTCCGCCGGCATTGCAGCGGCTTGGCTATTCTCCAGCACAAATTCACGACATCATTACCTATGCCACAGGTACCCGCACACTCAGACAGGCACCCTATATCAATCACGAAACCTTGCGAGCAAAGGGATTTGATCAATCCGCTCTCAACCGCCTTGAGGCTGCACTCGAGAGCGCGTTCGACATCCAATTTGTGTTCAACAAATGGACGCTCGGCGAACACTTCTGTCAAGAGCAGCTCGGTTTCACTGAGACGCAACTCAATAATCCTCACTTCAACATGCTCAGCGCCCTGGGATTCACCCATGAAGAGATTCTCGCTGCCAATGACTATTGCTGTGGCACCATGACGGTCGAAGGAGCCCCGCATCTTCTCCCTGAACACCTGCCGGTCTTTGATTGCGCCACCCGATGTGGGCGCCGGGGCCAGCGATCCATTTCCACAGCGGCCCATCTTCGAATGATGGCGGCAGCTCAGCCCTTTATCAGTGGGGCGATTAGCAAGACGATCAATATGCCGGCCGATTCCACCGTCGAGGATGTTAAGGAGGCGTATTATCAAGGCTGGCGGTCTATGCTCAAGGCTGTGGCCTTGTACCGCGATGGGTCCAAGCTCAGCCAACCCTTGACCGCCACCTCGGATTTTCACCGAACGGCGCCAGCCACCTCCGAGAACGTCGCGGCCACCGCACGCCAGATGACAGAGCGTGTGCTGGTGCGATACCTGGCCAAACGCCGACCTTTACCCACCCGGCGCAACGGCTACACCCAAAAAGCCATTATTGGCGGACACAAGCTGTATCTCCGAACAGGTGAATACGAAGATGGAACGCTTGGAGAAATTTTCTTAGATATGCACAAAGAGGGAGCGGCATTCCGCAGTCTGATGAACTGTTTTGCCATTGCCATTTCCTTAGGTCTCCAACATGGAGTCCCACTCGAGGAGTTTGTTGATGCCTTTCTGTTTACCCGCTTTGAACCCAATGGTCCTGTGAAATTGAATGACCATATCAAAATGTCAACATCCATCATCGACTATATCTTCCGGGAGCTCGCCATCACATACCTAGGCCGCCACGACTTGGCCCAAGTAGTCCCCGATGATCTGCGCGGCGACTCCGTGAAGCAGGATCCTGAATGCACGGATGAGGAACCCGCAGACCCCCGATCTTTCACCTCGGCTTCAATCAATCCCGCTTTATTCCCTTCCAGGCGTGAGCTGGGAAATGGGTCCCGGGGTAACGGAAGGGGATGGTCCCGAGCAGCGGCAGCCCCTACTGCCGAGAGAATACGCGAAGCGGCAACCACTCAAGTTCAAATGAGCCCGATTTCCCAGGGATATGAAGGAGATCCTTGCCCCAATTGCAAACAGTTCAAGCTGGTCCGCAATGGGATGTGCCTTGTGTGCCGAAATTGTGGAGAGACAACCGGATGCTCCTAAAGTAGAAACATCCTAACTAATCTTTTGCATCCATTGCACAGCGAAACCCAATGGTAAGGTCATTCGCTTCGATGGGAAAATCGGGCTCCGCGCTCGATCGGGCTGTAACACGGAGGCGCTTGGGAGGGTCTTCCCAAGAACCACCGCGTACGACTTTTCGTTCTCCCGTTTCTGGGCCCTTGGGGTTCTTTTTGGGACTACGGGCATAATAGGTTGGGTCATACCAGTCTGCCACCCATTCCGCAGCATTTCCAGCCATGTGATAGAGGCCATAGGGACTTTTCGTCCCACCTTTTAACCCATGTCGAATACTCATACCTGTGACCCCGCTTGTCACCGGAGCGAGAGTAATAGCATAGCTCACCCATCCCGTGGTCCCCAAGTTATACCGGGCGATGTCCACAAAAGGCTGCATGTATCCCCAGGGATATCGGCGCCCATCTGTCCCGCGGGCTGCTTTTTCCCATTCGGCCTCGGTCGGAAGCCGTTTCCCATAATGCTCACAATAGGCCTTGGCACTCCCCCAAGCCATTCCGACGGCTGGTCGATCCCGTGCTTCCTCCAACGCGGCATAGTCATCCCATAAGGGTGGAGGTTCATGATTAGTCTCATCCAAAAATTTCTGGTATCGTTCCATGGTCACCTCGAACTGATCGATGTAATAACTATCAAGCCACACGATATGCTCCGGTCGCTCATTTCGAGGTCCTTGGTTGTCCCCCATTAAAAACTCACCTGCGGGAATTTTGATCATGGGAGCTCCATCCTTTCCGGTGATGGTTTTGAAGGGACCTTTAGGGGGCTTCAGTTTTTTGGGATTCGCCGCGCTTGTTTCCCCAGCGAGAAGACATCCAATCCCTATAGCGACCAGTCCTAAGACCATTCCCCAATAGATGGGTAGTACTCTTCGTTCCTCCTGCTCCATCTTTTTTTCTCCCTCCAGTGAACTAAGATTCCGCTCTGTGGCTTCAACAGATCTTGACAGTTCCAGGGCAACTCCCGCATTGGCTGATATTCCTATTCTACAGAAGCGCATCACAACTTCAAGGTGTCGGCATGAGAATGGTCCTTACGCCAACTGTTGTGAGCATAACATAAAGTTATTTCGCCAACAAAAAAGCCGCGAGCTTTTTGCAAGCTCGCGGCTTTTCCCAGAAAACGATGGCGTCCCCAACGGGATTTGAACCCGTGTTGCCGGCTTGAAAGGCCGGCGTCCTAGGCCAGACTAGACGATGGGGACACAGGCGCGCTTCAGCTAGTACGGGCCATGGTAACAAAGGGGGACATACGAGTCAAACCCGTGACATCCGTAATCCCAGCACAAATTGAGTGATTCTACGTGGTTAAGAGAAGAAAAGGGGAGGGAGTGGATCTATAAGCCGGATTCTGTCCCGCCTCAGAAGAGACGGGGGTGATCATTTCTCTGGAACTCGAGTTACCCCGAGTTTCTAGCGACCTACCCGAGAACATCGGCCGGGCCAGCCTCCCCCGACCCTCAACAGAGAATCGGCACGTTCTCCTATTTGGTCTTGCTCCAGGTGACGCTTGCCTTGCCATCCATGTCACCATGGATGCGGTGGGCTCTTACCCCACCTTTTCACCCTTGCCAGGGCTGGCAAGAAATGCCATCCCTTCGGCGGTTTGTTTTCTGTGGCGCTGGTGTCGGATCGCTCCGCCTGGGTGTTACCCAGCACCTTGCCCTGTGGAGTCCGGACTTTCCTCTCATCCACAGCGGATGAGCGATCACCCGATCCACTCCACTCCGGTGGTATGATACGCATAGGTCCATACCCCGATCAAGGGAGACCTGGGCTCATTTAAGCATCCTGCATGCTGCATAAGCTCTGGAAAGCTAACCTTATCCGCTCGTTTTTGTTTGGGAAATGGGCTCTTCTGTCTGATCAGGTTGATCCTGAGAGGAAGCAGCCTCGCTCTCTGCTTCACATTCCCAGTAGAGAATGCGCTGGCAAAATGGACAGCTGAGGAGTTCGTCACCTCGCTTGACTTGTGCAACAAGTTGCGGGGGCAGTTGGAGTAAACATCCTTGACAGATCCCTTCTCGCACTTGCGCTACAACCAGGACTTTCAAGGAGGATTTGAGTGTCATGTAGCGTGCATAGACGCTTTTATCGAGGAGTGGGAGTAGGGCCTGCTGTCTTTGCCGCAATTCATCAAGTTCATGGGCGAGAGCTTGTGCCTGAGTCTCTAGCTGGATCTTACATTCGCCAAAGGTTTCCTCTGCTCGTTTGACCCGATTGCGAAGATCTTCAAGCTCCTTTTGCTTGAGCTCCAATTGTTCCATGCTCAGGAGTACTTTTTCTTCCAGCGCATCCTTTTTTTTATTGGCCAGTTCAATTTCGAACAAATGGGCTTGATATTCTTTGTTGGTTTTCAACTCCATGAGCCGCGATCGGAGTTTCCGGATGTGATCTTCCTGGACTTGAAGCTCGTGCTCATTGCGCCGGCGTTCAGCCGTAAGGGTCTTGACCGCAGTGGTGACGGCCTCTAACTCTTTGGTTGCCTGGAGGAGGGGGATCTGCGCGGCTCGAATTCGTTCGGGTATTTTGCGCTGCTGCTCGTGAAGGTCGTGAATCTTCAGATCAAGCTTCTGCAGTTCAACGAGATGAGCGAGCTGAGAATTCAAGAACACCTCTGAATAGATTGATACAGCGTTAGGTCACCAGAAACCCGTTTCATATGCCCTCTCTGCTCATCAGCCTTTCTCTTTATCATGATCCTTCACATTTCACAAGAGGTTGGTGGGCCCACCAGGACTTGAACCTGGGACCAACGGATTATGAGTCCGCCGCTCTGACCAACTGAGCTATGGGCCCCTGCCCCTTTTGCACTGGTTTCTTGGCTCGAGACCTCTCAGAAACTTTCTGCAAAACTGCGCAGTTTCTTGCTGCGGGTAGGATGGCGCAATTTGCGGAGGGCCTTCGCCTCAATCTGCCGAATCCGCTCCCGCGTCACCTCAAAATCCTGCCCCACCTCCTCCAACGTGTGATCCGTACTCTCCCCT
>RFGT01000253.1 GCA_003696975.1 Nitrospirota bacterium | reverse complement strand
CGGGAATACACCGCAATTTTGGTTCGATCTCCCGGCTCCCGGACAATCCCCTTGATTTCCACAATTTTTTCTGTGACCTCGGGGACCTCTAATTCGAACAGCTTCACCACAAACTGTGGATGCGCCCGCGAGAGAATCACTTGGACATCTTTGGGCGTCCGCCGGACCTCCAATAAGAGCGCCCGAATACGATCACCGCGCCGGTGGACCTCTCGGGGAATTTGTTCATGCACGGGCAAGATAGCCTCGGTCTTGCCAATCTCCACGATATAGTTCCGGCGCTCTTGCCCCAGGATAACCCCATGGACGAGTTCCCCTTCTTTCTTGGAATATTCCCGCTCAACGGCCTCCCATTCAGCTTCCCGAACCTTCTGACAAATCACCTGCTTAGCCGCTTGCGCCGCAATCCGCCCGAATTCCTCCATATCAATGAATGAACCAATCTCATCGCCCAGTTCAGCCTCGGCATTGATCGCCTTGGCTTCTTCCAGGGAGATCTGCGACTTAGCATCAGTCACGGTATCCGCAATGGTTTTCAAGGAAAAAATCGAAATCTCTCCTGTCTCTCGATTAATGTGGACCTGAATGTTCTCGTTATTCCCATAGCGCTTTTTTGCAGCAGTCAACAGGGCTGATTCCACGGCAGCAATGACTCGCTCCTTGTCAATCCCTTTCTCGCGTCCAATTTGTTCGATAACCGTCATGAGTTCGCGTTTCATGATCTCGTCCTCTCGGCCTCCTCTCTGCTTGCGCGAGAGTGGACACTATCTTTCGTGCTCTTGCTTTGCTTAGCCCCTGGGCGGGAAAATTAACCGACTTCGCCCTTCCTAACCCATGGCTCAAAATTCAATTTCCAGTTTGGTGTCGCGAATACACGGCCAAGGAATGTCCTGTTGGATTCCTTGGCCCCGTTTCCCCCTGGTCAGCAGGGTAATCCCGTCCTGCCCAACAGCCGTTAACCGTCCGATAAGCACCCATTGTCCTTGCTCCGGTTCACGCAATCGCACGCGTACCAGTTTGCCGAGCGACCGTTCGTAGTCGTGACGCTGTCTCAGGGGACGATCCAGCCCGGGTGAGGAGACCTCTAATCGATAGGCATGGGGGATAGGGTCAGCAACGTCAAGAGCCCGACTCAATGAATGGTGGACCGTTTCGCAATCCCCAAGGCTGATCCCACCATCTTTATCCACAACCACTCGAACCACAAGCCCTGAACCCCGTCCTTGACAGATGACCTCCACCAACTCTAAATGGAGAGCTCTGACGATCGGAGCTGCAATCGCCTGAATCCGAGCTCCTAAGTCCTGTATCGTTCCCATGGGACCCACACGCCACATGAAGCCAAAAAAAAGTGGGCGTGTGCCCACTTGATCATGAACGGTAGCCTACCATGTCCCCGAACCAAAGGCAAGGGGCGGGAAAGACCAGGGTAGACAACCGCCAGAAATGTGGTACACTCGCCCCGGGCGAGAGAATGACTCATTCTACCATCTTCTGGCAAAAGGTTCGGGACCACGCGTCATCATGCCACAGTTGCTCGTTTTGGAGTAGACGGGAGATCTTATTATCAGCAAAAGAACGCCAGGCGGAGGCTGAACGGAGGCTACCCCGATACAGATTCTGATAATAACCCTTGCAAAACGATGCCAACAATTCTCTCTATTGCTTCAGGAAAAGGCGGAGCGGGGAAAAGCATGGTGGCCAGTAATCTGGCCTTACTTTTAGCTCGACGCGGGCACCAAGTAACCTTGGTGGACTTGGATACCGGAGGTGCTAATCTCCACATTCTCTTCGGCTTGCTTCATCCACCCGCGACATTGACGGATTTTCTTGATCGCCGGTGCCCTACAATTCAAGCCGTGGCACAACCGATCCCTCTGTGTACATCCCTTTCGCTGATTCCAGGTACTGGTGAGACTCTTGCCTCAGCGAATCTCCAACATGCCAAGAAGAAACGCCTCATTCAGCACTTGCGAAAGCTTGCGGCCGATGTGATTGTCGTTGACGTGGGCGCCGGCACCCATTATCACACGTTGGACTTTTTCTTGTCGGCTGATCTTTATTTAACGGTCGCCACTCCCGATCCCACATCCGTCTTGGATCTCTACCGTTTCATTAAGTTGGCGGCTATCCGGAAAGTCTTGTCCGCATTTCTGGCTCGAGACCCCGTATCGGAAGCCTTAACCACTAAGGATTTTCACAGTGTGGAGGAAGTGCTGGAAGCCGTCGGCGCCACGTATGAGACAGGACGTCATCGAGCTGAAGCCACACTGGCTACCTTTAAACCCTTCATGATCTTGAATCGAATGGGGAAAGGCTCAAAGGTCAACACGCTACACCTGCAGCAAATGGTCAAACACTACATCGGCGCTGAACTCCAGATCTTGGGACAGATTCCAGATGATGAGGCAGTCGAGCAATCCATTCACCACTACTTACCAGTCGTCGAATATGCCCCACAGGCCCAAGCTTCCCTGTCATTACAGCACATTGTGGCGAATATCGAGCGCGAGCTTGCTATGTTCTGTCGTTCATCTTGATCTCCCGACAGAGAGACAAACTCTAAAGAGGGACAATAAGAAGATTGGCTGGGATAGCAGTTATCGGGGGGGTGGGGTTACAGCTTGCAACGCAGCGGAGACCTGCTTAAGCGAGGCAGCTAAGCTGTCCAACTCCGCTCCCTTTCTTAACAATTCTCCGCGAAGACCGTTCAGTTGATCGATGTAACGGTCACGCTCCTTAATCACCTCGGCATGCTTGTCCAACATGCTTTGGCAGCTTTGGAGCTCCTGCTCCAGGTGGGCGCATTTCACTTTGGATTCTTTGGCTTCCCGCGTCATCCGATCAAGCTCTTGGGTGAGAGTCACAATCTGCTGTTGGCAGGCCAGCAACTCCGCTTCACTTTGAATACGCTGTGCCTCGCTCCGCCGCAATCGATCATGCACGTGCTGAATGGCCTCCACCCATCCACGGACTGCTCCTGGTTCCAAGCTGGGCATAATGGGAAGCGACGCCTCATGTCCCAGCGTAGAAACCGCCGATTGCATCCATTCGATAAACAAAGAGAGTTCATGAAATTTGAAGTCAAAGGTCGTATTCACAGGCTTCGGTTCTTCCGGTGGTTCAGGCGAGGGATACGGGGTGACTTCTTTAGAATCTTCCGCCATAGAATCTTCCACCATACCGCTTGGAGACACATCACGTTGTGCCTCGTAAAATGCCAACAGCACGGCCACGCAATGGCGGCAAAATGGCTGCTCACTGGCGGGACACGAGCACTTGGTGATGAGTGTTCCGTTTTTCAACCGAATCGATTGTGAATACACGCCATAGGTGCCGTCGACCTCCGCCAAGATCTGACTTTCACTGGATTCCAGAATCCGCACGCGACTCTCACCATAATATTGACTGCCCAGCTTGAACACATGGCCACCAACGACTGACTGCACCATATCCGGTTCAAGTTGGCTGAGTTTATGAGCGGAACAGGCAATTCGGTTACGCATAACCCCTCCTGCAGGATTCAATGGACACACATCAGCAGGATTTTCATCAGCATCTCAGTCACTCAGGTACAGGCTGTTAACTCCCTGCTCTTCGGCTGGTCGCTCTCGAAACTTGACCGTTTCCGGAATTGACCTTTTACCGCCGTTACCAGCCTCATAACAGCATCATGACCGTTCCCGGCATGCCACCATCGTGGATGAGGTCGTCCTCGTTGGTCTCTCGAGCGGAGTGTCACTCCTGCGTGTCCGGAAAAATACGAGCAAGCCAGAGTCCTGCCAAGGAGGCACAGTAACCCTTCGCGTAGAGGAGTGCGCTATCTGTCAGACCGATGAGGCCATCAAGCCTCAGTGCTGAACTTTCGCCTAGCCCGACAAGCCTAGGCAAGAACAAAAATATGGCGGGACAACTCGAAACAGACGAGTCGCAAAAGCATGGTGAGCCGCCCGGGCCTCGAACCCGGGACCCTCGCCTTAAAAGGGCGATGCTCTACCAACTGAGCTAGCGGCTCACCGAGGTGATGCTAACAAACCTCAACTACTCCTTGTCAAACGTTTCTCAATCAAGGGGCTCAGGCGCTTACCTGTGCGACGCGCAGCCGGGACCGCGTGTGCGCCAACGGATTGCGAAGGATTAGGATCTGCTCGCGGCGCGAGCCTGTTGAGATCAGGTCCACCGGACATTCGGTCAATTCTTCAATACGTGTGAGATACTGTTTGGCCTCTCGGGGAAGGGCTTTATAGGATGTCACCTTTGAGGTTGAGGCCTTCCACCCTGGGAGCACCTCGTAAATAGGTTCACACTCAGTTAACACATGATGGGCAGCCGGCATGTCCGTATAGATTGTATCCCCATGTTGATAAGCCACGGCAATTTTTAACTCTTTCATGCCATCAAGGACGTCGAGCTTTGTGACCGCGAGCGACGAGCAGCCATTCACCCGCACGGCATACCGGAGAACCAGCGCATCGAGCCACCCGCATCGACGGGGTCGTCCGGTCGTCGAACCAAATTCATTGCCCCGTTCTTGGAGCCTTTCCCCTATGGCGTCGGTCAATTCCGACGGGAATGGACCACTCCCAACGCGCGTGGTATACGCTTTGGTCACTCCCAACACTGCATCAATTTTCGTCGGACCCACTCCTGTCCCTGTACAGGCGCCGCCAGCGCATGCATTGGAGGACGTCACATAGGGATAGGTCCCTAAGTCCACGTCAAGGTGGGTTCCTTGCGCGCCTTCGAACAGTATGGCCTGGCCTTGTTGCATAGCCGTATGGAGCAGCAGGGAATCATCCACCACATGAGCATGGATGCGGGGAGCATAATTTAAATATTCTCTGCAGACTTTCTCGGCACGAAAGCCTTTCATGTGATACACCTGTTCCAGAAACAGGTTGATCTCGACCAAATTTTCCTCCACTTTCTGCCGAAAGATGGAGGGAGCTAGTAGATCCTCGATACGGATACCAATCCGTGCCATCTTGTCGACATAGGCCGGCCCAATTCCTTTTCCGGTCGTCCCAATCCTTTTCATGCCTCTCGCTCGTTCCGAGGCTTCTTCTATCGCTTTGTGATACGGCATGATCAGATGGGCGCGTTGACTGATGGCCAAATTACGCCCAATTCTTACGCCTTGCCCGCGCAATCGATCCATTTCCTCAATCAGTGCGCCGGGATCGATCACTACCCCGTTGCCTAAGACACACTGTTTCCCTCGCGACAAGATCCCGGATGGGATAAGGTGAAACACAAACGTGCCTTTTCGGGTCACCACTGTGTGACCTGCATTGGATCCTCCCTGAAATCGGACAATGACATCGGCATGGTGGGCAAGGATATCTACGATCTTTCCTTTTCCCTCATCACCCCACTGACAGCCTACGACTACGAGATTCGGCACGGGACTTCCCTCTTGCAGGTTATCTGGTGTTAAGAGCAGACGGCATGCACAAAAAAGGCTCTGACCGCTTACAATTAAGGTGCCAGAGCCAAATGTGATGCTAGTATGTGTCTTGCGATTTGTCAACAGATAAGGGGCCCAACCTCCCATGTTCCCTGTCCTCTTTAGGAGGGATAACTTCCAGTGGGCACCACCGCCTAGGGACACAACCCCATCCAATTGCCCTGGTCAGACGGGAAAAAAAGAGCACTTGTGGGGTCAGGCATGATAACTCTCAGACTCCGCAGGAAATTTCTGGCGTTCCACATCCTCTTTATACTGACGAAGGGCTTGAATGGCCTCCGCTTTAAGCCGGGCATACGGCTTCACATACTTAGGAACAAACTCATCAAACAACCCGAGGAGATCATAGAGGACCAGGACTTGGCCATCACAGGATGGGCCGGCTCCAATGCCAATGGTAGGAATTGTGAGGGCCTGCGTGATCGAGCGAGCAAGCTGTGCAGGAACCGCCTCCAAGACAAGGGCGAACGCACCCGCCGCCTCGAGCGCTTTAGCCTCCGCCAGCAGTTCATCAGCCTGAGTCTGGGACTTGCCTTGCACCTTATACCCGCCATACCGGTGGACGGATTGCGGGGTCATCCCCAAGTGCCCCATGACAGGAATCCCCATCCGGGTCAATACCGCCACTCGATCTACTACAGGATCCCCCCCCTCAAGTTTGACGGCCGTGGCTCCAGCCTGAAGCAGCCGCCCCGCATTGCGAACGGTCTCGGAGACACTGACCTGGTAGGACAGAAACGGCAAGTCGGCAATCACACAGGCTTGGTGAGTGGCGCGAGCGACCATACGGGTATGATACAGCATTTCCTCCATGGTTACTGTGAGGGTGGTCGGATTGCCTTGAACCACCATTCCCACGGAATCTCCTACAAGGATCGCTTCAATCCCAGCTTGTTCGATAATCTTTGCAAAGAGAGCGTCGTAGGCCGTCACGACCGCGATCTTTTTCCCCTGTTGTTTGTATTGCGCAAATTCCGGAACGGTCATTTCTTATGGTCGGTTATATCAGTTTGGCTTTCGTCAAGATCTCGGACAGTCGGGGAAGCAATCGTCCCACCATAATATGGATTCCATCACAGTAGGGACGGATCTCCTGAATAAGCCGCACGGCGATGTCGATCCCCACATCTTGCTCACGTGTTTCCCCGGCTTGCCGGAGTTCCTCACACAACGCCTCGGGCACGTGAATCCCCGGGATATGGGCATTTAGATACTGCGCCATGCGATAAGACCGCAAGACAAGAATACCCGCCAAAAACTTTCCCCGATGTTTCCGAGCCTCCTGCATAAACTGGGCAAACCGTTCAGGACAATAGATGGCCTGCGTTTGGAAAAACTGCGCACCAGCCTGGATCTTGGCCTCCAGTTTCTGATGCAGAATTTCAAGAGGATCGGCCTCTGGAGCTACTGCGCCACCGATGAAAAACGCCGTCCCGCCGTCCAGCTCTTTCCCAGCCAAATCGCGGCCTCGATTCAGCGACTGAACAGTGCGTAGGAGTTGGACGGCGTCAAGATCATAGACGGGTTTCGCATCGTGGTGATCGCCTACCGTCGGCGGATCCCCCGTCAAGCAAAGCACATTCCGAATGCCGAGAATATGCGCGCCTAACAAATCGGATTGAAGGCCAAGACGGTTGCGATCGCGGCAGGTCACCTGCATCACGGGATCATGGCCCTGCTCATATAAGAGACGGCACAACGCCAGAGAACTTGCCCGCATAACCGCTGCCGTATTGTCGGGCACATTCACTCCATGAACCTTGCCTACCAAGTCCTTGGCGACCTCCAGCAGATGGGTCACATTGGTCCCCTTCGGTGGGTTCAATTCTACCGTGATGGCAAATTCCCCGCGCTCCAGCGCGGCCTTCAGTGAAGTCGACGAAGGCATCGTATCAAACGTTCTGTGAAGTGGTTCCCACTGAAGACGCCAACATAGTTACGCGCGCTGTACCAACCGTTTGGCAGCTTCAATGGTATTCACCAATAACATGGCAATAGTCATGGGTCCGACTCCACCGGGAACCGGAGAAATCCACCCTGCTCGTTCCCGTACCGGATCGAAATCAACATCGCCTACCAAGCGCCCATCGTCAAGCCGATTGATCCCTACATCTATGACGATGGCTCCTGGTTTTACCATTTCGGCTTTCACGTACTGAGCCCGGCCAATGGCCGCTACCACGATGTCCGCTTCACGACAAATGGCTGGAAGCTCTTTGGTCCGCGAGTGGCACACCGTCACGGTGGCATGATGCTGCAGCAACAGGATAGCCATGGGCTTTCCCACGATGTTACTGCGACCGAGCACCACGGCACGTTTCCCTTCGATGGCCTGCCCTGTGGATTGGATCATCTTTAAAATCCCGTATGGGGTACACGGCACGATGCGGGGATCCCCCTCCACCAACCGCCCCATGTTACAGGGATGAAATCCATCGACGTCCTTTTCAGGCGATACGGCATTGAGAACGATTTTACTTTCAATTTGCGGCGGAAGGGGGAGTTGGACCAAGATCCCGTGAATCCGGGAGTCACTGTTCGCCTGTTCAATTAAGCGGAGCAACTCCGCCTGGCTCGTTGTCGCTGGAAGCGTATGCTCATCGACCATCAGTCCGGCCTGATCACAGGCTTTCTTTTTGTTCCGCACGTATACCGCCGAGGCAGGATCATCGCCCACCAAAAACACCGCCAGACCTGGCCGAATCCCCGTCTGGCGATGAAATTGCGCGATGTCCCGAGCCACGGCAGCCCGGATATCCTGCGCTAAGGCTTTGCCGTCAATCACATGAGCGCTCACGTTGTTTCTCCTTCATTCATTCTGACATTCTGAAAAACCGAATTCATGGAACCACAATCTCCTTTGTCGGAGGAAGCACGATAACAAGGCCTAAATTTTTAAGTCAACGAAATTCGCCGTGCCCCATTTTCTTGACAAGGAGAAAAAACCTTCCGTACCATGCCTTTCATGAGATCGCCTTCTCTGCAATTCCTTTTTCCGTATGGGAAATCGTGTTGACTATGCAGTGGCGGCCGGTAAATATCCTCCTTAGCCTGTCCTGGCTAACCATCGGCCTCGGGCTTGTCGGACTTTCTTGGATCCCTGCTGCATGGGCCCATCCTATTGTCAATTTACAATCTCCCCAAAGCTTTATCCCGGATCCGCCTCGCCATCAATATTTTATTGCCAACGCCAATGGTGAGCCTGGCAAGCGGGATAACAACGGATTCATTTCGAAATTGAATGAAGAGGGAGAAATGATCGCTCCTCGTTTCATTCAAGGGGGAACCAACAACGTTATCCTGCATTCTCCGTATGGGTTGGCCATTGTCGACCAAATCCTATATGTGGCCGACATCGACACCGTGCGTGGATTTCACGTCAATACCGGCGAGCCTGCTCTCACGATTTCCTTGCGGGAGTATCAGGTTCACCAGTTGACCGATCTCATCGCCGATGGGGCCGGCATCCTCTTTGTCGCTGATACCGAGGGAAACACCATCTACCGGATCGACCCCTCCCACACTCATCCGGTGTCCATCTATATTCGAGATCAAGCCCTTGCTGGGCCGGCAGGGTTGGCCGTGCATCCTCGATCAGGACATCTGATTGTGACAAGCCGCGATAACGGAACGGTTCTGGAGGTGAATGAGCAGGGAGGCGTTACGGAGCTCATCTCAAATTCCTTCTTTACCGGACGGTTTCGTAACTTGAGCGGCATCGACTTTGACCGTTTCGGCAACATGTATGTCTCGGACCTGACCGCTGGGAAAGTCTGGCGGATCCAGCCGGACGCCACGATGCAGGTTATTGCTGAATTTCTGATCTCACCCATCAATCTCCGAGTGGACCGGCAAAAACATAGGATCCTGGTGCCGTATCTCTATGCCAATGGCGCAGAGATGAACGGACTCGAGCTGCCTACTAATCTTGGTTCTCGCAAGAAGAAAAAGCGCACGCTCTCGGATTATGGACTTGGGTGGCTCAAGGGGAAAGACTAAGCGCCAACCATGAGCAAATGCGCTTATTGCCATGAGCGAAAGGGGAAACGCCCCTGTCCCGCGGTGCAGGGTTTGTTATGCAGTCCCTGCTGCGGGACCCACCGCATGGCCGCCATTGCATGCCCTCCTGAATGTGTCTATCTTGAACCCAACGTGGAATACCAACAAAAGCGCATAGGAGAGCACTTTGAGCACGACCGCCAGATCTTCTATCGCGAGCTACTTGCGTTTGGAGGCGAGAAGGCCGCGGAAGCGTTCTACTTCCTCGAGGTGATTACCTTTAAGTATTTCCATCATCGTCATGATGGGCAGGATGGGGAGATCATTGCCGCTGTCCAGGCGCTCCGGCATTCATTCAGTCCCCTTCATGTTCCGGATACCATGCTTCCCGCGTTTGCCGAAACCCTCAAAAAGGAATATACGGCCCTCTTGGATGGCCGAGATATCGACACGCAAGTCATCAATGAGGTCTTGGATCGCGGACTCCAATTCATCAAACGCTTCTCAGGCGAGAATTTCCGTTCCAATCGATTCCTGAGCGGACTCACGGGATTTCTGAAATCCCGCCACCCTGATGTCGCTGAGCAATTGATGCAACTCCGCTCAGATAGTCATATCCTCCTGCCTTCCGGAACCAAGTTTGAAGGGTGAAAGACCCACATCACACGCGACTACTCCCTATGTCCCGTCATTCTCCGACCAATTTACTCCACGATTTCAATCGTCATTTCGATACGTTCTAAGGGCATGTCACGGGCATCCCGTGGCTGACTGGCGATCTTATCCGCCACTTCCATACCCCGAATGACCTCGCCAAATACGGTATATTGCCCGTCCAGATGGGGTGCTCGATCTACCATAATGAAAAATTGCGATCCCGCACTATTAGGATCAGCCGTCCGCGCAGCCGAGACAATCCCGCGTTCATGGGGTACATTGCTAAACTCCGCCGGCAGGGTATACCCCGGGCCTCCCATCCCATACAAGTGCCGTTTGCTGGGATCTTTGGTATTAGGGTCCCCACCTTGAATCATAAACCCGGGAATCACACGATGAAAAATCGTGCCATTATAAAAGCCCGACTTGGCAAGTTTGATGAAACTCTCCACATGTTTAGGAGCCAACTTGGGAAACAACACCAACTCCATTTCCCCAAATTTGGTCTTGATGATGGCATGAGGAGCCCGGCCCGAGCCTGAATCCGCCACCACAACTGGCCCAGCCCCGCTACTAATTCCACCCCACACCATGCTCCAGACGATGACGCCAATACTCACACTGAGAACGCGCTTAATCCTATACCACTGGCTCATTCCTTACCTCCTTGTGACCTCACATCCGTGATTGAAATCCACATCAGCACTTCCGTTGCTTTCCAACCGTTCCAATGCCTGAGCCGCCGCAGCCTGCTCAGCTTCTTTTTTTGTTTTTCCCACTCCATACCCGTAAGGCTGTCCATGAAGTTCGACGATTACTTCAAACGACTTGTGATGATCCGGTCCTGACTCTCGTATGACCCGGTACACCGGAAGCATGCGCCACTGTTTTTGACAGTGCTCTTGCAAATGGCTTTTGAAATCCTGGAATGCCTTGACCGATGAACCCTGTCGTTGCAAGGTTTCCAACTCTCGATCTAGGGCACGGAGGACAAATACCCGAGCAGGATCAAGTCCGCCATCCAAATAGATGGCCCCAATGACCGCTTCCAGGGTATTGGCCAAAAGAGAATGTTTCTGCCACCCGTGCGTCACTTCTTCACCACGACCCAACTTGAGCAAAGCGCCTAAGCGCATCCGAGCCGCGGCATGGGCCAGCACGCGACGGCTGACGAGTTGGGCTTTTATTTGGGACAGCTCCCCCTCAGATGCATGAGGAAACTTCGACACGATATGTTCGCTGATCACGAGAGCCAAAACGGTATCGCCTAAAAATTCCAACCGTTCGTTGTCCTTGACGGGATCGCTGGCTGTAGATAAGTTCCCCAATGTGTGCCCGTGGCGAAGAGATTTATGTGTCAATGCCTCATCGAGCAAGGCAGGTCGGCGAAACGTATACCCTAGCATCTGCTCGATCTCATGAACCGCGGTCATGCGCTTCCGCTCTTCTGCGGAATACCCTCCGGTATGACTAACAGATTCAGGCATCGACTCTTAGGGTTCTTTTGGGGGTTCTTTTGGCTGCCGATCTGCGATGTTGTGTGTTCATAAATGTATTGTCACCGAGAACGCTCACCCGATGCAAATCAGCATACGCCAGGCAAAACATCTCCATCGCCCACGAATCGCTTATGCGTCTGCCCGTTTCATGACCAGACAAGCATTAACTCCGCCAAAGCCAAAGGCATTGGAAATTGCCGCCTTGATGGAGGCTGGCCGCGCGCGGCCAGCCACGTAGTCGAGATCGCATTCGGGGTCTTGATGCTCCAAATTG
>RFGT01000252.1 GCA_003696975.1 Nitrospirota bacterium | reverse complement strand
TGTTGGGATAGTAGCCGGTCTCCTGGGCCACAGCCAGGATGCGTTCCCGGGTTTCGTCGGACACATCTCGGTAGCCATTCAAGGCCTTGGAGACGGTGGAAACGGAAACGCCTGCCAGCCTGGCAAGCTGTTCAATGGTTACGCTCATGGAAAGGGCGTCCGATCTGGCGGCGCAACATGGGGGGAAAGCGCGGCGCACGCTCGAGTGGTCGATGTGTTGGGTTTTGCTCAGGGAAGCGGCTACAACGTATCACGAAAACGATTTCGTGTCAAGGGGAACCAGCTTAAATTTTTTCGGCGCCGTGTGTCGCAGCTCGCTTCAAAAGAGGCTTTCGTAGACGGCTTCGACCTGCGCCACCATCCGATGGATGTTAAACTCTGCCTGGGCCCGGGCTTGGGCAGCCGCGCCGAGTTTCTTGCGCAGATTGGCGTCATTGGCCAACGTCTCCATCGCTGCGGCGAGAGCCAACGGATCCCTTGGCGGCACAACCAGACCCGTTCGGCGATGCTGATTCACGTACGAGGTGCCGGTTCCGAGCTCGGTAGAGATGAGAGGCAAACCGCTGGCCATAGCTTCCAAAAGGACGATGCCCAAGGATTCGCTGCGGTGGATGGAGGGAAGCACAAACATATCTGCTGCCTGGTAATAGAGAGGCAGTAGATCATCGGGGACAGACCCGGCGAATCGGACTCGGCTTCCCAGGTCGAGCGAGCGGGCGCGAGCATGGAGTTCCTGTTCAAGCCCGCCGGAACCGACAATCACACCGGTGACTTGGGTTGCATGCGCCAGGGCCTGGAGAAAAACTTCGACGCCCTTGTAGTAACGCAACCGACCCACAAACAGGGCCAAAACATCTCCGCCAAGCTGGCGGCGCAGTTGTTCGACTCGCTTGGGCGGCTGGGGTGCGGCGAAACGGTCCACGTCGATGCCGAAATGGACGACCTGCACTTTACCGGGATCGGCCTGGGCGACTGTGCGGAGAAACGGGGAACTTTGGATGTACGGTGGATTTGAGACCAGAATTCGATCGGCCCGTGCCAGCGCCCACCGTAGAAAGGGTGCATAAAATTTCAAGAGTGTTGCCTGTTTCACGATGTCGCTGTGATACGTGATCACCGTGCGCCGTCCGGCCCGCACGAGCAGTTGAGCGAGCTCACCCGGCGGATAGGGGGCATGCAAATGAACGACGTCTGCCGACTTGCCTACCTTACGCAGCTCCAGAGGCATCGAAAAGGCGACCGGCGCCGAGGAAACGTTTAACTGTCTGGCGCACTTCGTCACGGAGACACCGTCGATTTGGTCATACCGCGTGTGGGCCACTGTGTTCGTAACCAGCACATGAATAGAATGCCCACGGGCAGCAAGTCCCTCTGCAAGCCAACGAATGTGGTTTTCAATACCACCAACAACCGGCGCGTAATCCTTATATATATGTAAGATTTTCATCCCGCCCTCACAGTAAGCTACTAGTCCAATCTATTATGCCAAAGAAGGCGCAAGCTCAAAAATCACCCCGATTGGTAAGGTAACCACACATCAAAACCCAGAATAAACTTACAAGCCCTCCCCAAATTGCCAAAAACCTTACAGCCTATCTCCCATCCCTCGGCCCTAACGACAACAAAGCTTGCGTGCAATTTGCTTTCCCAGTAAACCCCACCACAACCTTACATCTACGCAAAATGTCGTAGAAATCTACGACATTTTGCGTAGACAAAAATCTAACGTTTTGAGATAGAGTAAGACCATCGAAAGCGCTTTGGTACTATTGTCCTATTGCTAGTACCAAGGTCCTTCGCCCACCCCTACGTTGCAGCTCGTGATTCCGATCTATTTAGTCCGTATCTCTTACACCCTACACACAAAGGAGGCTTCCCAATGACTCGTCTGGTGATTGCTGTGGTTCTAGTTCTGCTATTGGCGGCGTTCACTGTTCCGATGGCGTCGGCGGCATCGATTGATATGTCAGCTCCCAACGCAGGATGGGGCGGCTGCACCAACGGCATGGAATGGGCCGGCAGCCCCAATGGCATGGAGTGGGCCGGGGCCATCTGCCCGAACGGACTGCCCACCTGGTCTGGCTGAGTTCCGCACTTCTACCTCACCTGAAAGCTCCCGTAACAGGAACTGACTCACACCTTCAATCGAAGACATAGGAGCAAGGGCCTGGTTGCCTCCCATCTTATTGCTGGCGACGGCCCATCAAGTGAAAAGGGGAAAGACAATGCGAACTCGAGTCCGGCGCGGCTTCACCTGGAGCGGCTGATTCCCACAGAGCTCGGAGCCTAAATGACGACTTCCGAGCATCAGGGCTTCATCTGGCTTGAGGACACCCAGAGCGGAGCCCATCAGCTGCCACGATTGAACCAAAGGAGAGGATCTCGTTTCGGTGGACGAGGTCCTCTTTCTTTTTGGGCTGCTTACAGCATCGTTGCCGTCTAATTGTCCCGGCTGCAAGTGCGAAATCTAGATCTCGTTACCTGTTCCACACATCGTCTTTGCCGGGAAAGAAGATGTGACAGAAAGCGAGAGGCCGGCTTCTTGATGAAGCCGACCTCTCGTTGTTGGCGGTTACCGCTATTCCCCAAGCAACCGCTCA
>RFGT01000251.1 GCA_003696975.1 Nitrospirota bacterium | reverse complement strand
GTAAAAAGCTCGTAGCAAAAGAACGGTAGAGATGCGGTTGAGACACAGGTGAGATACAGGCTTTTGTTCACCCTGTCATCACGATGAAACTGTGGAGTGCTGTCTTGATCTTTGCGACAGGTTTGGGGATTGGTCTCAGCGCGCAAACCCTAATGCCGGAGCTCTTGATCCCCTATTTACCTCAGTCGCTCCAGGTTCATCAGGTGACAGTGGATGGACAAGTCATTCGCAAACATCGAGAAGAAGCCAAGCTGCTGCTGACGGTCTCCACGCCACAGGGGGCACTTTTGGCTACCTTCACTGATCACGTGCCGGAAATTGATTTGCTTGTGGAAGAAGGCGATACAGTGACGTTGGGACTCTCCCGGTACGAGCCGTTTGTTACCAATCCACGAGTGAAAGGCGTCATGAAACCAGATGTTGCTCCCCAAACTATGTCTGGTTCTCCTGCATCCCATGAGACTCTGGATCCACCATCTGAATCGTCCACACCGAATGCCTCTTCTTGATACAGAAGCGAGAATACATCCGGGACAGGAGGTTCCTGCGTCGTGTCCTCATCTCTCGTGAAGTCAACACCGGATACTCCAGCAGGTAGACGGAGCATGTCTCCACAGCGACCTTCTCAACGAACACCGCTTCAGACTTTGGCTGCTCTCTGCGGGATTGAACTCACCTGCCGAGATGGAATGGGGCAGCAATGGCAGGTCTCGCCTGAGACTCTGCGCGCGCTCTTGGAGAGTATGAGGATTTCAGTTGAAACCGATAAAGAAATCCGCCACTCGCTGACCATGCTTCGACATCACCATCGAACCAAATTGGTGAAAGAGGCTATCGTGTTTTGGGATGACGAGCCACGCTGGACATGGGAGCTGACTATTCCTTCGCCGAGTGAAGATCTCGACCGCGTGCAAATTTCTTTAAGGCTGATCAATGAGCAAGGGGAAACGTTGTCACTCCCTCCCCTCTCCGGGAAAAACCTCTCGCCTCTTCATGAACGCTGGATTGCGAAACCACGGTGTATGCGAGTGATCCTGCCTTTCCCCTGGAGACTCTCCATTGGGTATTACCGCCTGCAAGTTGCGGTGGAACAACCCCGGTGCACCACGACGGCTCACGCTTGGGTTCTCGTGGCCCCGCGGCGGTGTTTTCAGATGGCGGAACCCGTGCGATCGTGGGGCATCACGCTTCAACTGTACAGCCTTCGCTCCACCCAAAATTGGGGAATAGGCGACTTTCGCGATTTGCAAGCTGTCGCTGCTTGGGCGGATAGGAAGATGGGTGCGGCCATGGTCGGAGTCAATCCACTCCATGCCCTTGCTCCCGGGATCATCAGTCCATATTCGCCATCCAGCCGGCTCTTTTATAATCCTTTGTACCTTCACGTCGAAGACATCGAGGAATTCGCTAGTTCGCCATCGTTGGCGCGCAAGATACGGAGCGCCCAATTTCGCCGACATCTGGCGGCGCTGCGCGACAGCGAGTTGGTATCCTATGAAGCCGTCTCGGCTGTGAAATGGCCCCTCTTTGAATCACTGTACAAGACCTTTCGACGCCGCCATCTTGCCCGCCAGACCGCCCGTGCCAAGCGATTCCAACGATTTGTCAAGCAACAGGGTATTCCGCTGCAACAGTTCGCTGTCTTTGAAGCCTTGCGCGAACATTTTAAGGGGATACCCTGGATGGAGTGGCCATCAGAGTACCGCACCCCCACTGCACCCGCTGTCGCACAATTTTTCTCCAGCCACCAGGATCGAGTGCAATTTCACGAATACTTGCAGTGGCAATGTAGCTTGCAATTGTCAAAGCTCGGTCGTCGAGTTGCCAATATGCCGTATGGGATCTATCAAGATCTGGCTGTCGCCATTCATCCCCAGGGAGCGGATGCTTGGATGTTTCAACATCAGCTCGCCACCGGTGTCACGGTAGGGGCTCCACCGGATTTCTTTAATCGTGGCGGCCAGAACTGGGGACTCCAACCGCTGCTTCCACACCAACTGCGGGCAACAGGATATGAACTCCTTCGAGAAACGTTTCGACACGTCATGCAGCACGGCCGACTTCTCCGTATTGATCATGCCATGGGTCTCTTTCGACTCTTTTGGATTCCGCAAGGGGCAACGGGACTGGATGGTGCCTATGTGCGATATCCGGCTCGCGAATTATTGGCGGTTCTGGCGATCGAAAGTGTACGGCACCAGGTGACCGTGATTGGAGAGGACTTGGGGACCGTGACCCCGGTGATTCGCCGGCGCTTGCGCGACGCTGGTCTGCTGTCCTATCGACTGCTCATGTTTGAGAAGACGGCGCGCCATCGGTTCAAGCGGCCCCGTGCGTTTCCCGTTCAGGCATTGGTTTCGGTGACCACCCATGATCTCCCAACCTTGCGAGGATTTTGGGTTGGACGTGATATTGAGGTGAAAGAGCGTGCCGGGCTATATCCATCCCGTGAACAGGCCGAACAGGATCGCGGCTACCGTCAACATGATCGGCAGGCCTTGCTTGCGGCGCTCCGGCGTGAGGGGCTTCTGCCGCCTCAGGTGTCTCACCATGACGAGATCTTTGCCAACTGGTCGCTCGCACTGTGTCTGGCAATCTACCGATATTTGGCCCGGACGCCATGTCGAATTGTTGCGATCCCACTGGAGGATCTCTTGGGTGAACTGGATACGCCGAACCTTCCAGGTGCTCACCCTACACACTATCCTGTGTGGCGGCGGAAATTGAGCCGAACTCTTGAGGATTGGCAGGCTGATCCCATGCTGAGAAAGTTTGCAGCGGCCATCCATGAAGAACGTACCCGGTATGCTCTATGGAGTGCGCCTATGGCGGAAAGGCCAGCCTAACCGCGGCCCTAAAGGGCATTTCCTTGTATGGAGCAAAAGATCCTCATCACGGATTTGGATGGGTCGCTCTTGGACCCAGAAACCTATGGTTATGAGGCAGCCAAACCAGGCTTGGAACTTCTAGCCGCCAGACGTATTCCTGTAATCTTCTGCACGAGCAAAACACGAGCAGAGGTTGAACATCTTCGTCAGGAAGTGGGAAATCAGGATCCGTTTATTGTTGAAAACGGTGGGGCGATCTATATTCCACATGGCTATTTTCCCCGTCTTCCCGTACCGGCCCGCTCCCGAGAAGGCTATGATGTGGTGGAATGTGGTGTGCCCTATGCGCAACTCAGAGAGAACCTTCGTACGATTGCTCAGAGCCTAGGTGTGTCCATCAAAGGGTTTGGTGATATGACCCCTGAAGAGCTTGCACAGATGACGGGGTTATCCCCTGCTCAGGCCGTCTTGGCGCAACAACGGGAGTATGATGAACCATTTCTTGTGATCGATCAGGACAAATTGGATGACATGTGCCGCGAAGCAGAGCGAAGAGGGCTTACGGTCATTCTTGCTGGAAGATTTGCGCATCTCGTGGGGAAAGCTCATCACAAAGGGACTGCTTGTCGCATCCTTCTCGCATGTTATCGACAGCAGGGAGAGCGGTGTCTAGCGGCAGCGATTGGCGATAGTGTAAACGATTTCCCCATGCTCGAACAGGTTGAGTATCCCTTTCTTGTAGAACAACGCGGGGGAGGTTATCCAGCGGAAACGACTGTGAAGGGGCTTGTGTATGTGAAGGGAGTGGGTCCCCAAGGTTGGGTTCGCGCTGTTCGGCAATTTCTTGAAGAGCCATAAAGGCTGTCGGATACCCTATTGACTCACCCTTACAAAAGAACTTACCGCTTTTCCCGAGGAAAAAGGGGTTGATTCTCCTTTCTGCTTGACCTCCCGGCTCAGCCACCCACTTTCCTGTGAAAAAGATCACGCATGCCGTGTGATGCACATCACTGTCACGAGGTGACACGTTCGGCTACAAACACCACTGCTATCCTGAAGCAGACATGGTTCATTTCTTGAACCTTTTGGGGGATAAGGGCAGAGAGGGCATGCCCGGAGAAGCGATTATGTGGTCGGTTTTCAGGGTATGCAAGAGACCATGGGGACTTCTCCGCAATTGAGAGATTCATGACTCCTCGCTATAGCAGTCATTGCGCCTCAGGGATGAGCACGAGAAGTCCCCTCTTCTCCGCCCCACTCTCTTGCTTGCGACGACAAGTCAGATTTGGAGAACACCAAGACACGCAGTATTGTCAGTCTCATAGTGGAGGAGAAATACCCTATGGCTGTTACGATCCTAATCGTCCATCACAACATGACTATGCAGCAGTTGCTTCGGCGAACACTCGAGCAGGCAGGCTATCACGTCGTGATCGCTACAACTCCGAGTGAGGGCTGTGAGCTGGTTCGTGAGACACCACCGTCTGTCGTTATCGTGGATACCCTCGATGAGGGCGATGGCGCGGGCATATCGCTTACGCAACAGTTTCCCCAGGCTAAGTTGATTGCGCTGACGGTCGATCCTATCCAGTCATCTCACAAGACACCTGTCTTCTCTCAGGACGGTCAAGTCCTTCGCGTCGTTCGCAATCCGTTTGACGTCGGGAATCTCCTGGAAACCATGCATCAAATTCTCCAGCCAAGCCATTGATATGTAGTTTCACGCACATGATTATCCATCAACTTCTCGCGCTCTTGCCTCTTCTTTAAGCACCGCATCACCCCCAGAACTTTGCCTCTCGTTTCCTGTATCGAGGAAGATACTTCGTTGTATCTTCCCTGATACCGAGCGAGAATCTCTCTAAGAATGTCCCAAGTAGCGTATAGTGCCATACGCCTAAAACTTGTACATGTACGGTCTGTGCCATCTTAGCGATAAGGTCAAGAGGACCTCGGGTTCGTTCTCGATCTCGCTTTTGGATGGAAGAAAAGGTGAATGGTATGGTTTGTGCTTGGTGTCTTCAAGAAACCGGAAAACAGGGGGTGATAAGTGTCACGAATTCTGGTGATTGACGATGATATCCAAATTCAGGAATTACTTCGCGAGGTGCTTGAGACTGCAGGCCACGAAGTCACTACCACGGGAGATGCGCGACGGGGCCTCGCCTTGTTTCGAGAGGCACCATTCTCTCTGGTCATCACTGATATTTTGATGCCCAGCAAAGAGGGATTGGAAACTATCCAGGAATTGCGTCGAGAAGCTCCCGACGTGAAAATCGTTGCCATATCCGCGGGATTCCATTGGGCAGGTTTTGATGTCTTGGAGCTGGCGAAACGAGTCGGCGCCACGTCGATCTTGCAAAAACCCTTCGATATACCCACCTTGCTGCGAACCGTGGAAGACGTTTTGAGAGCTTAACCTTCCGCTTCCCTCGCATTTCGTGCTTGTCGACCGAACGCGAATCGGTTGCTTGTGGGCTCGATGACGCGGTTTCTCATTTCCACCCGAAGGGCTTATTCTTTCACCGCACAGGCGCTCACTCTCGAGTACGAATTTGGACCTGCTATAATGGCTCTTCCTTCGATAAATATTCTGGTGGTAGAGAGGCAAACCGGAGACAGAACGTTGGGGAAAAGGCGACTTGAACAATGAATCGGTTGTCCCATAAGACGGCCATTGTGACGGGAGGGAATAGGGGTATTGGTAAAGCCATTGTGCGGCAATTTGCCCACGAGGGAGCACGAGTCGTGATTGCCGCCCGGCATAAGGGACTGTGCGAACAAGTGGCTGCAGAGATTCAAGCGAAAGGGGCAGAGGCATTGGCAGTACCCACCGATGTGACGAGTGAACAACAAGTTGAACATCTGTTTGAACAGGCTGTTCAGCGGTTTGGCCAGATCGATATTCTCGTGAACAATGCCGGAGTGTTCCGCGGACAAACTGTGGTGGAGACCGACACCGGCAGCTTCGACCAGGTGATTAAGACGAACCTCTATGGCACATTCTTCTGCTGTCGTGCGGGGATGCGGTACATGAAACAGCAGGGAGGCGGGGTGATTATCAATATGTCTAGCGTGGCAGGGATCGATGGTTGGGCCGGAACAGGTGCCTATAGTGCTTCTAAGCATGGGGTTATGGGATTGACCAAGGCCCTGGCGGATGAAGGAAGGCCCTATGGGATTAAAGTCTGTGCTATTTGCCCGGGCCGCGTGGCTCACGAATTGGTGGATGCCTCTGTGGAAGAACGAATTCGAAGCGAGGCGATTGATCCGTATGATGTGGCCGAAACCGCAATCTACTTGGCGACGCTTGGTCCCAACGCTATTGTGCACCGGCTGATTGTCGATCGGTTATGGGCCGATTGGTAGGGTAGCTTGACCCTATGACAATAGGCTGTACCACACATGGCCGCATGCTCAAGGTTGCTCCTCGAATTGGAGGGCGATGGAATTGATGCAATACCGTTGCCCTGTGGGGGGCGGACCATCGTCGAACACGTGGCCAAGGTGAGCTTCACAGGTGGCGCATTTCACCTCAATCCGGGTCATTCCGTAACTATAATCGGGTGCCGTTTCCAATGCCTGTTCATCGATCGGTTGGGTGAAGCTAGGCCATCCAGTTCCGGACTCAAATTTGTCATCGGAACGAAAGAGTGCTTTCCGGCAACACACACATCGATAGATCCCCTTCCCTTTATGATGGGTATACCGACCGCTGAAGGGCGGTTCAGTCCCCTGTTGCCTTGTTACGTAGAACTGCTCAGGCGTAAGGATTGCTTTCCATTCCTCGTTGGATTTTTTGATTTTCTCAGCCATTGCGACAACCATCCTTGTAGAGTGAAGTGATATTATCTCAAGGCGTCATGTGCGTGCGCAAGTTGAACCTGAGGCAGAGAGGCTGATCCGACTGGCAAGCGGAGGCAGGTGAATCGGAAACCAGAGACTGCAAGCCTCCTCTTGCCTCTGGGATGGAAGACGGGTAAGCTTGCGCCGTCGATCGAGAGATCTGTTGTGACGTTCATCGCTGACCTGCACATTCATTCCCGGTACTCCCGCGCTGTCAGCAAAGATATGGTGCCCGAGAGCCTACATCGATGGGCGCAATTAAAAGGTGTGACGGTCGTGGGAACCGGAGATTTCACCCATCCAGCCTGGTTCGCCGAGTTGCAGGACAAGTTGGAGCCTGCGGAGCCTGGGCTGTATCGCCTGAAACCTGAGTTGGCGGCTCGTGTCGATCGAACCGTTCCGGAGTCCTGTCGAGCCGAGGTCCGCTTTCTGCTCACTGCAGAGATCAGCAGCATCTACAAGCGCGGTGGCCGTACGCGAAAGGTGCATAACCTCATCCTCGCTCCGAGCTTTACGGCAGTGGCCACCCTCAATGACAAACTGGCACGGATGGGCAACTTGCAATCCGACGGGCGTCCGATCTTGGGAGTGGACAGCGAAGAGTTGTTGCGGCTGGTTCTAGAGGTGGTGCCCGAGGCCTTGTTTATCCCCGCGCATGCCTGGACTCCTCATTTCTCCGTTTTTGGCGCAAACTCAGGGTTTGATTCCTTGGAAGAATGTTTTGGAGACCTTACCCCTCACATTAAAGTCCTGGAAACGGGACTCTCCTCGGATCCTGCGATGAATTGGCGGTTGAGCCGACTTGATGGCCTCACCTTGGTATCCAATTCGGATGCTCATTCCCCAAGCAAATTGGGACGAGAAGCCAATGTCTTGGCAACACCTCTGGCGTTTCATGAGATCGTCGGGGCCCTGGTGAGTGGGGATCCATCCCAATTCTTAGGAACTATCGAGTTTTTTCCGGAAGAAGGCAAATACCACTATGACGGGCACCGCATGTGCGGAGTTCGCCTGACTCCCGAAGAAACTCGGCGCCATCAGCATCTCTGTCCTGCTTGTGGCAAACCGGTTACTGTGGGAGTGATGCACCGAGTTGAAACATTGGCCGATCGATCGGCGGGACATCGGCCTCCCCGGGCCTTAGCCTACTGGCGTCTGGTACCCTTGAGTGAGTTGCTGGCCGAGATCTATGGAAGCGGAGCGACGACCAAAATCGTGAGTGACAGCTATCATCAATTACTTGCGACTTTTGGCAGTGAATTGTCGATTTTGCTGAATGTGCCGATCGAAGAACTTGTCGCTCACGGCGATCCGCTTTTGGCAACAGCCATTCATCGCATGCGGCAAGGGCAAGTGGACGTGGCACCAGGCTACGATGGAGAATATGGGAGGGTGAGATTGTTGAGCCCGGAAGATCGTCAACCCGTTTCGCCGCAGATGACCCTGTTCGATCTATGACGAGCTCGGTCTCGTTCCTCGATAGACTCAATAACCAGCAGCGAGAGGCCGTTCTAACCGATACCCGGTCCGTTCTGGTGGTAGCTGGGCCGGGAACTGGCAAAACGCACACGCTCACCACACGCTTAGCCTATCTACTCAACAGGCAGGATATAACGCCAGACTCCCTGCTGGCGCTCACGTTCACCACGCGGGCCGCCCGAGAGATGCGAGAGCGCCTCCGGCAACTTGTCGGCGAGGCGGCTCAACAGGTGTTCATTGGGACGTTCCATAGCTTATGCGTCCATCTGCTGCGTGCCGAGGGACACTATCTTGGACTCTCTCCTACTTTTCAGGTTTGTGACCGCCATGATCAGGTAACCATCCTGCAGTCGGTATTACGGCGTCTCGCCAGGCGGGACAGCCGAGCCGAAGCACAGCGAATTCTGCACCAGTTCTCTCGGGTGCGCAATCTTTCCGTTGAAGTGGAGCTAGAGTTGGAACGTGCAGGCCTTCGCGACATCTACGAAGCCTATCGGGAACGATTGCGCAAACGTGGGCTCCTCGATTTTGACGAACTGCTTCTGCTTGGCGTGTATGTGCTTGAACGACAGCCAGCGCTTCGGCAGCGGTGGGCTGGACAATTCCGCTTTCTGAGCGTTGATGAGTATCAGGATGTGAATCCCGTTCAACTGCGCCTGATCCGTGGTCTTTGGGAAGCAGGAAGTCACCTCTGGGCAGTGGGAGATGGCGATCAAGCCATCTACAGTTTTCGAGGTACGCAACCCCAGCAGTTCCTCAATTTTGAAAACGATTTCCCCGGTGGTCTCGTCCGGTTTCTCGAAAAGAGTTACCGCTTCCCGCCTCACATTGCTATTGCCGCCTCACAAGTG
>RFGT01000250.1 GCA_003696975.1 Nitrospirota bacterium | reverse complement strand
TATTGGCCAAAGCGGGTCTGACTGTTTTGAAGCTGGAAACAGGTAAAGGCAGTTTGTTCTTTATGGCGAGCTTGCAACGATATGTCCGCCATGTATGGAATTGTGATGTTCCCGCCATGAAAGTTTTAGAACGTTTTATTCTAAGACCATTGACACTGGTGCTCGGTCATCTTGGATATGGAAGCGAAATGATTGTGTATGCGGGGTTAAGACAAGGTTAGGTGCTAAGGGTGAAGAATATGGTTCCATCGAAAACACGGTGGTAAATAATTTTAGAGATGTTGGGCTTTTGACCAGGTGAAAAAGATTGTTATCGCCGCTTGGCACTTAGCCAATCCGAATGTTGGAATTGGGCGATATTGTCGCAGCCTTCTGGATACTCTTGGTCGAATCGAAAGTCAATATCGATTTGAAATTTTTGTTCCCATCCAGCATGTGATTCAGCCTTCCAGAGGGCGCCTTCGGTTTCGTGCCGTTCGTCTTCCAGTTTTTCGGCGCCGCACATGGGAGCAGGTCGTTTCTTTGCTAGCAAGTCCATACGATCTCCTTCACTTTCCTCATGATTCGTCGGTGATCTGGAAGCGTGGTAAATTCCTGGTCACAATCCATGATGTCAAACCGCTGTTATTTCCTCCTTTTAAGTCAAAATGGAATCTTAATCGATGGCTCTACCAGATGTTCGTGCCCGACCGGTGCCAACAAGCTGATCGAATCCTCACGGTGTCGCAATATTCCCGGAAGGATCTTATGACACACTTGAATCTGCCTCCAGAACGGATTTCCGTTGTTTATCAAGGCGTCGATACCCAAACGTTTCATCCCCTTTCAGCAAGCGAAAAATCCTCGTATGTGGGCAAGAAGTTTATTCTGAGCGTCGCTGGTGAAGATCCCACAAAAAATCTTGAAACCTTAATTCAAGCCTTTGCTCAACTCCCTTCCTCTCTGCGGGAAACGCATGAACTGATCTTGGCTGGTGATCTTCGGCGTCGGGCGGATTTACGGGAGTTAGTGGGGGACCTTCGACTTTATAACGACGTGAGATTTTCAGGCGTGGTCTCTGAGCACGAGTTGGTGAGATTGTATCAACAGGCCTCTGTTTTTGTCTTCCCTTCGTTATACGAGGGTTTCGGTCTGCCAGTGCTTGAAGCGATGGCATGTGGCTGTCCAGTCATTTGCTCCAATACTTCTTCCTTGCCTGAAGTCGCCGGAGAGTCTGCTTATATGTTCGATCCAAAAGACTCTGGGGCGCTAGCAAGGGCTTTGGAATATGTGCTTACCGATGCTGGCATGAGGAAACGACTTGTCGAAGCAGGACTTGCTCGTGCTCGTCAATTCACGTGGGAACAAACCGCTTCTGAGTTAATGGCTGTTTATGATAGCATGCTCCATTCTTGATGCCCTGATGTTTTGTTTTAGGAGAAAGAAAATAATGAACCGGACGTTTAGACCAATTGGAATCTAGAAAATCTTGGGAAATAAGTTTTGAGAAGTCGGAGCAGGGTTCGCTGGGAATAGGGAGACGATTGCAGCGATGCTATGAACGCTTTGCGAGCTTGTTGTTTCTCGCCACGGGCGAGGTGAAACTTTCCTTTATCGCTATAATACTGTGCCCAATCCCGGGCCAATGCTTTCTTGTAGATGGGATCTGATAAACAATGCGAAGAGTATTTATTGAGAAAATATTCTCGAGCACGGAGCGCACGCTCAGGCGGAATTCCACGAGAAACGTTTCGGGTGTAAAGTCGATGTCGGTAGAGAGGTTCAGGAAGATGATGAATGAGAAACCGTTGACTCAAACGAATACCCAAATCGATGTCTTCCCAGATCGTAAGATGCTCATCATATCCGCCAATGGCGTCGAAGCAGTGTTTCCGGATAAGCGAACCTGAAGTGGCGGTGTCGTGGCCATTCCGAAGTAGTTGACAAATACTCTTTGTGTGTTTCATAGCCGCATCGTACTCAAGAATGTGATTCCGTTCATTCACTTGGTACCCATCAGTATGAACTAATGCTGTTTCAGGAGCTTTGTGGAATACTTCAAGAGTTGCTTCAAGAAACGCTGGTTCCCACAGATCGTCTTGGTCTAAGAAAGCAAGGAACTGGCCTGAGGCCAAGCGAGCACCGTCGTTTCGTGCCACTGCTTGTCCGCCATTGCTTGTTCGCCGGTAGTACTGGATGAAAGAATGTTTCGGGAGAATACGGCAGGGATCGTCCTCGGAGGCATCATCGACTACGATAAGCTCAAAATCCTGAATTGTTTGAGCTAAGACACTCTGAATGGCTTCGCGAAGGTAGCGGGTTTCACCGTTGTAAGCAGGTATAATGACGCTGATTCTAGGCATAGACGTTTGTTAAAATTCTCCACACAGTCTGCTTAGTCTAGGATAGACAGTCCCAATTTGGGATTGTATAAAGTGAGGGATAGGATCCATATCGTGATTGAACCAAAATGTAACGATCTCAAAGCGTTTGATCAAGTCCACCCTTCGCATAAGGGACCCAATACGGTCCATCTGACCCGTCTACGTATTGCGGAATTAATACAGATTGCTGGCCATCGCCGTGTTCTTGATCTGCCGATGTGGTATTGTTCGGTGAGACGCTCATTATGGTTGCGACAAAAGTGGCCACTTTTTGATAGCAAGGCCGTCGGTGGCTCATCTGGTCCTTTGCTCAAAGAAGAAAAAGGTCCTGAATTTCTATTTCCTCGAGGCCCCTCTCTCCAATCAATCGAACATTTACTTAGGCAATTAATGGGGACCGTAAGCATGAGGAGCAACAATATCCTTGTGGTAGGTGACAAAACCGCGTGTTCACCTGCGAGGCCAACTTGTTGAGGGGAAGAATGTGGATCTTCTGTGGTCGTTCAAGGTAGGCAGGATGAGACGAGGATATGGACGATGCCGGACTAAGACCTGTGGAAAACAGAAGTCACTGAAGCCGCTGTGCAGAAAAATCGCCTTTATCAGGGGCTTTTACCAGCAACAGCCAGCGTCTTGCGTTCCAATGGCTGGGGAGCAGACGACCAGACCGTAAGCCGTGTCC
>RFGT01000249.1 GCA_003696975.1 Nitrospirota bacterium | reverse complement strand
GGGGAATTCCCTGCCGCCTCGCTGCTCCGGGTTGTCGAACGCAAACCCGTCAGTGAGATCGACGACCGCACGCTCATTTTAGCGGACATCGGTAAAAAGGCCATCCAGCAAGTCAGGGAAGCAGCCATTGAACTGCTGACGGATCCGCTCCCGCGGGACCAAGCTGAAGTCATTGCCGACAAGCTCTCCACAGGGATGTGGACCCACGATTACCCCCTGACGGCCGAAGCCGCCAAAGCACTCGGTCTTCATGTGAGTACCGCTATGCCTTCAGAGATTCTGGAATTACTGTCCCTCTACCCCCAACCCGTTCGGAGCCAGCCTTCAGTCGAGTATTTGCCCGTACCCAAAGGGCGAAACGTGCGACATG
This sequence comes from Nitrospirota bacterium, assembly GCA_003696975.1. Classification (GTDB taxonomy): domain Bacteria; phylum Nitrospirota; class Nitrospiria; order Nitrospirales; family UBA8639; genus J031. The sequence continues at coordinate 3,594 of RFGT01000249.1, read as the reverse complement.
GTCTGGAACCGTGACCCCCTTTCGCCAGCGGGGGAAGAAGATCCAGGCATTGGGGAGCAATCGGTAATAGTTGAGGAGATCACTCAAACCTGTGTACGCGGCATCAGACTCACGAGCGGCTTCTCACGTCGAGCCAATCCCGGAGCCAATCGCCGAGGAGATTAATCGCCAACACGACCAGGAACAAGGCTATCCCCGGTGCAATAACCATGTGGGGAGCCACCAGCATGTAGCGGGTCCCGTCACGAATCATGCTGCCCCATGAGGCGATAGGGGGTTGGACTCCCAAGCCCAAAAACGACAAGCCGGCCTCAGCGACCACGACGCCTGCCAGGCCAAAACTGGCCTCAACCAGCAGGGGGGCACTGACGAGAGGTAACAGGTGCCGGAGGACAATCCGGGATCGCGATGCACCCACAGCCACGGCTGCCATGACATGATCGCGTGTCTTGATCGACAAGACTTGGGCGCGAGCCAGCCTGGCATATCCCACCCACCCCACCGCGGAGAGAGCGATCACAACATTGTCGAGGCCAGGCCCCATAACTCCAGCGAGCGCGATCGCCAGCAGGATTCCGGGAAACGCCAAAAACACGTCGATCACTCGGACCAAGAGATGATCGATCCATCCGCCCAAGTAACCTCCCACGGCACCCAACACACTGCCCAGGACCATGGAAATGCCCACCACTCCACAGGCAACCAGCAGAGACGTTCGCGCCCCGATAACGAGGCGATCGGCAATAGGGCGTCCGAGGTCGTCATATCCGAGCCACGCATGGGCATCGCCGGACTGAAGCACATGCGAAAGGTCGATGGCATTGGGAGTCAACGGCAGCAAGGGCCCAGCAATCCCTGTGATGATCCAAGCAAGCAGAATCCCCCCAGGCACGCCGAGTCGCTTCATGGCTCTCTCTCAAACCGTACGCGAGGATCAATCCAAGCGTAGAGCACATCGGTCACCAGATTGACCAGCACATAGGCCAAAGCAATAACCAGCACCGCAGCCTGAACCACGGGGTAATCGCGGCGCTGGATCGCTTCCACTACCAGCGATCCGATCCCGGGCCAGGCGAACACGGTTTCGGTAATGACCGCCCCGCCCAGCAATGATCCCAGTTGAAGGCCCACCAGGGTCGTCACCGGCAATAGGGCATTGCGAACACCATGCCGGAGAATCACCATCCATTCCGCGGCGCCCTTGGCTCGGGCCGTGCGGATAAAATCCTCCGAGAGGACGTCCAGGAGCGAGCTTCGAATCATGCGCGCCAAGATGGCCGCCAACGCTGTACCGAGGGTAACGGCCGGCAGGACCAAAGACAACAGGCCTTCTCGTCCGCTGACGGGAAACCACCCCAGCCATACCGCTCCTACGAGAATCACCATTGGTCCCAGCCAAAAATTGGGAATTGAGACCCCCAGCAAGGAGAAACTCATCGCTGCCACATCCACCAGCGAGTTCCTGTAGACCGCCGCGAGGATGCCAAGCGGAAAGGCCAGCAGCAGGGCAAGCCCCAAGGCGGCACACCCTAGTTCCGCGGTAGCGGGGATTCGCTCCCACAGCAATTGCCCAATGGGTCGGCCCGAGTAAATCGAGGTCCCAAAATCTCCGTGTAGCACGCGCTCCAAGTACTGCGCCAACTGCCGCGGCAGTGGCTGGTGGAGCCCAAGCGCCCGTCGCAGGGCTTCCTTGTCTGCAGGGCGGGCGTATTCCCCGAGCATCACGTCGACCGGATCTCCCGGAACCAGGTGAAGCAGCACAAAGACCAGACAGACGACCCCTACGACAACGCCGCCTGCGCTGATCACTCGGCGAAAGACTACCTGCCAGAACAAGGTTCCTTACTCCTGTACTGCCCGCACACTTCGATAGACCTGTTGCAATCCATCATAGTTGCCATCGGGGGCCATCACATACCCCTGAATCTCTTTCCGTGCCACAAAGACATGATCTTCATACCAGAGGGGTACATACGGAAGTGTGGCCAGGAGATGCTCTTGAAGGCGGCGGTAGAGCTTCTGTTTTTCCTCAAGGGACTGAGCGGCCTCGGCTTCTTCGATCAATCGATCAGCAAGCGGGCTGTGATAGCGACCTCGATTGGCGCCATGCGGTGGGATAGATCGGCTGTGAAACGCATACGAGAAAATATCCGGCGTCTTGACACCCACCCAGGAAAGGCTATAGAGCTGAAATCGCCCTGCCTTGATATCGCCATAAAAGGTTCCCCAGTCATAACTCCGTACCTCCACATGCAGCCCGATCTTGGCAAGTTGATCCTGAATAATGGTGGCCACTCGGAGGCGAAAAGGATCGCTGGAGGTCTTATAGGTCAATGAACGAGAAACATTCTTGTCCAGGCCAGCAAGCAAGCTGCGCGCTTTCTCCGGGTCATACCGATATCCCTGCAACGCGGGATGTCCAGCCCAGTGGTAAGGCGGGAGAATAGAATGGGCGAGTCGTGCGGCTCCGCCCAAGATCGAGGCAATAATCGCCTCGCGATCAATGGCATAGGCAATCGCCTGCCGCAAGGCTAGATGACGGGTCACGGGATCGCGCAGGTTGAAGCCCAGATAGGTGAAGGTGGTCCCGGGAATTCGCTGGATCCTCAACGCGGGAGTCCGGGCAAGATAGGAGACGATCTCTGGCGGAAGGTCGTTTTGCACCATGTCAATCTCGCCGGCGAGCAACTTGAGCGCTCGCACCGTGGGGTCGGGAATACGAAGAAACTCAAACCGCCGGCCATCCTGCACTCTCACGAGCTGAAGTCGATTGTCGTCGGGTTTCGCCTGAAACGCAAACGGGCCGCTTCCCACAGGACGGGCGTGAAAGGGATGACGCTGGACCAGCAACCGCCTGGGCAGAATGCCCACTCCCAACAGGCGCGGAAACAGCGGATCTGGTTGTGTGAGATAAAAATCAATGATTTCGTCACTGCGCGCCTCAATCCGATCAATCACCTGTAATGATCCCCGCAGCGGGGAGGCCTGCGTTGGGTCCAAGATGGATTCATACGTGGCCTTCACGTCATAGGCGGTCAATCGCGTGCCATCGTGAAAGGTCCGTCCGGGGCCAGCGTTCAAGAAAAACCGGTAATGTCTAGGGTTCACCTGCTTCCATGTCGCCAGCGCCGGAACCGGGCGAAACGTTTCATCAAAGTCTACCAGACGCCGGTACAGCAATCGATTGATTCGAGCAGATGTGGCATCGGTTGCATAGCGTGGATCCAGATTCAGGGGGGCACTGGCTAGTCCAAAACGAAAGGCTTGGGAAGGCGTATCCGAACATGCGCCGCTCACCAGTACAAACAGAAATCCCAGAAGCCACCCCGCCACTTGCCGGTGCCGTCTCGGTCCCCCTATGCGTCGCACACCCTTCATATCTCCTGAGGATCTCGCTGGCCCATCAATAATCCTCGCATTTCAGCCGAATGGAACAGGACAGGAGAACAAGGCCCATGGTACACCCTCATTCCCTCAGGACCGATAAGCAGGCCCCACACGAGGAACGGCCTACCTTCCCCCCAGCTCCTTCATCCATCGCCGAGACCGGCCTCACACCGGAGCTTTTGGTCCAATTGTTGGTCAAGACCCTGT
>RFGT01000248.1 GCA_003696975.1 Nitrospirota bacterium | reverse complement strand
GTGTAGTGGTGTGTCTCGGCTTCGTGTTAAGCGGATTCCCGATGGTCTTGGATTTCTTCAGTGCCTGGGCGCCAGAATTTCTGCTGAACGCCATCAGCTCATTCAGCTTTTTGACGCATTTCACCGCCATCAGTAAAGGGGTCATTGATCTCCGGGATCTTGTCTATTTTCTCTCGCTGATGGCCTTCTGGCTGTTTGCCAATGCGCTTGTCTTAGAAATGAAAAAGGCGGAATGAGAATTGCCCAGAAATTGCGGCAATGAGATTCACGTTCTGAGGTTCGATGAAACTATTCAGTAAGACTTGGTTGACAGGAACAGGGCTTGCCATTGCCGCAGTCCTGTTTTTGGCGGTGAACGTGCTGAGCAATGTCACATTGCGATCCGCTCGATTCGACTTGACGGAAGAACATCTCTTTACTCTATCTGATGGAACCAAAAAAATTCTCGAAACACTGGAAGAGCCGCTCATTCTGCGATTTTATCTCTCGAAAAAATTGGCTCGAGGACTACCCGGGATTCACAGCTATGCGATTCGAGTAGAAGAACTCTTACGTGAATACGAGCAGGCAGCTGGAGGGAAGATCGTCCTCCAAGTCATCGATCCCGAACCCTTTTCTGAAGAGGAGGATCGAGCCGTTGCCTATGGCCTGCAAGGCGTTCCGTTAGACAATGGGAACCTCCACTTTTATTTTGGACTTGTGGGCACGAGCTCGACTGATGAAGAGGAAATCATTCCCTTTTTCCAGCCGGAACGTGAGGAATTTTTGGAATATGACATCACGCGTCTGATCTATCGGTTAGCTCATCCCGATCGGCCGGTTGTGGGGCTTCTCAGCACGCTTCCTCTTCAGGGAGGCAATCCCTTCGCGATGCTTCAAGGACAGCCGAATCGGCCTCCATGGCTGATTATGGATGTCATTCGGCAAGTCGCCGAGGTTCGGACTCTTGACCGAGAACTTTCGGAGATTCCAGATGATATCGATGTCTTGATGCTCGTGCATCCCAAAAATTTCCGCGACGAAACCTTGTACGCGATTGATCAGTTCATCTTGAGAGGAGGACGGGCGCTCGTGTTCGTCGATGCCTATGCTGAGGCTGACCGTGTCGCGCCCAATCCTATGAATCCCATGGGCATGCAAGGACCCAAGCATTCTGATTTGGACAAACTCTTTGAACAGTGGGGGATCGAGTTGGAGAAAGGCAAGGTCGTGGGAGAACTCCCCTTTGCCAAAAAAGTGAATTTCCGTAAGCAAGGGCGGCTGTTGGTCGTGGATTATCCCGTATGGTTTGATGTCACGCCCGCTCATCTCAATCGGGAGGATGTCGTGACCGCCCAACTGACGAAACTCACGCTGGCGTCGCCTGGAATTCTCCGAAAACGGGAAGGCAGCGAGACGACGATTGTGCCTCTGGTGCAGTCAGACGAACAAGCCATGGCCATTGACGTCGCGCGGATTCAATTCCTGTCTGATGTGGGGAGCCTTGCTCGGACCTATCGACCGGACGGGGAACGGTTTATCCTGGCTGCACGTATCACAGGGCATGTAAAAACGGCTTTCCCTGAAGGACCACCAGAACCAAAAAATTCCACCTCGAAGTCCGCGAATACCGAGTCGGAGCGCGCCCCTCATCTGACAGAATCCAAGGAGCCAATCAACATCATCGTGGTGGCGGACACCGATATGCTGCAAGATCGATTTTGGGTGGATGTCCAAGAGTTCTTAGGACAGCGCATCGGGATTCCCATTGCCTCGAATGGAAACTTTGTGACCAATGCCCTCGACAATCTTACGGGAAGCAACGAGTTAATCAGTGTGCGAAACCGCGGGCGGTTTTCTCGGCCATTCACTCTCGTTCGCGCGATTCAGCAGGAAGCTGAGCAACAATTTCGACAAAAAGAGCAAATGCTTCAAGAGCGGTTGCGCATGACGGAGCGAAAGATCCGGGAGTTACAGCGGAAGAAAGACGATCAAAGTGCAGTAATTCTTAGTGCGGAACAGCAACAAGAACTGGCACGGTTCCGGCAGGAATTGCTGGAGACTCGCAAGGAGTTACGCGCCGTCCAGCATGAGCTCCAAAAAAACATTGAGAGTCTGGAGAGCATCGTGAAATTCTTCAACATAGGGTTTATGCCGTTGGTCATTGCCGTGGGCGGAGTCTTTGTTGGCCTCTATCGCCTCCGAAATCGGCGAAAGCCCGTCCCATCAGAAACCTCCCTGACCAAAGGCCGTGAATAATAAACAATCCTGTCTTTGCACTCAGACGCGATCTACTGAGCGCTACCTATGAGAACGAAAACCGTTGGAGTACTGGCAGGTATTACACTAGTCGTCATTCTTGTCGCTGTATGGCAATCGTGGCAGGACGAGACTTCACTTCCTGAAGCGGGAAGTCGGCTCTTCCCTGAGTTGATGGACCAGCTCAATGACGTGACCACGATCGTGATCACCACTCAAGGGGGCACGATCACCGTGGCGCGTGAAGGAGACCGTTGGATCGTTAAGGAAAAAAACGCTTACCCTGCGGACCTTGGGAAGGTGCGAGAGACGCTGATCGGTCTTGCCGAGTTGGCCATTTTAGAGCCCAAGACCAAAAATCCGGACTTGTATCCGAAACTCGGATTGCAGGACGTACACGCTGAGGATTCGCTATCCACAAAAGTGGAATTGCGAAAAGGCGACACAGTACTTGCAACGGTCATTCTGGGCAATCAGCGGCCGGCCAGAGGTGATTCCACGAAAGACGAGATCTACGTGCGTCGGCCAGATGATCCTCAAACCTGGCTGGTTGTGGGGCATTTGGAGGTCGACCGAAACGCCACCGAATGGTTGGACAAGAAGATTCTGGATATTGAGACCCAACGGATTCAGCGAGTTCGCGTTACTCATCCCGATGGCACGACGTTGACCCTTGAAAAGGCGAAGCCTGATGAGTTGGATTTCAAGCTGGTGGATATGCCGAGCACGGCCAAACTTCGCTCGCAGTTCGCCGTGAACAATGTCGTGTCCACGCTGTCGGGCTTGACCCTCGACGATGTTCGCCCAGCGCAGGACGTCTCGGTGGCGCAACCCGTGACCCGAGCAGTGCTGGAAACACGAGATGGGCTGGAGGTGACCGTGAAATTGTGGCGAAAGGAAGGCACGCCCTATGTCACCGTGCAAGCCGCGTTCAATCCCGCGTTGGTCGCTAGCGACAACCAGAAATCCGAAGAAAAGGCACAGGAGTCCTCTTCATCCCAACAAGAAGCTTCCTCAGCAGAAGCGGATGCTGGTCAGGAGGCCGAAAAGCCCACTGCGCTGAAATCTCCCGAGGCCGTGCAAGCCGAAGTTCAAGCACTGAATGAGCGAGTGAGTGAATGGGTCTATCAGATTGCCACATTCAAGGCTGACGCGATTCTGAAGAAACCCGAAGATCTGTTGGAGCCGGCTGATTCCTGAGAGCAGAATGAGCTCGCAGTGCTTCGTGAAGTTCCTGGTAGACCTGCATCAATCGGTGGTCCTCAAGGCGATACGCTACCGAGAGTAGGATTAACCCAAAAGCCAATACGAGAACTCCTCCCGCCGCCACTCCGCATCCCAGCAAGATTCCACCCAAAGTCGAGAATCCTCCATCTCTCGCGAACAGGATGACAAAGGTCAAGGTTCCTCCTGCAACCAGGCCAAGCCAAGTAAGACTCAGGATTGCGGAGGACCAGGGCAGTCGTTTAGTCAAACGCAGGCAAAGGGTCTGGTCTTCTACAGAGGAGACTTCAATAGTCCCCTTGAGTGGCCATGCTGTGCGAAAGCGCAAGGAGTACAATTGATACGAGGGGCGAAACATGATTAGGCGCTGGTCGTGGATCCATCGGGCAATGCCGTGGGGCAAATAGAGAATTCCCTGCGAGTCGAAACACCTGTGGAGAGAAGCCAGTGAAAGAGAGGGCAGATAATCGTGCCGCTGAGCAATACGGCAGCCATAGCGGGCGGAGAAGGGGTGAAGACGCGTGAACTGGTACCAGTCTCCAAGAATGAGGAAAAGAGCTAACAGGCATGCAAATCCTGCGGCAAAACCCATTGTGTCTTAACCATAGCACAGGAAGCCCAATCCCTGCGAATGAAGTCAGCTTCCGGTCTCGGAGCGGACTCCACCTCAGTACTCCGTTGACGCGAGACTCATTTCATAGGTAATATAGCTCTGCGGGGTGGAGCAGTCTGGTAGCTCGTTGGGCTCATAACCCAAAGGTCGGCGGTTCAAATCCGTCCCCCGCAACCAGGGATGATGCTTATCTGAACCCGGCCTTTCCCCTGTAGCGGGAAAGGCCGGGTTTCGTTTGGGCGAAAATCTCATGGGTCAGGGCTTGAACGTTTGCTGATTGGCTTGGAAAATGCCGCTGAGCAGGGAACTAAATTCCAGAGGAAAGACAAATGTTGTGGAGGGACTGCTGGCCATACTCCTAAGTGTGGTCAGGTATTGCAGGCTCATGGTCTTGGGATCAATTGTTTTGGCCACCTGGAAGATTGCTTGGAGCGCAAGCGCTTCACCTTCTGCTTCCAGAATGGTGGCTTGACGTCGGCCTTCGGCCCTGAGAATCTCGGATTGTTTTTCTCCGTCTGCCACGAGAATCGCTGCTTGTTTGCTTCCCTCAGCCTCAGTGACAGTGGCCCGCCGACTCCGTTCCGCGGACATCTGACGAGTCATAGCGTCGAGGACTTCTTTGGGAGGAGTGATATCAGAGATTTCCACGGCGGTAATTTTCACCCCCCAGCGCTCCGTCACAGCATCCAGTTTTTCCTGAAGCATCACGTTGATTTGGTCGCGTTTGGCCAGCACGTCGTCAAGGGGGATATCGCCAATTACCGCACGGAGCGTGGTGGTGGCGATACCCTGAGCCGCGGCACGGAAATCCTCCACGGCCAAAACACTGGCCATGGGATCCACAACCCGTGAGTAGATGAGAAAATCGATGGCGATGGAGGCGTTGTCCTGGGTAATGCAGGTCAAATGTGGAACCTCGAATAATCGCTCCCGCAAATCCACGCGGATCGGCCGATCGACAAAGGGGATAACCAAGACCAACCCGGGGCCTTGAGGATTTTCGAGCGCTTTCCCGAATCGGAGGATCACGAGACGCTGATATTCGGGTACAATTTTGATGCTCATGAATGCCAGTAGGACGACGGCGATCAAGGCAACGAGCACTTGGGTCATGGGTAAGCCCTCCTGTAATGGTTCACTCTGCTTCAATAATAATGGCTCAGGCAGTGGGGTCATTATAAAGAGGTCCCGTGGGGAACTGCCACGAAACCGAAAAAAAGGTATGCCCCTGAAAGGTTCCGGCGTGCCGCACAGCAGTTCACGGCGCTGACGTGTATGATTGCTTGCGCCTCCTGTTGTGGGTTCTAGCACGAGAAGTGGGTGAAGAAGAAGAGTCTGGGAAAAACGCTCGCCGGAGAGACCTTCGGAAGAGCCATACGAGTCCGCCTAGCCCAGCTCCTGCGCTGATTCCCCAATCCCAGATCGTCCAGTCCTGACCAGGAGATACGTGCGGGCTTGGGGCAGTCAGCGCAGCGAGCAGCAAGGCGATAATCGAGAGTCCAAGGTACAGGGCAAAGCCTCGCCACCGCCCAAACGGACTGACAATCCAGGGATAGAGCAGTGCCAGAATGGCAAGAGGAAAGCAGATAATGGAAACGACCGTGGCGAGAAACGAGAGTGCGTGCATCAGATCGAGGCGTGGTGGCGGATCTCTTGTTGTGGACACATACGGCGGTCTCAGGTGGAGAAACCTGAAGCCTGGCTAGAGCTCTCGACGCTCCCTTTTGCCAATCGTTTTGCGAGGCGATGGGCGACTCGAGTCATGGCGGTCGACCGATCGCTTGGATCGAGCAAGACGTTGATCACATGAAGATGGCTGGCATCGGCCATGGCGGTTTCAAGCGCCCCTACCAAGTCGCCAAACGTCGCCACGCGGTGGCCGATCCCACCGCCGAGCAAGTCGCAGATTTTTTCGTACCGCCATTCATGCAGGTCGTTGAAGGGACCGTCCAAAATTTCGCGTTCCGTGACATAGCCTCGATTATTTAAAATGATGATGATGGGCGTCTGACCATGGCGAAGTGCCGTGGTCAATTCCGTCCCCGTCATTTGGAAGGCCCCATCACCCACCAGCACAATCGGCCGCAGGGAAGGATCGGCAAATGCCGCGCCCACGGCCGCGGGCACACTAAATCCCATAGAGGTGTAATAGGCAGGGGAGAGAAACTCAGCGCTTCGCCGGACATGCAAGTCTGCAGCGGCAAAGAGAGACTCCCCCACGTCGGCAATGACAATGGTTTTCTCATGCAGCAACCGATCGAGATGCCCGAAGAGGCTCCGAAGTGTGACAGGACTTTGTGCCGCAGGTGGATCAAACGGCAAATGGGTCTCAACGGGCAACGGCCGTGAGGGGAAGGACGGCAAGGGTGAGGCGGCCAAGGCCCGGACAAAGTCCTCAAACCGTACCCCCTCATAGCGGTGATGTTTGATGGTCAATCCATCGGCCGTAGCGTGAATCGTGCGCCCGGCGGCCAGCAGTCGAGCGTGGACCTTCACGTCATCGATATCCGTCAACTGGGTTCCTAGTGTCAACAGACAATCCGCGTGATCCACGAACTCCAGAACTTCGTCACGTCCCACGAGGCCTCCATATACGCCAATGTACAAGGGATGATCCTCACGGATCACGGATTTCCCCAGTAAGGTGGTGGCAACCGGTACATTCATTCGTTCCACCAACGTGGTCAGTTCGTCTTGGAGTGCGAAACGATAAATCTCAGCACCGGCCAAGATGACCGGGCGCTCGGCTCCCGAGAGAATCCCTCGCACTTCTGCCAATGCCTCCTTCAAGGCATCCGGGTCACTCTCGCCAGCCGGTTCGATTAATGGCGTTGAGCGGGCCACCTCAAGAGGGGCGAGGACCAGATCCCGCGGAATTTCCAGATACACGGGCCGCTTGTATCGGAGCAACGCGGCCAATACTCGATCGATCTCGCGTTCCGCAGTTAGAGGGTCATCCAGAATCACGGAAGCCACGGTGATATGTTCGAACACTTCTCTCTGGGTGGAAAAATCTCGAACCATGTGGTGGAGAAAAGGGGTCTTCACGCGCTCGCCGAGACCCGGTGAACCAGACAGCAGAACTACGGGCGACCGTTCCGCATAGGCGCAGGCGATAGCATTAACGATATTGAACCCTCCGACACAGTACGTGACGCAGGCGCAGCCGATTCCATGAATGCGTGCATAGGCATCGGCAGCGAATCCCGCACAGTCTTCACGGGTGGTGCCCACGTGCTGGATAGAGGAATTCTCAATCAATTTGTAGAGAGTCAACACGTAGTCACCAGGTATGCCAAACACGTGACGGACCCCAAGCTGTGCGAGTCGATCAAGCAGAAGCTCGCCAATGGTAGAACGTCTGCGCATGGAGCCCTCCTTAGCTGTCGCGCAAGAAACCTTCAGCTCCGAGTCAGGTGACGGGTGGACACGTGCACACAAGGTTTCGATCCCCATAGGCATTGTCGATGCGGGATACTGATGGCCAGAATTTCCAGCGACGGAGCCAGGGAGCGGGAAAGGCAGCTTGTTCCCGGCTATAGGGGTGCGTCCAATTGGAGGCACTGACCATTTCCAGCGTATGGGGGGCATTTTTGAGCGGATTGTCGTCCTTCGGGAGGCGGCCTTCTTCAATGGCTTCAATTTCTTGGCGAATCTGGATCAGGGCGTCACAGTATCGATCCAACTCAGCCTTCGACTCACTTTCCGTGGGCTCGATCATCATAGTTCCCGCGACTGGCCAAGAAATGGTGGGAGCATGAAACCCGAAATCCATCAGCCGCTTGGCTACGTCTTCCACTTCGATATCGGCGGATTTTTTGAAGGGCCGAAGATCCAAGATGAATTCGTGGGCTGAGAATCCTCCCTTGCCTCGATACAGAATTGGATAATACTTTTCTAAACGCTTCGCCATGTAATTGGCATGGAGAATAGCGAGCTTCGAAGCTTTTGTGAGCCCCTCTGCTCCCATGAGTGCGATAAATGCCCACGAAATAGGAAGAATACTTGGGCTGCCATAAGGGGCGGCGGAAACAGGGCCAATAGCCTGAGAGCCTCCAACCTGTCGCATGGGGTGCCCAGGGAGGAAAGGAACCAAATGCGGGGCCACAGCTACTGGTCCCATTCCTGGTCCCCCGCCTCCATGAGGAATGCAGAATGTCTTATGTAAATTCAGATGACAGACATCGGCTCCGATATCGCCTGGCCGGCACAAGCCGACCATGGCGTTCATATTGGCTCCATCCATATACACTTGGCCGCCATAGGTGTGAACGATCTGGCACACTTCCCGAATCGTCTCTTCGAACACCCCGTGAGTCGAAGGATAGGTCACCATCAGCGCAGCGAGGGTATGAGCGTGGCGTTCGGCCTTGATGCGGAGATCGTCGATATTGATGTTGCCGTGGTGATCACAGGCTACAGGAACAACCTCCAACCCTGCGATCACTGCGCTGGCTGGATTGGTTCCATGCGCCGAGGTGGGAATGAGACAGACGCGGCGTTGCCCTTCTCCTCGATGTTCATGGAAAGCCCGAATAATCATCAGCCCGGTGTATTCTCCCTGTGATCCCGCATTCGGTTGGAAGGACACGGCCGCAAATCCCGTGATCTCGGCGAGCCATGCTTCGAGCTGCGAGAGCAACTGCTCATATCCCTTTGTTTGGTCTTCTGGGACGAAAGGATGAATGCCTGTAAACTCCGGCCAGGTTACAGGTAACATCTCCACCGTGGCGTTGAGTTTCATGGTACATGACCCTAAGGGAATCATTGAGTGCACGAGAGAGAGATCTCGCGCTTGCAAGCGGTGGAGATACCGAAGGAGCTCGTGTTCGGAGTGATACTGGTGAAAAACCGGGTGTGTAAGATAAGGAGAGGTGCGGACAAAGGGAGCGGGAATGTCAGGAGTGATCCCTTCGGCCAGCTCTTCCGCGGAAAACCACACGCGCTCATGTTTACAGAAGACGCTAAACAGCCGATTCACCTCTTCCACTGTTGTTGCTTCGTCTAAGGCGATCCCCAATGCCCCATCATCGTCGAAGTGGCGGAGATTGATCCCTTGCTCGCGGGCTTTCGCTAGGATCTGTTTCGTGGTGGCGTTTGCAGGAATTACCTTAATCGTATCGAAAAAGAGCTCTTCACCTACACGGCATCCAAGGCGAGAGAGCCCTTCGGCAAGCACCTTGGTGAATCCATGCACTCGCCGGGCAATGCGTCGCAAACCTTCAGGTCCGTGGTATACTGCATACATGCCGGCTACATTGGCCAATAACACTTGGGCCGTGCAAATATTGCTTGTAGCCCGGTCGCGGCGAATGTGCTGCTCTCGGGTCTGTAGGGCCAGTCGATAGGCAGGTCGCCCCTGGGCATCCCTGGAGACACCCACGATCCTTCCTGGAACCTGACGTTTAAAGGCTTCTTTTGTGGCTAGGAATGCGGCATGGGGCCCACCGAATCCAAGGGGGACGCCAAACCGCTGGCTGGACCCTACCGCGATATCTGCACCAAATTCTCCCGGCGGTCGCAAAAGGGTGAGAGCGAGTAAATCCGTGGCGACGATAACGAGAGCGTTGGCTTCATGAGCAAGGGCGATCACCTCGCGATAATCTCGAACATACCCTTCTGTGGTGGGATATTGGAGCAAAAGTCCACAGTAGGGATATCGCCCCCATTCAATGGCCTCGGGATCCCCGACATGGACCTCAATCCCTAGCGCTCGTGCCCGTGTCTGGAGAACTGCCAGTGTTTGCGGGTGGCAGTCCTGTGCGGCAAAAAACTTGGGCGTCTTGGTGCCGGTGATAGTCCGGCACATAGCCATGGCCTCGGCAGCGGCTGTTGCCTCATCGAGCAACGAGGCATTGGCCAACGGGAGCCCCGTCAGGTCAGCGACCATGGTTTGAAAGTTCAGAAGTGCTTCAAGCCGCCCCTGGGCGATTTCGGCTTGGTATGGCGTATATTGAGTATACCATGCGGGATTTTCCAACAGATTTCGCAGAATGACGGGCGGAGTGATACAGTCGTAATAGCCCATCCCAATGTACGAACGGAATCTCTTATTTTGACTGGCTAGTTGCCGCAATTCAGCTAGGACAGTCTGTTCACCCCGCGGCGGAGGCAGGCGAAGCGGTTGGGTCAGCTGAATCTCCTCGGGAAGCGCGGTATGCACGAGAGCATCAAGCGAGGAAAGGCCTAAGATCCCGAGCATTTCTTGAATGTCGGCCTCGGTCGACCCAAAATGCCGGGGAGGGAAGAGATCAGGAGGGGTAAGCCAACTATGCGAGGTCTCAGGGGTCATAAGGGAAGACGTCGATCACGAAACCGGCGACATAGGGAGCATTCTAGCATCATGAGTACTCATTTCGGCAAAAGAGGATCGAGATTGAAACTGAAAGATGGGTTTGAAAAGATTGGTCATGTTACTGCAAACCACTCCACAGGCCACCACCCATTAACATGATGATATCACCTGACATGGGATTACGTGGTACAGCCTATCATGGTTCTCATGGCTCTGCAAAGAGTAGTAACCATGAAGCGTGTGAAAAGAGGTTGCGAGATCACTGGTTGAGGATCCAACGGCGAGGGGAAAGCGTATGATCTATCATGACATTGTCATTGTAGGAGCCGGATTGGCAGGGATGCGGGCTGCCGTGAGCACTCCCGCTCATCTTAATGTTGCGGTGTTGTCCAAGGTCCATCCAGTCCGGAGTCACTCTGTGGCAGCACAGGGTGGGATCAATGCCGCCATTGGAGAACATGACTCCTGGGAAGCCCATGCGTTCGATACAACAAAGGGTGGGGTATTTCTCGGTGATCAAGACGCCATCATCGCCATGTGTCGAGAGGCTCCTGATGATATTTTAGCCTTGGAACGAATGGGGGTGATTTTCAGCCGCGATGAACATGGCCGAATTGCTCAGCGGCCCTTTGGGGGGGCCGGATTCCCCCGCACCTGTTACGCCGCGGATCGGACAGGCCACGCCATCTTACATGCCATGTATGAACAATTACTAAAACGGGCGGTTACAGTCTATGAAGAATGGTATGTGACTGCGCTCATAGTGGAGGATGGAGTCTGTCGAGGGGTCATTGCCTGGGACATTCTTCATGGGGGGTTGCATGCCATCGCAGCTAAGGCGGTGATTTTGGCGACTGGGGGGAGTAGCCGTGTGTTTTTGACGAGCACCAATGCCGTGATCAATACCGGCGACGGCATGGCGCTGGCCTATCGGGCGGGGGTAGCGCTCAAGGATATGGAATTCGTGCAATTTCATCCATCCACACTCAAGCATACGGGAATCTTGATCACTGAAGGGGCAAGAGGCGAGGGAGGGTACCTCTTGAACACTCTTGGGGAACGATTCATGAAGCGCTATGCCCCTGAACAAATGGAACTCGCCACTCGCTCCACAGTGTCTTTGGCGATTGCCCGCGAGATCGCCGAGGGCCGCGGCGTCGATGGGTGCGTCTTGTTGGATCTCCGTCATTTGGGGCGCGCTCGTATCCTCGAACGGTTGCCTCAGATCCGGCAACTAGCTATTGACTTCGCGGGGGTGGATCCGATTGAAAGCCCGATTCCCGTTCGACCAGGAGCTCATTATCAAATGGGAGGAGTGTCCACCAACCTCTGGACCGAAACGGAGATTCCCGGATTATTTGCCGCGGGGGAATGTGCCTGTGTCAGCATCCATGGGGCAAATCGGCTTGGGGGCAATTCCTTGCTGGAAACGGTGGTGTTCGGGCGACGTGCGGGACAACGCGCAGCGGAATATGCGGAAGCGGTCACGTTTCGGCAGCCCTCTCAAGCGTTGCTCCGTGATGAGCAGCAGCGGATTGACCAATTGATGAAACGGACATATGGGGAACATGTCTGGAAAATTCGAGATGAACTCGGTGCGATGATGAATCAACATCTTGGGATTTTTCGCTCACGAGAGTCCCTACAGGCCGCGCAAGCTCAACTCCAACGCCTAAAACACCGGGCAACGCGCCTCGTGCTTCAGGACAAAGGCCGCATCTTCAACACGAATTTGATTCAGGCGCTTGAACTGGAGTTTCTTCTGGATGTGGCGGAAACCATCATCGCAGGGGCCTTGGCCCGTGAAGAGAGTCGAGGGGCCCACTACCGGGAAGATTTTCCCAAGCGCGATGATGAGCGGTGGCTGCGCCATACCTTGGCCATTCGAACGGAATCCGGCCCGCTTTTGCGATACGCTCCGGTCACAATCACAAAGTTCCCACCCACATAGAGGGGTACACAGACACGTTTGCTTGGTCAAACGACCAAACAGGTGGATCTTAGACCAAGATTTTCCCAACGCTCGCGGAATCACATTTCAGGGCAGACGAAACCAGAACCCTCGTTCCAAAAAGTCAGGTAAGGGAGAACAGATTCAAGCGATCCGAAATGCGGATGGAATCGCCGCCCTGTTTGCCACTCTCGGCTATGCGACGGCGGAAACCCGGCTACCCCAAGCTCCTGAAGCTTTGGGCATTACAGCCGAGTCAACAGTGGGACATATCAGGTCCATCGAGCGGATTGCCGAGCAAGATGGGCTGCTCTCTATCTATCTGTTCGAGGTTCACTCTCTAACCCAAGGACTTATACACAGGAATTTCAAGGGGGTCGTTTCTTGACTTTATACCAAAGCCTCCCACGCTCCTATTGCCAGCCACCTGTTCCAAGAAGAAAGGCCATGGACTGTGAACAGTTAAGAAACAACCCTCAGGGTACGCTCTCATTTACCGGCGGCGCCTCGCCCTTGGGTTTCCTGTGTGTCGTCCGCCGACGTTGTTTTTGTCCATCTCGATTGTCCTGCGGAGCAGTTCGGTGCGCTATGGCCGTTCATTAAACCTGCAAGTACACCTTCTTATCTACTATGGACCAGATGCCTTCATTCACAATACGCCATTTATGGACACTCAAACTCCAGCTTTTGAAGGAATAGCAGAATTTGCCAGTCAGGTCGTGCAGGCATTTTCTCAGGAAAGGACTCTCCCGTTTGAAAAGGTGTATCTCTGCAACACGCTCTCCTCTGAACTGAAGGCTTACGAAATTTTTCCTCAGTTTCTCAGATGCCGGTGAAACACGATGAGTCGGTCTTTCGGCTACCTTCTGACGGTTAGAGTGAATTTACTCTCATGAAAATTCTTTTCCTCGATGAATCAGGAGATCACTCTCTCGACACCATCGACTTGCCGTATCCGGTTTTTGTTCTAGGGGACTGCATCATGGCTCTGCAGTATCACAATGAAGTTACTGCCCTTTGTCTTGAGGTCTGCAAAAACGGGGCTCTTCCGGAGAAGCGATATCATCGAGTTCAAGCAAAACGCCTCACACCAGCTTCTTTCGCTGCCCTCTGGAGGTCTTCATCGAGTGTGGCCAGAGGAATCCCTCAGCCTCTGTGATCAGGCCTTTGGCTTCTGCCTTGGCAATCACATTCGCGGCTTCGAGCCCTATGTGACTGGAACACATGCCATCCCATCCTTCAACACATCGAGTGCGTTCGTGGCATAGATGAGGTCCCGCGGTGTTCCATCACCGAACAGCCAGCGCATGTAAACCGAATTGTCGATAACGAACCTCATGCTCGTCCCTCTTCAAGAAGTTCTTTGATATTCACTCCTTGCATTGGGCTTTCATGCATGAACGCCTTAAGCCTTTCCACTGCCGAGACTTTATCTTTGACCGTTGCCTCCTCGCTCGGCACAAGATCTGCAACAGCCTTCCTGCGATGGGTGATCGTAAAACTGGTTCCTGCCTTCACTTGCCGCAACAACTGTGGAAGCCGGGGGTATGATCAAAAGGTGTGGAAATAGGAAAAAGGCGGTGGCAACCTTTCGGGTGACCAAACCCCCCGGGCCGACGCCCGGCCAAGAAAGGAGGCACCGCCATGCAGGAGCAGAACACAGCAGCCACGTCGTCGTCAAGCCAGGAGTGGTGGGACCAGTTGGAGGCCTTCGCCCGGGGCCACATCCAGCGGTGGTTGCAGGCGCTGTTGGAGGAGGAAGTCACCGCGCGGTTGGGGCGGAAGAAATCGGAGCGTCGGGCGGCGGTCGATGCGCCGGCCGGATACCGCAACGGGTACGGCAAACCGCGGAAGCTGGCGTTCACGTGCGGGACGATCACCGTCCGGCGGCCACGGGTGCGCGGGCTGGCCGAGCGTTTCGTTAGTCGGATCCTGCCGCTGTTTAAGCGGCGGACGAAGGCCGTCGGCGAGCTCCTGCCCCAGTTATACCTGCATGGCTTGGCCCACGGGGACTTTGAGCTGGCCTTGCGAGGGCTGCTCGGCGAGGGGGCGCCGTTGTCTGCGGCCTCCCTGCAGCGGCTCAAGGCCCAGTGGCAGCAGGAGTACGAGGCCTGGACACGGCGGCGCCTCGACGACCTGGAAGTCGTGTACGTCTGGGCGGACGGGCTATACGTGAAAGCCGGCCTGGAGGACAGCAAGGCGGCGCTGCTGGTCCTGATCGGCGCGCTGACTGATGGCCGCAAGGTCGTGCTGGCGGTGGAGAGCGGCCAGCGCGAATCCAAGGAGTCCTGGGGCGCCGTGCTGCGGGACCTGCGGGCCCGGGGGCTCAAGCCCTGGCGCTGCACGGTGGCCGATGGGCACCTCGGGATCTGGGCGGCTTTAGCCGAGCAGCAGCCCACGGCGGCCGAGCAACGGTGTTGGAACCACCGGATCCTCAATATCCTGGATGCGATGCCCAAGAAGCACCACCCTGAAGCAACGGCCTTGCTCAAAGCCATGCCGTATGCCGAGACCCAAGCGGAGTGCGAACGCCTCCGGGACCAGTTCAGCCGCCGGTATCGAGGGCTAGCCCCGAAGGCCGTGCAGCGCTTACACGCGGACTGGGCACGGCTCGTCACGTTCTATCAGTTCCCTCGGGAACACTGGCGCCACGTGCGGACCACGAACGTGATCGAGTCCCCGTTCGCCGCGGTACGGCTGCGGACCACGGCGGGCAAGCGATACAAGCGGATCGACTCCGCCACGGCGCTGATCTGGAAGGTGCTCCAAGTAGCGGAGGGCCAGTTCCGGCGCCTGAATGCGCCGGAGCTGCTGCCCCTGGTCTACGCGGGCGTCCAGTTTGTCGATGGCGTGAAGAAATCAACCAGAGTCACCCAACAGGAGGTCGCTGCCTGATTCTATTTACACACCTATTGACAAGATCTCAGACGCCCATTTCGGTGAGATTACCAACTTGAAAGTGGCGATATGG
>RFGT01000247.1 GCA_003696975.1 Nitrospirota bacterium | reverse complement strand
CCTTGGAGGGTTCCTCTTGGGGGAAGAGGAAAACCCCACGGAGCTCTTTTCCTCGCACAGGCGGAAAATTTTCCTTTGGCCTTACTCTTCCAGCGTTGAGATATCTCCGGGATCCTGCCCGAGTTCTTTAGCCTTAAGGACACGCCGCATGATTTTCCCCGATCGGGTTTTAGGCAAGGCGGTCACTACCTCAATTTCTTGGGGGACGGCAATCTTTCCGAGCTGTTTGAGTACATGAGCCTTCAGATCATTCAGTAACTCAGGACTTTCCTGATAACCTTGGGCCAGGATCACGAAGGCTTTAATCATTTCTCCCGCCGTCTTATGCGGTTTGCCGATGACGGCTGCCTCTACGACAGCTTCATGGCTCACGAGCGCGCTTTCGACTTCCGCAGTGCCGATCCGATTTCCGGCGACTTTCACCACGTCGTCGGCGCGGCCCATGAACCAAAAATATCCGTCCTGATCTTTATGGCAAATATCCCCAGCCGTGTAGCAATTGGGAATCGTATTCCAGTAGGTGAGGTATCGATCGGGGTCTTTGTAAATGGTCCGCATCATGGCCGGCCATGGCTTTTTGATGACGGCAAATCCTCCACCTGTGCCGACACTGTGACCCTCTCGATCGACGACGTCGGCTTCCACTCCCAGGAAGGGTTTGGTGGCCGATCCCGGTTTGAGCGGAACACAAGGTAGAGGGGTAACCATGATCATGCCGGTTTCGGTTTGCCACCAGGTGTCCATAATGGGATGCGTGCCTCCCGTGACCCGATGAAACCATTCCCAGGCTTCGGGATTGATTGGTTCGCCCACGGAGCCCAAAATTCGCAAAGATGAGAGATCATACCGCCGAGGCCAGTCTTCTCCATATTTCATGAGCAATCGAATAGCAGTCGGTGTGGTATAGAAAATGGAGACGCCATAGCGCGCGATCAGGTTCCACCACCGTCCTGGATTGGGGTAGTCGGGTTTGCCCTCAGCAGTCAGGATGGTGGCCCCATTCAAAAGGGGGCCATAGACAATATAGCTGTGTCCGGTGACCCAGCCGGGATCAGCTACACAGAAATACACGTCTTCATCCTTAAGGTCGAAGACATATTTCGTGGTGATGTAAGTTCCCACCATGTAGCCTCCGTGGACATGGACGACGCCTTTGGGTTTCCCCGTGGTGCCGGAGGTATACAGGATGTACAAGGGCGTTTCCGCATCAACGGGCACTGGGTCACAATGGGCAGATTGGTCAGCGAGCCAGTCGGTCCAGTCAATTTCATTGGGAGCCGACAGAGCCATACCTGGGTGCTCTCGTCGGACGACCACCGTCTTTTCAATGGTGGGACATTGCACGATCGCCTCATCCACGACAGGCTTAAGCGGGATGACTTTTCCTCGATCATAGCCCACGTCTGCCGTGATGATCAGCCGGGCTTCCGCATCTTGAATGCGAGATCGAAGGGCTGGTGCGCTGAATCCCGAATAGACCACAGAATGGATAAGACCCAAGCGCGCACAGGCGAGCATGGCTATGATCTGCTCGGGAATCTTAGGAAGATAAATCGTAACTCGGTCACCTTGGCGAAGTCCCAGTGCTTTTAAGGCGTTGGCACATTGGTTGACTTGGCGGAAAAGCTCCGCATACGTGAAGAAGCGTTCCTCGCCTTGCTCGCCTACCCAGATGATTGCCACCTTGTTCTTTCGCCAGCTTTTGACATGGCGGTCTAGGCAATTATAGGCAATGTTACATGTGGCCCCCACAAACCACTTGGCCCAGGGATAGTTCCACTCAAGGACCTGACGCCATGGTGAAAACCACTCCAATTCCCGCGCAATCGAATCCCAGAATTTTTCTGGATCAGCAATGGATTGCCGGTAGGCTGTGTCATAGTCCTGAATATAGGCATGAGCCCTGAGGTCTGCGGGGGGATCGATAACGCGACTGACTTTCAGTAAGGTGTCAATATGTTCTCCCATGGATACCCTCTCTATCATGTGTTGCGGTTTGTGTGCGGAGAATGCTCTCGCGGCTTCATCATGCAGCCATTATGCGAGTCTCGGTGTGGCTGTCAAGAAAAAGGCTCACTTTTTCAGTTCTAGCCAATATGGCGCTAGGCGGGGGGACCTCTACTACAAGTTGGCCTAGGTGTTGAACAATAGGGCAATACATGTGGCCATCCTATAAGCCGTTGGGGGATTGGTGTGCCGGAAGAAGCAGATCAAAGACCGTTTTGACAGGATGGAACGTGGAACGGGGAATCTCGACGAAGACCGTGTTCCAGTTGGCCATGGAGCCGTTCCACAGGCCGGGATGTTCCAGCGCCTTGAGTTCTCGTCCTTCATGAGACTTGTAGGTGATAAACGCTGTGGCGGGATCGCAAAACTGGTGCAGGTTAAACGGTTCTCCGCGATAGTCTCTCACGCCACAGACCATATCCACGGGGTTGAAATACGCAGCGGTTCGGAGGATGTCCTGCTGCGAGGGATCATGAGGATTTACTTGGGTACTTTCAACAATTTGAAGAGAAATAGAGCCATCCGGTTGTTCCACCCAAAAAGGGCCGCCACCAGGATCCCCTGTATTTTTGACCATCCCACACACCCGGAGAGGTCGATTCAACTGCCGGAATAAGAGTTGGTGCCGCTCCGCGAAAGACCATGAGTGCCAGTCTTGCGGAAGGGGGAGTGACAACTCCGTTTGGGCAAAGCGGGCAATGTCTTCAATCAAGGCCGGAGTGGAGTCGCCCGCTGCAAGTTGACGGAGATAGGTGAAGACTCGCGCTTGGAGATCCAGCAAAAGCCCGGCCATGAGCCGTTTATAGCGACAGGTCTCCGATTTCAGGTGATCGGGTGCCACGTTGTCGATATTTTTGATGAAGACGATGTCACCTCGGAGGTCGTTCAGATTCTCTAACAGGGCACCATGGCCTCCCGGGCGGAACACGAGCCTACCCATCCGATCGCGAAAGGGTCGGTTGTCCATGTCCACGGCAATGGTATCAGTCGAGGGCTTCTGGATGGAACACGTCACATGATAGCGAACACCAGTCCATTGGAGGTGAGGTTGAATCTCGTCGAGCAGGTGCGAAACCGCTGATTGATGCTCAGGGGAAACAGTGAAGTGGACGCGGGCCGTGTGGTGAGCGTCTTGGATATAGGCTGCTGCCTCAACCAGGTGTTCTTCAATGGGGGTTCGGCAGCGATTGGGGTAGCGATGGAATTTCACAAGCGCCTTCGGGAGCTTGGCGTAGTTGAGACCATGCGGGAGAAGGAGTGAGGCGAGGATAGGTTGATACTGGCCAATCGTGCGGAGATGCTCAAGATCGTAGCCCTGCGCGTTCATCACAGAGCGGAGGTCCTCATAGAACGCGAAACGCGGGAGTTCTTGCAGAAACCGCTGGAGATCGCGAGCTTCTGATGGCGACAAGGGAGCTGTCCCATTCGGCTGGGAGGCGGCTGCTGAGCTAGAAGCCGTGTAGGCGGCGAAGAGGGATTTGAACATGCGAGTGGCAGCGCCAGAGGCAGGGACGAACTTGAGGAGCCTTCCACTGGCGGCTGCCTGTTCGAAGCACTGGAGGAGATGGGCCTCATCAGTACCGTTCAGATCGCGAATGCCATCCCCGAGAGTGCAAGGCTTTTTCAGGGTGAGAAAGGGGGTACCTTGCTGGAATAAGGTCAACTGCCGCTCGACTTCCTCCAGCGAGAGCCCATGGGCAGCAATCTGATCACGATCTTGTTCTGATAACACGTGTATTGCCTTCATCTTTCATCGAGGATATCAGGGTCGACCGTTACACTCCGCCTTTTCTTTATGGCAAGTCATGCCATGGGAGTAAAAGAGAGGCTAAGTTCTCACCTTGATCAACGGGGAATGATGATTCAACCTCTAGCTGCTTTCTTACAAAAAAACTTGAGAACGTCAGTCTTGCGCGCCTCCCTGCAGATAATTCAACCCGATTTTAATAGCTCGTCTTGCGACTTCACTCCAGCGAGTAGGAGGGAATTCTGCTAAAATCCGTGCTGCCTTGGGATCTTGGATGTCTAAGTCGGTAATCTTGATGATTCCGTCTTCAATTTTAATCTCTGCCAATGCGGACCTCCTTCAGAAATTGCACCGTGCAGTATGCGGAAAATCTTTATTTTACTTATGGTTAGACCGTGGTTTCCTTGACAGGGTTAGGGGGGCATGTTAGCATTTTTTTAAGTATTTCTCCACGGGTCCGAACTGAATAACAGAGGACAGGGAAAGTAACACATACGCCAAGGG
>RFGT01000025.1 GCA_003696975.1 Nitrospirota bacterium | reverse complement strand
CTGCCAACGTTGCGAAGTTTGGTCGTGCCTGGGATCGGCCTGGTACTCCCCACAGGCAAATTCCACTCCAAAGAGAATGGCACCTCCAGCACCCAAGAGCCGGGCCTCCAACTGGGGCGAGGAAATGTGGGACTCATTGGGAGTCTCTATCAAGTCTATGAGCTCATCCCGCACGTACTCAATCAATTTGCGTCGTTCTCCTATCGTCATACCTTTCGCAATGGTAACGGCTATCAGTTCGGGGACCAATATCTCCTCAGCGCCGGCCTGAACTTTCAGGCGTTGGACTGGCTGGTGCTGACCGGACAATTGAATTGGCGGTATCTTGTACATGACAACTTTAGCGGTTCCCTCAAGCAACTCCTTCCAACAGGCGCCGCTGTGGTCTTGGATCCAGCGATTAAAGACCGTCGCGTCCCAACTACGGGATCCACCACGCTCATGTTCTCACCAGGAGTCACTGTGCAAAACCTCCCGTTCTTGCCCCAGACCGCTGTGTACTTCAATGCCCAAATCCCTGTCGTGCGGGATTTCAACAACAACCTTGCGCAAGGCCTGAGTTTTGTCGTGGGACTTACGCGAAACTTTCAGCTCTTTGGCGGATCATGATGGCTTGTCTGAACCCACAGAGCAAATGGAAGCCCGACTTCTCAGGGACTGCTCATGGACACGGCCTAAGGGCTGTTACGTTAGCGAAAATTTGTGAACAAGCCGAATGCCAAAAAGGAGATTCATGGTTTCTTCGAGAATCACGCATCTGGCCATCTCCCTCCTGATCGGGATCTATCTCAGCCTCTCGATCGTCGCTCTGGAGTGCATCACTCGCCATGGTGCACATCATCAGCCAACCAGTTCCCATTCCTCTGTGTGCCTCTGGGCCTGCCAGATCAGCCTCACCTCTGGTGCGGCAGAGAATGCCCTCCCTCTCATGTATTCTCTTCTGCTAGCCGGCACGATCGGTCGCTCCCACACCCGCTTTGCACCCGCCTCGCTCGAACAACACATCTCCACTCGCGCCCCGCCACCCTTCGTGTCCTGAATCTTCTTCCCAACACCTTGGAACATAGTCACAGCGTAGCGATGAACAGGGGTCCTGCACGCTCAGGATCCCAGGAAGTCATATGTCCCATGGATCATCAGCACGCGAGGTGAATGACTACTGAATACCATCGTGTCCCTATCAGGCAGACCAGAAAAAAAGAAGGAGGTGTGACATGTTCATATTGGGTCATCAACGGTTTTGGCTCCTGATTGCTCTTGGCCTAACAGTCTGGACCAGCGGAATTGGTGGCCTCATGGGACTAAGCGTTGCCGCGTCTCCCCAAGAGGAGGTGGAGCAACTCCGGGAGATTACCGTGAGCGCGGAAAAGATCACGCCCGCGTCGGGAGCAGCCACTACCCGGCTGTCCGCAAAGGAGGTGGAAGAATCCGTAGGCAAAGACGTGGGAGATGCGCTCAAAAGTCCTCTAGCTCCAGGCGTAACCGGGCTTCGCCGCGGCGGCATCAATCTCGATCCAGTCATTCGCGGACTGCGGGAAGATCGAGTGAATGTCATGATCAACGGCATGAAACAATGGGGAGCAGGCCCGTTTCGCATGGACCCGCCCACATCCCTTATCGATGCTACTTCTCTGCAGTCCATCGAAGTCATTCGAGGCCCCTACACGGTCACCCGGGGGCCGAGCACATTAGCTGGTGCCATTAATCTCGTCACCAAGACTCCCCAGTTTTTCGATACATTGACTATCCTCCCTTCCATCGCCACTGCATTTTCCACGGACAATTGGCGGGGATGGACAGTTCGCCCTATGATCATCGGCGGAACACCGCGCGTCGGATTTCGCCTCCAAGGGGCCTTCCGGGACTTTGGTGATTACCAGTCAGGCAACGGCACGACCATCCAGTCACAATTCAAAAATCGCTCATTCGCTGGTGATGTGCTCCTCAAAACCGCTCCCAACCAGCAGCTTCGCGTATCCTTCAGTATCGATTCGGACCGCGACGCCTTCTTCCAGGCGTTACCGCTGACCGCGGAAATCGACGATGCATACATGGGATCGGCGACCTATCAATTTTTGAATCTATCACCACTCATCGAACGGCTCGAGTTGACGGGCTATTACACACACGTCCACCATGTGATGAGCAATATCGGAAAGCCGACCATTACCTCATTCGTCACCGATTTTCCGCTTGATTCCGGCACCATCGGTGGACGCATCCAGGCGAATCTCCGGTTGTTGGGCGGTTTGGTCTCGCTCGGTGGCGATTACTATCGACTGCTTCGCACGGGTACCCTCACAAACCGATCGCCGACGACCGGCATGGTGATGGCTGCGTTCAACGCCTGGCCCAGCGCACTCATTCAGGACGGCGGTCTGTTTGGTGAGCTTCAACGAACCTTGAATCCGCAATGGCGGTTTGTCGTGGGAGCACGGGTGGACTTCGTCCATGCCGATGCCAAGCCGGATAGCGCCACCACCACGCTCTGGCAGGCCGTTAATGGAAATTCCGATCCCAGCGAAACCGAAACCAATGTCAGCGCCAATGCCAGGCTTATCTATTCCCCCATTCCCACTTTCGATCTGTTCGTCGGCGTGGGCCGTGCCGTACGCACAGCGGATGCCGTCGAGCGGTTTTTCCGGGGACCTTCACCAGGGGTGGCCAATGCAGGTCCTGGGATCATCTTCACCGTGGGCAATCCTGGCTTGGACCAGGAACAAAGCCTCCAGGTCGATGTCGGGGGCAAAGGGACTATTGGGGCCCTCTCCTTTGAAGGATCCTTCTTTTGGAATCACATTGATGACTTTATTCTTCGCACACTCGGCACATCACCAGCAGGAGTTACCTCGCCGGCACCCGGCTCACTGATTCGGATTCATCAGAACATCAACAATGCCCAGTTGTTCGGCGGAGACTTTCTCCTTACCTATCAGCTCACGCCTCGCCTCGCACTCATTGGCTCCTTTCAATACACGAGAGGGAAAAACGTCAACCAATCCAAGAATCTTCCGGAGATCCCACCATTGGATACCAGTTGGGGCTTCCGGTACGAAAACGTGATAGAACAAGCACCAGCGCAGCCGCGCTTCTGGATTCAACCGATGATTCGCGGCGTCCAGGCGCAGAAACGCATTGATCCCGCCGCTGGTGAAGTCGCGACCCCAGGGTTTGTTACCGTGAATCTCTTCACCGGCATCGCGTGGCAAGCTGGATATCAGTTTGTCTTGAACGTCGATAACCTGCTCGATTTAAACTATCGAGAACATTTAACACCTTTTACCCCTAATTTCAGCGGAACCGCTTCCTTGGCATCACGCCAAGTCTTTGAGCCAGGGCGGACGATCGCTCTGAGCTTTCAAGGCCCCATTCCGGGATGGGACTAATTCAGATCTCGTGAGGCGATCTCAGCGCGGAGATGACCTCCGGGCCTCTGCGCTGAGCCCCTTCCGTGTCCATGATGCAGCGTACCCAACCGTGTATCACTCACACGACAGTCTCTCGCAAAGGAGGTCTCGCCATGAACAAAGAATTATTGCGCGTGAACGAAGCAGCTGAGGTTCTCAACGTGAGCCGATGGACGATTTATCGATGGGTCGACGAGGGACGTCTGAAAGCCACCAAGATTGGAAAAGGAAGTGTTCGGCTTTTTCGCCAGTCGGTCGATGCAATTGTCCATGTCAAACGCAAAGACCAGTGGGGGATCGAAATTCACAATTCCTCATAAGCTTGCGTGCAAGTAGTGGCAACGGACAGTATCCGTTTGTAGACACAGTGACAGCCTATCCCTATGCTATTGTGTCTGATCGGAGGCAGAGTAGGCCAATGAATGATGGGCATCTAACAGCAAGGATGAGACGAGCGCGCCGCAGTGCGGTGTTTACCGTAATCCTCTGCGGCACGATGCTGGTCGTCAGCATTATGCTGGCAAGGGCAACGGCATCTCATGCTCTCCACACTCAGCATGATGCTCACACCCATGCCCAAACATGGTGTAGCTGGAAATGTCAGGCTGGGTGCACCATTCACACTCCGCTCGTGCTATGCCCTAGGCCGACGGCG
>RFGT01000246.1 GCA_003696975.1 Nitrospirota bacterium | reverse complement strand
TGTGGGACAAACCGATCATTGAGGAAGACCCACATCGCCTTAGCCGAGGAATTTTTCGCTTCCATCAGCAGAGTGCGGTAAGGAGGGCTTGCGCTTTATGTAAGGTTTCCTCGTACTCCCGCAACGGATCTGAATCTGCGACAATCCCCGCCCCCACTTGGAGGTAACCACGACCATGGGCCATGACCAAGGTGCGGATCACGATATTGAGATCCATTTCTCCTGTCCAACTCACATAACCAATGGATCCGGTGTAGGGACCGCGACGTACCGGTTCAAGCTGTTCAATGATTTCCATACACCGAATTTTGGGGACCCCTGTGATGGTTCCTCCCGGAAAGACTGCTCGAATCACGTCAGCCCAGGTGAACGAGTCACGCAGAGTCCCGATGACATTGGAGACCAAATGCATGACATGAGAATAGTGTTCCACGACCATGAACTCTTCGACTTTCACCGAGCCATACGCACACACCCGTCCCGTGTCATTTCTGGCCAAATCAACCAGCATAAGGTGTTCGGCCCGCTCCTTGGAATCCGCGAGCAGGTTGGCTTGGAGCCAGGCATTTTCCGATGGTGTCCTCCCCCGAGGGCGAGTTCCGGCAATCGGCCGTGCCTCAACGCGCCCGTCTCGTACACACACCAGGCGTTCGGGAGAGGAAGAAACTAAGGCAAAATCTCCAAAATCCAGAAGAGCCGCAAAAGGAGCCGGGTTGACGGATCGAAGCCGTCCGTACAGCGACTGCGCAGAAGCCGACTCCCGTGCACCATCCCATTCAATCGTGAAGCGATGCGAGAGATTGGCTTGGTAGATATCCCCCGCTGCGATAAAGGCCTGACATTCTCGGACCCGGTCCATATAAGCTGTTGGGGTTTGCCCGGGATGCAAGACATGGGGTACGGCAAGCTGTAACCTCGCCGGCTCGGATGGCTCAAAGAGCCGCGCCGCCAGTGCGGCAATTCGTTCCTCGCCTTCTCGCCACAAGGCATCATGGGACTCGGCAAGCAGGCGCTCTGGTGCCGGGGTAAAAATCAGATGAAGCCTGTCCATCTGATGATCCACCGCTGCGAGTAATTCAACAAAGAGCATAGCCAAATCAGGAAGGGCTAAATCATCCGCTGCCTGGACAGGCAGCGATTCAAAGTGTCGGACAAGATCATAACTCAACAAGCCGACTGCTCCTCCCAGAAAGGGGGGGAGCAGGGGAGACGGAGGGATTAACGGAGGACCCACAAGGGCGACCAGTGCTTGGAAAGGATCACCCTGGTGGTGGACACATGTCTCAGGCGTGCGAATCGTGTAGGAAGCCTGCTTGCCCGACAACACTCGATAGGGGGCGGTCCCCAAAAAGGAGTATCGGGCAATATTTGTGGGACCCTTTCCGCTTTCCAGGAGAAACGAGGGTTCGCCAGGAACCGCTAGACGCGCATACAAGGTGAACACGTCAGGATGGGGCAGCGGAAATGACTGGACCTGAGGGAACAAGAGACGGGGTATGGGAGCATGTGTGCGAGTGACCGCCGGGGCAGGATGCATGGATGGACCACCATCTAGGGAGAAGGGAGAGCTGGCGATTCCACAAGCCCGGAAGTTTCCTCTTCGGACAGCACACCTTTTTGCTGTAATACGTGTTTCAGCTTTTCCAATTGTTCGAGTGCCGAGTGGCGAATACCTCGTACTTGCACAATCGGTGGGGCAAGACGAAAAAAATTGGGATTGGCGATGCGCACGACGACCGACTCGCTTTCCGCATAGGGACCCAGCTCTCCGGACCCAGGGATCCGGAAAAATGGTTTGCCATCGGAGGTATACCCATCATATCCTACAATATCCACCTGTTCCGTCACTTCTCGGCCTCGAGCCAACTCCACAATCTTATCAATCACCAGGATCAGGGGACCCAGCGGGATAGGTTCACCGGTCTGATTTCTCACCGATATCCGATAGCGAAGGTCGCTTCGTGTGGTCAGTCGCCCATCCGCAAACAACTCTCCCCCAGGGGACGCCTGAGAAGGATCGATGGTGATCAGGGGAACGACCCCACCGGTCAAATCGATGAGCGCTTCCTGCTCCTTCCCCATGACAAAGGAGACTCCAACCAGCAAGGCGAGTGTTGCTACTACAATCTTGAGCTGACAATACATTGCAGATATTATGGCTGATTACAGCATGTGAAAGAAAGGTGAAAGGATTCAGACAAAGTCGGCTCCTGTAGAATGACTTTGCTTGACAAGCGATTGGCAATTTTGTTTGAATGGTGCGCTCTTACCGCGGCGGGTGTTTCTGTGCCTCCAACACAACAGAACCCGTTGTTTGCGGGGCTAGGACAGGCGATCAGAGTCAGCACCGATCTCCTGGCGGCCTTAATCATAGGAGGGTCACTCGGCTGGTTGAGTGATACCTACCTATTTCACTCCAAACCATGGGGAGTGGTAGTAGGGTTAGTACTTGGATTGATGGCCGGGATTCGTAACGCCTACCGGACGGCCCAGCGTTGGAACCAGTCGACCAACGATTCGACCTGAACACAGCGAAAGAGGAGTCTCTTGGAAGATCCCTTGCATCCTTTTGAACTCCATCCATTAGTGCCGCTCACGGTCTTGGGGTTTGACCTGTCTCTGAATAAAGCTGTTGTCATGATGTTTGTGGTGGTTATTGTCATTACAGCGCTTCTTTTTCGCGCTCGGGCAGCCAACGGGTTAGTTCCAACCAAATTACAAAGTCTCGCCGAATTGCTCGTGGAGTTTATCCGCGGCATGATCCACGATACAATGGGTCCTGAGGGCATGCGGTTTTTCCCCTTTATTTGCACCCTGTTTTTATTCATTCTCTTTTGCAACTTGCTTGGTCTCATTCCCGGAGCCTATACCGTCACAAGTCAATTGGTGGTCACAGGACTGTTTGCCGTGGGCGTCTATACTCTCAGCGTTCTGGTAGGACTGAAGATCCACGGGCTGAAATTTTTGAGGATTCTGGTTCCTCCAGGAACGCCTGGCTGGCTCGTTCCTCTGATGATCCCTATTGAATTGATCAGCCAGCTCGCCCGTCCTTTTTCCTTAGCTGTCCGGCTGTTTGCCAATATGACCGCAGGCCATGTGATCTTAGGAGTCCTCTTCAGTCTGACGCTAGCAGGCGGCTTACTGTTGGGATGGTTGCCGTTTGCCTTTACCGTAGCGCTGTATATCCTGGAGGTGGGAATCGCCTTTATTCAGGCGTACATTTTTACCATTTTGACTTGTGTCTACATGGGAGATGCCCTACATCTCCATTGATACAACCTAACCTCATAGCATGCAACATGTCGTGAACATTAACTAAGAACACCGAAGGAGGAGGGGCGACAAACGATGGATTCTGCAGCATCAGCACTATTAGGAATGGGATTGGCAGCCGCTGGTTTTGCTGGAGCGGGTGTGGGAATCGGCTATATTTTTGGAAAGATGATCGAAGCCGTAGCTCGGCAACCAGAAGCAGAAGGCCGTGTTGGCAAATACATGTGGATTGGATTCGCCTTGGTTGAAGCGATTGCTCTCTACGGGCTGGTCATTGCCTTCATTATTATGGGCCTACGGAAGTAAGGGAACTCCATGCCACAGTTCGACACCCAGTTTTTTCCTTCACTAGTGTTTTGGGAGATTGTTTCGTTTGGTCTCCTGCTCTGGGTGCTTTATAAGTTTGCTCTCCCTCCGATCTTAGAGGCATTGGAAGCCCGCGAGCGGAAAATCCGCCAAAGTCTCGAGCAAGCAGAACAGCAGCGAGCGCAAGCCGAGGAGCGGCTGAAGGCATACGAGGCCAAATTGCAAGGCGCTACGCAAGAAGCCCAGATGATTGTGGCAGAGGCTAAAGCCAAGGCGCAACGGTTGCTGGAGGAGAATGAACAGCGCCTGCGGGCGGAATCTGATAGAATTCGCGCGGAAACCGCACAGGACATCGAACGAGAGCGGCGAAAGGCTGTGGATGCCTTAAGAGCGGAGGCCGCAGAACTCGCTCTCCTCGTGGCCGAACATGTGTTGCGCCGCAGCCTCTCCGATGAGGATCATCGCCGGCTGGCTCAGGAAGCCCTCAATACGGCCATTCAGGAGCGGATGTCTTCCAACTGAAGG
Source organism: Nitrospirota bacterium (assembly GCA_003696975.1). Classification (GTDB taxonomy): domain Bacteria; phylum Nitrospirota; class Nitrospiria; order Nitrospirales; family UBA8639; genus J031. The sequence continues at coordinate 107 of RFGT01000246.1, read as the reverse complement.
GTTCTCCTTTTTCTCCTCGGCCAACGCTTGATATGATGACGTTGGGCAAAATAAAAATGGTAGTACGCTCTGCCTTCGTTCTAGCGTTCTAGGATATGGGGTTATGT
>RFGT01000245.1 GCA_003696975.1 Nitrospirota bacterium | reverse complement strand
TGAAGGGGTTTTCCACATCTTGCTGTAAGCTATCTGCTTGTGAAGCCTACACCCTATACTAACCTATAGAGTCAAGAGCGCCTCTCTCCACCCTGCGTACCTTTGAGAGAGACGGAATGATCTTCACAGCGGAAGCGAGGAAAAGAGGATAAAAGAACCGTTGAGCCCAAGAGCGGAAAAAATGCCCCCACGATTGTTTTTTTCTGCCCGAATGCGGTAAAGAACGGATGAGCTAGTATCCGAAGAAAAGACTTTGCCAGGACAGCATGTCTCAATTCATTCTTAGCATATGGATCGCTCTGTGGATGGTGGCTCTCCCTCTGGTCCACATCCACCCGGAAGCCGATCATGCTCATGGCCTGCCAGGGCATGTCCATGGAGGCACATACCATACCCTTTTGTCCAAAACCCCCATCTGTGCCTATGCCGCGCATCGCCATCATCATGACTCGTTCTCGTCTGGCGAGCCGTTTCGCTCAACCTCTTCTCCATCGCGGGGAAACCGCGATTCATCGGCACACCCGCCTCATGGACCCGAACACGCGACCATTACGTTCTCTGTACTGGCCAACTCTCCAGTCTCCTTCATATGGCCTTCTCTGAGTGAAGAGACCCTCATACCCTGTTCCCCAGAGCTGCACCAACAATCGATCCCATTGGGGCTGACTCTTTCCCTTCCCTCGCCCCCGTCCTTTCTCATTCCTCCTGCCATCTCAACTCGCGCGCCACCCGTGCAGGCATAGAATTCCACTCGTCCTTCTCCACTGTGATTGCCAGCCAAGACTTCCGGCATTCACAGAAGCTCGGGGGTGAAGAGCGCGCCTTATGCCAATCCGCTCAGGAGAGCCTTCACCTTCTGATCGCCGGAATACGGATCTTGCCTTGACGCAAGTCGGCAAGACTGTGAAGCAGAGGCTAGGCCTGGGAAGTAGGAAATGGATGGTCTCAGGAGACAATGACATGATTTGGCCACATCTTGCCATTGGTTTACTTGCCTATCTGGTCGTGAACCTCCACGACTCCCCTGCACGCGCGAGCGAAGCCTTGACCGTCGAACAAGCCGTGTCCATTGCGCTGAAACACAATCCCGATCTGCTGGCAGCACGGCAAGAATTGGCTATTGCTCAAGGACGCGAAGTGAAAGCGCGACTGCTCAATCGATTTAACCCAAGAGTCCGCAGCCGCATCTGGAACCGGCACAACCCGGGATCGGGCAACGAAACGGATTCTCAAGTCTTCATTCAACAGGAAGTGGAAGTGGCCGGACAGCGTAGTCTTCGCATCAAGACTGCGACGAGGCAGCGCCAACGGGTGGAAGCACAACTCAGAGACCGCGAGCGTCGACTCATTGGAGAGGTCAAGCGGGCTTACTTCCGCGCGCGTATGCTGCAGGAGCAGGTGCGACTTCGCCGGACCATCGAGGAGCTGAACCGCCGAATCCGCGATGCCTCCAAGGCGCGCTTTGAAGCCGGCGTCGCTCCCATCATGGAGGCAAACTTGGCGGCCATTCGCTACGGCCAATCTCGAAAAGAGAGTCTGACGGCACAAGCCGCGTTCGAAGCGGCGCTGGCGACATTGCGCCGGCTGCTTGGATGGGATCGTGATCGGGCGCTCGTGCTGGCTGAACCGCTTCGAGTTGTTCCCCGGCCCGTCTCCCTACCCGATTTGCTCCAACGTGCCTTGACGACTCGCCCTGATCTCGTGGCTGCCAAACACGAAATCGCTCGCGCACAGGCGGACATCGAATTGACGAAACGATTGATCATCCCCAATCCCACGTTTCAGGGATTTTACAACACCGAGACCGAAGGCCCGGGAGGAACCAGCACAATGCTCGGTGGAGGCATCAGTATCCCCTTGCCGCTCTTCGATCGCAAGCAAGGGGAACTCATCATGCAGGGTGGCACACTTGAACGGAGCCGCCACCGCCTCATCGCTATCACCCGTCTGATCGAACAAGAGGTTGAAACGGCCTTTCAGACCTATGAAGCCGCACGCCGTGCCGTCGAAGTGTTTGAAACCGAGGTGCTCGACCGCATCCATGAGAATTTCCGTTTCATTGAACTGGCCTATCGTGAAGGGAAAATCGGCCTCTTGCAATTGATCGTCGTGCAAGACGACTTGATCACGGCTCAACTGTCCTACGTGGAGTCGCTTGGTCAGTTTCGCCAAGCCCAAGTTGATTTAGAGCAAGCCGTTGGAGGAACCCTCTAACAATGAATGTGAGTTCCCTGCCCCCGACGAAATGGCCATGGCTCTCCCTGACGGTATTCCTGCTCGCTCTCGGATGCCAGCCCTCGGCCCCCGATGAGAATACCTCATCGTCTTCCCATACCCCTCAATCTTCTGCCACAGAGCAAATCCCCGCGCCTCAAGAAGGCATTTCTGCCGGACATTCGCTATCCGAGCAGGGTACCCACGAACCTGAGCACGAAGACCACGAGGTAATTCGCCTTGACCCTGAAGCCTTACAGGGGCAAAGCTTCCAAACCGCCGTCGTCGAACGCCGCCCAATCAGAGAAGAAATCCAAGCCACAGCCACCATTCAACCCAATGCCTATAAATTAACTCACGTCAGCCCGCGTATCGAGGGAAAGGCCGTCCAAGTGTTCGCCAAGCTGGGAGATCATGTTCAAGCCGGCCAAGTGCTGGCCATCCTGGACAGCATTGAACTGGGATACAAAAAATCGGCTTTTCGCCAGGCCCGCACTATGCTGCTCGTGAATAAGGCTAATTATGAGCGAGAGAAACGATTGTTCAAACAACAGATCTCCTCGGAAAAAGACTATCTCGACGCCAAGGGCGCATACCTGGAAAGCCTGGCCGCCTACCAAGCCGCCTTTGAAGCCTTGGAATTGATGGGATTGTCCCACGAGGAGATTGAAGCCTTAGGCGCCAAGCAGACAGGACATCACCCTCTTTCAGCCTTCCCGTTGAAAGCACCTCAGGCTGGGACTGTCATTGCGCGGCACATCACACCCGGGGAATTGATCACACCCCGGGACAAACCCTTTACCATTGCCGACCTCTCCACTGTATGGATTCTGTTGGATATCTATGAACAAGATCTCGCTCATGTACAAGTTGGCGCCCAAGTCCGAATAGCCGTGGATGCCTACCCTGAAGAACGATTTCATGGCACGTTGACCTATCTGGACAACGTCTTGAACCCTGAGACTCGAACCGTCCAGGCGCGCGTGGAGATTCCCAACCCCCCTGATCAAGAAAAACGCTTACGGCCCGGAATGTTTGCCAAAGCCTGGGTGACCACCTCCCGCTTCAAGCAGGACCGAGTGTTGGTCGTTCCACGGAGTGCCATTCAACATGTTGAAGGCCAACCCGTCGTTTTTGTGGAAGAACGGCCTGGAACCTACCATAAGCGCGCCGTCACGCTCGGCTCAGTCGATGGCTCCTATGTCGAGGTCCGGACCGGATTGAAAGAAGGCGAGCGAGTGGTCACCAAAGGATCTTTTTATCTGAAGTCCATCCTGGAGGGGGAAAAGATGGCTGGACATACCCATTAACTCCGCGGCGCTGGGGCCTTCGTCTCCCATGGACTTTGGGAGAGAGATGCTATGCTGAATCGACTCTTTGAATTTTCTTTACACCATCGATTTCTCATCATCGTCTTTACGGGGTTCATCGTTGCTGCAGGCCTGTACTCGATGTCCATCCTTCCCATCGACGCGGTTCCGGATGTCACGCCCAACCAGGTCCAGATTCTCACCAATG
>RFGT01000244.1 GCA_003696975.1 Nitrospirota bacterium | reverse complement strand
GCTTGGGAGATTTCGCTCGATTTCTAGACGAATCTGATCAGGGGATAACCCCATCTTCTTCAGAATCATTAAGGCGATTCCATCCGATTCACGGAGAATGGCTAACACCAGGTGTTCAGTTCCCAGATAATCATTTTGGTGTCGCTCAGCTTCTTCTCTGGCCAGGATAATAATCTTCCGGCCTCTATCCGTGAACCGTTCAAACATCTCTCCTCCTCAATTCAATTCCACAATTCCACGGTTGCCAAGTGGGGAGACTGTATCTCCTGTACACTACATACTTCTTTCTTGCGTTCTTCAACCAGTCTATCCAGCCCTTCTTTCATGTGTCAAGATCTTAACAGGAATTCTCAAGTTCTTGACGGTCGTTCCTCAAAGCCAGTTAGACATTGCTGCTCGACATTCGCAGAGTGATATTGTACTCCATGTCACACGCCACTCTCGAATGAGTCGGAATCTTACAACTTGTTGCAGCAATTGACTCTATTCTATGCACTCGATACAATCCGCTCCTATCCTTCTTCGCGGGCGAAGGAAAATGTTTTCCTTCTTTTTCGGCTTCATCTCTCCTTTCATTAATAAGAATAAGCGTTGAAGAGTCGAACGTCCATTGTTCACAACTGTCGGCATTTTAACCAAGCCACAATTTACTGACATCCAGCCTGTTCTCGCTCGCCTAGTGGGATGGCTCCGCAGCCACCAAAAACAGGTTATCCTGAGTCCGGAGACAGCCTCTCTCCTGAATGAATCAACCCCCTATCAATTCTCAGATCTTGCGACATTGACTGATTTGATGATCGTGCTTGGCGGCGATGGAACGATGTTAAGTGCCGCTCGTCTCGTTGAAGAACGATCGGTTCCCATTCTCGGGGTCAACATGGGAGGCCTCGGCTTTCTGACAGAAACTACAGTGGATTGCCTCTTTGAATCCTTGGAAAAGGTGTTCTCCCAGGACTATTATCTCGATACCCGATTACGGCTCCAATCGCACATCTATCGCCAGGCTCGCCACGTTGCACAGGCTACAGCATTGAATGACGTCGTGCTGAGTAAGGGGACACTTGGCCGCATGATCACCGTCCACATTCAAATTGACAAACGCTTTGTCTCCAATCTGCGAGGGGACGGTATCATCATTGCCTCTCCTACGGGGTCGACTGCCTATTCCTTATCAGCAGGAGGGCCCATTCTCGATCCTTCCTTGGAAGTCCTTGTCATAACCCCCATCAGCCCACACACGCTCACCCATCGTCCCTTACTTGTGCCGAGCCGTGCTCAGATTGAGATCCGATTGACCAGTCCTCATCCGGCGATTGCCACGCTCGATGGACAAGTCGGGTTTGAACTGCAAGGCGGTGATACTTTGACGGTGAGCATGGGCATTCATCGAACGCGGCTCATACGATTTCCCGACCGGTCCTATTATGACATCCTGCGCGCCAAGTTGAAGTGGGGTGACGGATAGTTTTCCCTGCAGGATTTTTCTCGGCCACGGCGATTCCGCTCTCCTCACCCTCACCGTGCAGCCCGTCGGGGGCGAGTCCTCCGTGCTCCGGTCATGTTCCAGGGATCAAGTAACTGGTCCAGTTGGTCTTCTGAAAGGACATGGTGCCGACGGGCGATCTCACGGACCGTTGCTCCCGTATGGTACGCTTCCTTGGCCAGGCGAGCAGCGGCGTCATAGCCAATGTGCGGTGCTAATGCCGTACACATGGCCAGGCTTTTTTCAACGGACTCGCGACAGACTGATGCATTCGCTTTCAACCCTTCAATACACCGGCGCGAGAAATTCTCGGATCCCGCGGCCAGTAATTCAATAGATTGAAGCAAGTTGTGGGCCATAACCGGTAACATGACCAAGAGTTCAAAATTCCCCAACTGTCCAGCCACGGCAATCGCTGTATCATTTCCGATCACCTGCGTCACCACCATCAGCAACGATTCCGCAATAACCGGATTGACTTTTCCCGGCATGATGGAGGACCCCGGCTGGGTTTCAGGCAAGAGCAGTTCGCCTAGCCCGCAGCGGGGACCAGATCCCATCCATCGAACATCGTTGGCAATTTTCATCAAACTGGTGGCAATCACCCGCAATTGTCCACTCGCCTCCACGACTCCATCCTGGGCCGCCTGCGCCTCAAAATGATTCACCGCTTCTTTGATTGGAAATCCAATTTCGCGAGCGACAAGGCGGATGACCTGTCTGGCAAATCGAGGGTGCGCATTAAGACCCGTTCCAACAGCCGTCCCACCGAGTGCGACTTCCTGCAATGCTGCTTGTGCCTGTCGAGCTCGTCGCATCCCTAATTCGACCTGCCGAGCATATCCACTGAATTCCTGCCCCAGTCGGATGGGAGTGGCGTCCTGCAGATGGGTTCGTCCGATTTTTACGATGGGATCAAACTGTCGAGACTTGGTCTGGAGGGCTTTGTGTAACCGCCGAAGAGCCGGGATCAACCGACGGCTGACCAGTTCGATAGCTGCGACATGAATGGCAGTTGGAATCACGTCATTGCTGGATTGACCAAGATTTACGTGATCATTGGGATGGACCAGCCGGCTTCCACGAGGACTTCCCAGCAATTCGGTAGCACGGTTAGCAATCACTTCGTTCGCATTCATATTAGTCGAGGTGCCGGAGCCCGTTTGGAACACATCAACGGGAAACTCTTGATCCCAGCGCCCTTCAACCACCTCCCACGCTGCCTGCTGAATCGCCCGAGCGAGTTTGGCCTCTAACAATCCCAGCGACGCATTCACCTGAGCTGCCGCCCACTTGATCAACCCCAATGCCCGGATAAAGGCACGGGGAAAGCGCAATCCGCTGATAGGAAAGTTGTGGAGAGCTCGAGCGGTCTGCACGCCATAGAGCGCCGTCGCAGGAATAGCGAACTCACCCATCGTGTCCCGCTCGATCCGGATGGCGGCTTGGTCGGCGAGTTGGTGTGGATGAGGCGCTTTGTTAGAGGGAATACCTGAAGATTTGATCGGACCCTCAGGGGAAGTTCCGCGCTTTTTCATTGGCGTTTGCCCTCATCCGAAAATTTCAACGGTTGGTGATTGACCTTTTCCCTCAAGGGGCACATTCAGGGCATTCCGTGCGCTCATGTTCTGAGCGAAATTCTTCCGAGGTCAGCGGAAACATCTGCTCGCATTGTCGGCATTGCCGAATCTCGAAATACGCTTCGCCGTCATCATGGATCTCACACGGTAACAACAGATCTGCTGGGTCGTACCCCAACAGTTTTCCATCCGGAAACCTCACCACCGCTAGCCGGACGTTGAAATACTCGAAGACCGCTTCTTGTCCCCGCCGATTATCAAGGTGACCGAGGACATAGACCGGTTGCCCGGGACGCCGAACCTTGAGATCTTTGAGCGTCCGTTGGGATTCCGTGGCAACGGCAAATTGTTGTTCCGTTTTCGAATCAGTCATGCTCGCACCCTGCCTGTGGACCACAAATATCGCCGCTCTGTCGAACCCTTGGAATCGTTTCGCCCATTTTCCAGCGCGATCTTGTTAAGCCAGTTGGTGAGAACCTTTGTCGGTTTGCTAAGATTCCGACTGTCGCCGCTTGTAGCATGCACGACAAAACATCGTCAAGGGAACGTCAATGCTAAAAACCCCTAAGGAGGATAGGCGTATGGCGCGAATGACCATCTATCAGAAACCCACCTGTATCACATGCCGCAAAGTTCTGAAGCTCCTTGATGAACGGTGCTACCCGTATACCACAGTGAATTATTATGAAACTCCATTGACGAAAACCAAGCTCAAGACTCTGCTAAAAAAGGGCGGCTTGCACCCGAAAGACGTTCTTCGGACTCATGAGGCCATCTACAAAACCTTGGGGCTCGCTCGGGCGGATAAAACGGAAGAGGAGTTGCTAGACCTCCTCGTGCAATACCCTGATCTTTTGCAGCGTCCACTGGTGGAACACGGCGGAACAGTGATACTGGCCAGACCACCTGAGCGAGTGCTGACAATCCTGTGAAGTCAAACAACACAGTTCGGTATTGTCGAAAAACGAATGAATACTAGGAATTGTCAAGAGGAGAGTGACGTGTTCCCTTAAGAAATTGATAAGCCTCGATAATGCGACGAAGTTCGGGTTCGGCACTGCGATCCCCGTTTCGACTATCCGGATGGAATTTTTTGGCCTTTTGCCGAAAAGCCCGGGTGACGAGAGGCATCGGCGCCCCAAACTCTAAGCCTAATACTTCATAAGCTTGGGCAGCAGATTGGATTTCTCCCTGTGAGGCGGGAAAATTCATCCCGCCTCCTCCAGCCGCACGGAAAAACTGGAAGAGGGGAATCTTGCGGCGGCGGCGCCTTGGGCGCTGGCGAATTTCGCTGTCGAACTCATCAAATCGGTCTTCAATAAACTCAAGGCGAGCCTCAAGCCGCTGGGCATGTGCGAGTTCGTGCACGTGTTCGAGTTCCTGCTCAATCAGTCCGAGCATATGGTCAATTTCCACAAGACCTTGCTCCACGTGCAAAAAACTTTCGAGGCGGTCTTGCATCATATACTCAATGGCGAATTCCCAACTTTCCCTAGCTTGTACGCGAAGATCTCCAATTCGGTGCCGCATACCGGCATAAAACTTGAGGCGGCTACGTTCATCAAATGGCATGGATCTACCCTAATGAAAGAAAAAAACGAAACGAGACTGTAGTTTTACCGCTGAATCCCGAGCAGTGCAACAGTGGGGCATCTTCCGCGGGCATCAGCCGTCCCGAGCACATGACTCTTCATCGCGTCCCCGACTTGCTCCACTGAGGGAATCAATGCTACATTGCCCCTCCTGGCCTGTTCAGGAGAGCATCCTCAAACCAATTTGGCATCCACCTCTAAATAAAAAAAGGAAGGGGGTAACCTGTGAGACTCATCGGGACGATTGCGTTTGGTATAG
>RFGT01000243.1 GCA_003696975.1 Nitrospirota bacterium | reverse complement strand
CCTCTCCCGCCGGTATTTATCATGGTGCCTTTTTCTATGGTATCTGCTAAATCTTTCAAGATAGAGTTGGGAATTGGCTTGTCTGGCGAACGGCTTTTACCCCCGCCTGTTTGTACCGTTCCCAATTGAATGGGCTGATTCCCCTGAGTGTCTTATCTATGAATGCACTGCTTAACTGTTTGATATTCTGCTAGTCGGTATGCATCGCTCTTGGGTGTCTAACATTTTCCCTGTGTACCCTATCGTATCTCGTGTTTGTCTCTCAAGCGTCTAACTCACAGCAGTTTCATTAACTTCGTTCATTAGAACAGCGAGTTTTGAATCGAGCCCAATGGCTCAATATTCTTCAGGGGGTTGGGTTATCGGGTCCTTCGCGTTATGTTCGACGTTTTTGAGAAGGATTGCGGGCAACAGGATTGATGAAGCAGGGAAGGAGAGGTTCTATCCAAAATGCTAGCCCCAAACGACTCCTGACTGTTGCCGCCACTTCTTTTTTACTACCTTGCCAACAATGCGCTGATGACAGTGAGGAGGACAGTGATCTGGATCCCGATAGTCCAAAGAAAATATCTGGAGAACTTGGCATCAAGCGTATCGATGCGGGTGTTGGTGCTGTCGATGCGAGCTGATAGCTCTTCCCGAAACCGATCGACCTTTTGATCAAGGTGGACAATCATGTCCCGAATGTCCGCGAATCCTCGGGAATGTTCTTCGACTTTTCCCTCAAGGTAGGCAACGCGTTCTTCGAGAGTGGGCATAGAAGCATTCTCCATCAAGAAAACAAGGGGAAAGTATGGCGGTCTGTCTCCATCCTGTCAATGCTTACCAGGAAACCCAGCGCCACTGAGGTGGCGTATTCTTTGGTAACGGCTAATCATGAGAAAAATTTCCTAAGGGGGTTCCAAGTTGTCTGGTGGCAGCTCGCACAAGTTGGGGGTACACCCGAGCCCAATGCCTATTCTGATATCCCCTGTGGGCCCTAATCTAAGGAGGAAACCGCAGAGCGAACCGTGCCTGCGCCAGCATTGAGTAGACGGACACTTGTTATTACCCCCATCACGTGCTGGCTGAATCAGCGTTTACAGAGATGCCCTCGATCTATTCTGCAGATTATCCTTGGGGTTGAGCGGTTGTAGATTCAGCTTGCCTAAGGGCGTGAAAAAATGTTCGCAAGGTAGCTCGGCAGGCTTCTTCCAAAAGGGGGCCGACCACTTCAACATGATGGTTTAAGCGCCTTTCCAGGTGAAGGTTCAAAATCGAACCGTAGGCGCCGGCTTTAGGGTCAAAGGTGCCGAAGACAACTCGGGTAATACGCGCCTGCCAGATGGCACCGGCACACATTATGCATGGTTCAAGCGTGACGTACAGAGTCGTCTCAAGGAGCCTCCAACTCTTAAGTCGGGCAGCCCCCTCTCGTATGGCGATGACTTCGGCATGGGCGGTAGGGTCCTGGCGCGTTTCGCGATGATTGAATCCGGTACCAATCACTTGTCCCTGCTGGACTAGGACAGCCCCCACCGGAACCTCACCGAGTGACGCAGCCTGTCTTGCCTGTTCTAACGCAAGGGTCATAAAAGAGATATCGTCAGGCTTTTCTAACTGCGGGTTAGGTGTCATGAGATACACGACGAAGAGAAGAAGGCCTCTATTTTGGGGAGAATATGAAATTCAGACGGGAGGCATCCACTCTTGGGAGTTTCCAAAGCAACATGATAACATATCCTCCTTGATTAACCAATAACCAACCACCTCCATAATTTTTCTCCAGAGGGGGATGTGGCCCATGAAATCCCGGAGCCAGCCAGTGAGAGTTCCAATGGATTTGGAAACCTTGCAGGCCTATTGGCAATTGCTGAATGCAACATACTTCGACAACCGCTTGCCGCCAATTGAGATTTGCTGGAGCACCCGACTGACGGCCTCGACGGGCCTCTTCGTGGGACAAGCCGAGCCATCAAATTCGGGGACAACCCGGACTTTCCGGGCGGGAGGGAACCGCCAAGTCCGCCCCATTCGTCAAATTCGACTGTCGCTTCCTCTCCTTCAAGGACAGCCTTTGGAAGAGATTCGGAATACGCTCGCCCATGAAATGATTCATCAGTGGCAATTTGATATCCAAAAACACCGTCCTACTCATGGGCCTGAGTTTCGCCAGTTTATGGCCAGAATGAATCAAGATGGTCTTCATATCACGGTGTATCATACATTGACCCAGGCGGTAGAGGCCCTCACGCGATATACCTGGCAATGCGCCTCTTGTGGCCATGCCTATCATCGACAGCGAAAAACCCTGTCTCCCAAACGACATCGGTGTGGTGTATGCTTGGGACCTTTACGAGAAGTGCGGTTGGATCGGCCTGCAACTGAAGCCCAGCATATCCTGCGGAAATCTGCCCAACGGGGGGCACCTGTCCAGTTGACGTTCAATTTTCTCCGCAAGGCGGGTTCCAAGCACGCATACTCCCCTGTCTCTCGATCACGCGATAAATGAGATGGGGAACGACCAGTCTGCTTGAGGCAGGTCAGCGGCGGAAGGCGTCTTTTTGCTTGACGATTTCCGCTAACAGATGGTCGGCTAATTTGGCAGTCCGACGATTGCGCCACCATCGGCGAATTCCAAGGAAAAGCGGAAGGATTCCCAGACTGAGGAGGAGAAAAATTCCTAGGAATGTCTCCATTAAGAACAGTCTAAGGCAAGTGCCCTGGGAGTCGCAAGGTGGGGATGACGTGCATGATATGGCGACAGAGAGGGAGAAGGCTGACAGGCGTGGTTTGTTGGTGTAGGGAGAGACGGATGGTTATGGAAGTGGGGGTCTTGGTGGTCTCGCTGTTGTTGATTGTAGTCGGAGCTGAAACCTTTACCAATGCCTTGGAACACTTAGGAGAACGTCTGGGAATTTCGGAAGGGGTGACCGGCTCGATCTTTGCCGCAGTGGGCACGGCATTGCCTGAAGCCATGGTGCCGGTGGTTGCAATCTTCGCTGGGTCAGGAACCCTGACCACACGCCACGAAGTGGGAGTCGGCTCTATTTTAGGGGCTCCCCTTATGCTCTCGACATTGACCTTTTTCCTTCTCGCTGTTATGGCGTCCTTACATCGTGGCTGGGGGAGTGTCTTTACGCCGGAGCCGACTGGCTTGCTGCGCGATCTCTCCTGGTTTCTCCTAGCGTTTTTAGGAGCGGTCCTAGCCGTCTTCATTCCTTTGGAATGGAAAGGGGTTAGATTGGCCGTGGCATTGGGATTGACACTCGTGTACTTTTTCTATCTGTTCGTGACGATTCGCGCCTCTCGCTCGCTGGTGGAACAAGGCCATGGCACGGAGGCCGATCATCCTCTGTTCTTGAATCGCGTGGGACTGCCTGCTTATCTTGTGACGATTCTGCTGCAATTGGGGATTGGGCTTGGGGTGATTATCGGGGGCGCCAAAGGATTCGTCTTTGGGGTAGAACATGTGGCCTCATGGGCAGGTGTTTCCACATTGGCCCTTTCGTTGTTGATCATTCCCGTGGCGACAGAGCTTCCTGAAAAAGTGAATAGTCTTATCTGGGTCCGGCGAGGCCGCGACACCTTAGCCTTCGGCAATATCACCGGGGCAATGGTCTTTCAAGGCAGTCTGCTGCCGGCTCTGGGCGTTTTGTTGACCCCGTGGGCTCCACGTCTGGAAGTTCTTCTCGGGATGACGATCACGCTCATCGCCTCAGGGTATCTGTTTATGATGGTGAGGCGACAGGCTCTGAGGCCTTATCATCTCTTGGTGAATGGGGCTTGCTATGGACTCTTCGTGGTGGTCGTACTGACCATGTGATACGCGTTGTTCAATTGTGAGATAGCGCCAAGTGAAACCTAAGGTGTTGCTGACAGCAGTCGTGCCGGATCCCGTTCTCGCCAAAATCGAGGAAGTGGCTACGGTCGAGATGTGGGAAAATGAGACGCCTATTCCCCGGCAGGAGCTGCTGGAAAGGGTTCAGGATGTGGAAGGGGTGTATTGTTTCTTGACCGATCGGATAGATCGCGAGGTTGTGAATCGAGCACCCCGGCTGCGGGTTGTGAGCACTATGGCCGTTGGATACGATCACATTGATGTCGAGGAATGTACGAGCCGCGGCATCGTTGTCGGCCATACTCCTGGAGTCCTGACGGAAACGACGGCGGACTTGGCCTTTGCGCTTCTCTTGGCCACGGCGCGTCGGGTGGTGGAAGCGGCCAACTTTGTGAAGGCTGGACAGTGGCAGCGGTGGGAGGCTTCCTTGTTTCTGGGCCAGGATGTTCACGGAGCGACATTGGGTATCGTGGGGTTCGGCCGAATCGGGCAGGCAGTGGCGCGGCGAGCGCAAGGATTCGACATGCGGATCTTAGTCTCGCATTCCACTACTCTTCCTGCCGAGGTGCAAAGAGCCGCGGCGATCCGACAGGTGGATTTTGAGACGTTGCTCGAAGAAGCGGACGTCGTGAGCCTCCATGTCCCCTTGACGCCATCGACCCGTCACTTGCTGAGTTCCCCTGAGTTCAGGCGGATGAAACCAACCGCCATCCTCATCAACACGGCTCGCGGGCCTGTGGTGGATACGCATGCGCTCTATGATGCCTTGCACGAGAAACAGATTGCGGCGGCAGGCTTGGACGTAACTGATCCAGAGCCTCTTCCTCCACAGCACCCGCTTCTCACCTTACCCAATTGTGTGATTGTGCCACACATAGGCAGCGCGTCGTTGGCTACGCGCAGGCGAATGGCCATGATGGCTGCTGACAATTTGGTAGCAGGATTGTTAGGACAGTGCCCCCCGCACTGCGTGAATCCTGAGGCGATGACTGTCCGCGAGAAGATCACTCGCCATATGTCCTCATGAGGAGCGAGATAAAGATCAAATCTTTGCCCAAGGAAGTGTGTTCCGCCATGCATCGCATTGTAGAATCTGCTCCTTTTCCTATAAGATAGCTCTCCAAACCTGGTCTCGCTTCTGACACCTATGAGGCTCTTATGATTAAACCTGTTCTGACATGCTTGGATATGGAAGGCGTACTGGTCCCTGAAATTTGGATTGCTGTCGCCCAGAAGACAGGGCTTTCTGAATTGCAGGTGACCACTAGAGATATCCCCAATTATGACGAGTTGATGCGGTATCGTCTTGCGGTGTTGGAACGTTATCACATTCGGCTGGCGGATATCACGCGAGTGGTAGGAGGCATGCAGCCCCTAGAAGGCGCACAAGAATTTTTGGCGTGGTTACGCGAACGCTGTCAAGTTATTATCTTGTCGGATACCTACTACGAGTTTATTGGTCCGCTCATGAAGCAACTCGAGTTCCCTACTATTTTCAGTCACACTCTTGAAGTTGATCACACAGGAATGATTCGCGCATATTACTTGCGGCAGCATGATCAAAAACGCTGTGCCGTAGAAGCGCTGAAAGGATTAGGATTTCGGGTCCTTGCCGCGGGGGATTCCTACAACGATATTTCCATGTTACAGGCCGCTGATGCAGGTATTCTATTTAAGCCTCCCGCGTCCATCGTAGAGGAATTTCCACAATTCCCGGTTGCCCGAACGTATCTCGAACTCAAGGCGCAATTAGGTCGCAACGGACCGCTGCGCCCTTAAGGCCTTCCGGTATTGTTCGCTGGAAAACGGGTCACGTTCCCAGAATTCCGTCATGGAGACTGGAGAAGGAAAAGGAGAAAGTCATGAAGCGTGCACGATGTATGGGGTGGATTGCTCTTGTCCTGAGTATAGGGTTGACAGGTTGTCTGGGGACTCGTGAGTGGCAATACCCCCCCCTGCCGGAAGGGAGGTATCTGGGAATCACTGCTCAACAGTCACTCCCCGCGACTGTGGTTGTGCTTCCGTTTGAAGATCTACGCGGTCGGGAAATCCGAGAGGAGTATTGGAAGATCACAATTCCGTTGGTTCCCTATGGCGTGGTCATCTACGATCGGCCAGAAGAGATTCAGTCTCCTGAACCAGTCGATCAAGTACGATTTCACCCTTCCATTGATTTTGCCAGAGCATTGGCTGATGAGGTGCGGGAGGCGGAGATTTTCTCATCCGTAATCTTTGCCCATGGCCCTGCAATCCCGCCGAGTGATTTTGTCTTGCGCGGCCGGTTATATTCCACGCGATGGGAGCGGGTCGTGACAACCTATCTCTTAGGACCACTTGGAACGGTTTTTTGGATTTTGGGACTGCCCATGGGCGATACCACCACCCAAGTCACCATGGATTTGCGCCTGACTCCGGCAGATGATCCGTCTCAAGTCCTCTGGAGCTTTGCCATGGATTTTGAAAGCTGGCGGCTTGATAGCCCGTATTATGGATTAGAAGAAGCGGTTCAGAGTTATGCAATGGCTCTTCAAGATACCCTACGTCCAGCTATTAAAGATCTCGTAAAAAAGGCTGCCGAACGGATTGCTCCATTCCAGCCTGTCCCATGATAGGATCTCCTTTGTTGTCAAGGGCGGAGACCAGGAAAAGTAATAGGATGTGAAGATGGGCGAAGAAAGGTAATTGCATGGTGAAGCAGAGCGGTGGAAATACTCTTCTAGGTGTCGGATTGACCTCAGTGAAAATGTGAGAAGAGAATTTTAAGTTCTTTCAGGAACAACCGATAACCAAAACCAGAATGCAAGCAGGGCTGTGCAGTCGGTAAACGGACGGGTGGAAGAACATGCCGTGCAGACAAGGGTAGAGGGGGAACTTTATAAAAATAGATTCTACAAATTCTGAAGATCTGAACGCTTCCAACTCGTGAAGGCCGAACCGCGAGGGATAAGCCATGTCAGCACTTGTGGTCTTTGTCACAACCCCGTCAGAACAAGAGGCTGCTTCCCTGGGGAAACTGCTCGTCGAGCACCGTGTGGCGGCGTGCGTCTCCATTGTGCCGCGTATTCGGTCGCTGTTTTGGTGGGAGGACCGGATCACCGAGGAACAGGAATGTCTCATGATCATCAAGTCGAGAACAGAAGTCTACTCCGCACTTGAGCGTCTCGTGAAGTCTTATCATAGTTATGAGGTGCCAGAAGTGCTAGCGCTTCCAGTCGAGGCTGGATTGGAGAAATACCTCACCTGGCTTTGCGAGATGACCTCAAATATGTGCACTTATGAGTCATTGGAAGAGAAGTCCAGAGCTCCTGAGCGCAAGGAAACGCATTGACGCTCAGGGGCGACGTCGGTAAAGTAGCCAAGAAAAAGTCGACAGAGTGGGGGAGTCAACCGAGTAGGAGGAACAGCATGAAACCCTCGGATGAAGCCTATACCATTATGATCTTTTGCGGCCCAACGGCCAATCCGTTGCGGGTTCGCATCAAAAAGACCACTGTCCGGCGTCTTCTCATAACGACTGTCCTGTTAGTTCTTTTCCAAAGTGCAATCCTTGCCCATTATGTCGTTCAAACAAGTCAGGTTGCAGAACTGGCAACCTTGCGAAAAGAGATTGCGCAATCTCGGCGGCAAACCAGCATGTTTTCTGCGGCCATCGATGACATGAAGCAGCGTATGCTTGCCATGCAACAGTTGAATCGCAAGCTCCAAACCATGTTTGGGTTAGAGATCGATGAACAAGAAGGAATGACCGTCAATGGACAGGGCGGGGAAGAGCTGCCTTACGATCAAGGGGAGGGTGAAAAGGTGGATGGTTTGCCACCCTCTGCCTCTCGTACAGGAGCACAGGTGTATCAAGCGACGTTTAACCATACTGTGGATAGTTTGGTTATGAGCATTGAGCACGGCTTGACTTGGCTCAATGAGCAGGCTGTCCGAGAACAGCAAATTCTTGACGAGTTGGCTGCGACGGCCAAGGAGCGAGCGGAGCGGTGGGCCTCGACTCCTTCAATCTGGCCGGTCAAGGGTTCCATTACTTCACGATTTGGTCCGCGGATTTCCCCATTCACGGGCAAGAAAGCATTTCATTCGGGACTCGATATTGGCGCACCTCCGGGAACCGAGGTTCGAGCTCCCGCAGCCGGGAAAGTGGTTGTCCCTGCCTATGATGCGAGAATAGGGAATTTTATCAGAATTGATCATGGCTATGGGATCGAGACAACGTATGGTCATTTATCGAAGATACTGGTCAAATATGGGCAAAGAGTCAAACGTGGTGACGTGATTGGTTTGGTTGGGAGTACAGGTAAATTTTCTACAGGTCCTCACCTGCATTATCAGATTGCGGTTAATGATAAAGTCGTAGATCCTGTCCAATATATTTTGGACTAATCAGGCCAGTGCGTAGCGGTAGACGGGATGACCCAGTCATTATAGATAACGATCAGAACCTCCACGGCATCTGGGAAACGCAAGTCTTTTCTTATCTCAATCCCTTTACGAGACCTGTGCTATAGGACCAAAGGCCCACGCTTCGCAAGAGAGGGTAGGCCTTCTTTGTTCAAGCAGTAGGTCTTCTTTTGTCTTGCTCTCAGGGGCGTTCCTTCTTAGGATGTAGAACAAGACTCTTGGGTTCTAGCAATTGACTTTCCAAAAATTGCTCTGATACGGTAGACCCCATAGGTGTGAAAGAAGCCTTGGATGTATATGGCTTATGGACATCATGATGTCCAAATGAAGGTGAACAAGGGGAGGAGAGTTGAGCGCAAGAGAGGGATATAATGTTGCAAGGACTGAAAAATAGCTTGTTTCTCGATGCTCAAGCTTAAGAGGAGGGGATATTATGAGTCTTGACTATATGAAATTTACACCGGGGTTTGGCAAATTCATGCCAAAGGAATATAGAGATCTTGTCGAGCATGGCCCGTTTGGAAGAAAAGTATCGGTTTCTCAAGTTGGGACTTTCAAGGAAATCCTTGAAGAACATCCCATGTGTGCGGGTTGTGCTATGACCTTGTTCATTCGGTTGGCCATGATTTCGTTCCCCAACCCGGAAGACACTATTACGGTGGGAACGGCTGGATGTGGACGACTGGCGATTTCACAAGCCGCGATTCCTTTTGTCTATGGCAATTACGGCGATCAAAATGGAGTCGCGTCAGGATTATCCAGAGGGTTACGACTCCGGTTTGGAGATCGTCCAAAGGATGTTGTCGTAATGGCGGGAGATGGAGGGACGGCTGATATCGGGTTTGCTCAAACCCTTCATTCCTGGTTCCGCAAGGAAAAATTCACGACGATTATGCTGGATAACGAAGTGTACGGGAACACGGGCGGGCAGGAGAGTGGAATGACCAATAAAAACCAGGTTCTCAAGATGGCCCCACTTGGGAAAAAGTTTGAAAAGATGGATATGGTCGGGATGGCCAAGGTGGCAGGATGTGCATACGTCGCCACCGTGGTCCCCAATAATCCGCGTCGCGTGGAAAGTGTCATTAAGAAAGCGGTTCTCATTGCCCGTGAAATTGGCCCAACCTACATTCAGGCGTATACCTCCTGCAACATCGAATATGCAATTCCCACTGATAAGGTCATGGAAGATGCCAAAAACGTTGAGAACGATCGATACCGATTCTCCGAATATATTACCGACGAAGCCAAGCAATATTTAGCTGAAGTCTATGGTTATAAGGAATACCTACCGAAGCCTGCTCAAGCACTCACGAAGAGTTGAAGTTTTCCATTTCTTGGAAATGGCACTTCAGGGACGGAGGTAAGAAAAGAAAAGAAGATGGTGGTAGTACCTAGGTGGAGATAAGGGAGGAGAGGAGAGATGGCAATCCGATACAACATTCGCATGGCAGGAGTGGGTGGCCAAGGGGTTGTGACCGCCTCGCATATTTTCAGCACCTCCGTGATTAATGCTGGAGGAGAGAGTACGATTGTACCGTTCTATGGATCAGAAAAACGGATGGCGCCTGTCGAAAGTTACGTGCGTGTATCGGATGAACCGATCTACGAAATTGGAGAGATTACCTTTCCCCATATCATCATGATTTTCCATCCTCAAGTGATTACCCATGGGAAAAGCTATACGAATCCCTTTTATTATGGGCTTAAGAAAGAAGGGATTGCACTGATCAATCATGATGGCCCTATAAAATTTGATCCCGATCAGGAACGGGAATTGATGGAATTGAAGGCCAAAATCTTCTTTATTCCTGCAACCAAACTCTCACTTGAAGTCTCAGGCATTGATCTCGCCACCAATATGGCTATGGTAGGTGCTATTGGAGCGATTACCGGACTGACCAACATGGAGGCCTTGAAGCAGGCAGTTGTTGATCGCTTCTTAGGGAAAGGGTTTGTGGTCTCTGGGGGAACGGCGGCACTCGATAGTGTCGTAGAACGGAAGTTTAAGAAAAAGCAAGAGTTGATTGAGAAGAATATTGCAGTGGTGAAGGCGGCATGGGAATTCGCGGAATCGCATGGGTGGGTCCAACATCCTGCGAAGAAATCTCCTGAAGCTGCGCCTGTTTCCACATAACCTAAAGGAGCTTGTATGTATCTTGTTGCCAATATTGACGTGAATATTTGCGCAGCGACAAGCTGTAAGTTGTGTACTCAGTATTGTCCCGAGGCCAATACGATTCTCTACGATGAAGAGGCAGGAAAAGAAAAGGGGCTAAAGTACGGTGCAGCCTATGTAGCGGTAGATCGGTGTAAAGGATGTGCGCAATGCGTGTGGGTGTGTGATAATATGGCCAAACATCATGCTATTAAAATGGAGATGATCGATCAAATTGAACAAGCAGCGTTGACAGAGAATATCCAATATAAAGAAAAAACGACCAAGGCACAATTGACCAAACCAGTTCCAGCCTAAAACTTGGGAGACGACGAGGCGATTCCGTCTATATTTCTCCGGGCAATTCACGAAGGAGGAGTCAGGGTGCACGAGACGACCACAGATGAACGCATTATTGTTCCAGGACCGGCAGGATTTCATCCGCCATCGGCGGCCCAACTAGGGGTTTTGCCGCCGAATCCTGGAAAGGGATTGCTATACGGTCGAGAGGTGGATGAAGAGACGGTCATGGAAGAAATAGCGAGAGTAATGTTGACCGGTCGCAATGCCACCATTTTCCCCGGGCCGCTTGTGTTGTGGAACTGGAATGCTCATGCAGCAGAAAAGGCGCGGGCTGTCTTGGAGATTGCCGCGCAAATTCCTGATGTCTTGATCATTCCCATGCCTGATTATCGACCCAAGTATCCAAAAGTAGAGCCGCAAGAGGTCATCAATCCCAATCATCCGAACCTGACCATATGGGGGAACAAAATTGAGGCCTGTATCTTCGTCGGCGTGCATTGTCATTATGCGAATTTATCTCTCAAGATGATCCGTGCAGGAACCAACTGCTGTACAATTGCCCTCTGTGCCGAACAGGGTCATGAGGATGCAATGATGACTGTCCGTGATTGCGATGCTGCAAAATTGCGGAGCGTGGCTCAGGTGATCAAGCGAGTTCGTGAGGAGATGGGGATTGCTCTTCCGGAGAATGGGGAAAACGTCCGATTCACCCCTTATCAATCACGGATGGTTCATGGGGGAAAGACCCACACCAATCCCCTAGATTTCACTTTAAGTGATCCGACAGACGGCAGTGCAGCAGCCTTTGGCCACTCATCTAATCAAATGCAGCGTGAGGCATAGGGGTGTTCATCTGCCCCTTGTTTCCTCTTGCTTGTCTTGAGTAGGCAAGCAAGAGTGTTGGATTTCTCAGTGATTACGCCAAGCATTGGCATAACATCCATAAAGGAGGGTCACAATGAGCGAAGCCGTAGAGACGGAAGTCAAAACCAACCCACAAGGTGATCCTATTACGGCGACGAAGGCACCCCCATCGACGCAGAGTGGG
The DNA here is from genome assembly GCA_003696975.1 of Nitrospirota bacterium. Lineage (GTDB taxonomy): Bacteria > Nitrospirota > Nitrospiria > Nitrospirales > UBA8639 > J031. The sequence goes on along the minus strand of RFGT01000243.1, from coordinate 13,030 downwards.
AAAAGAGATCCTCATGCCGACGCGAAGAAGCAAAAGGTCGTTAGCCCGGAATATATGTTTTTTGAAGCCCCTCGGGAGAGGGAATTCATCACCGGTAGTGAAGCGGCAAAGGAGGCAATTCGTCGGTCAAATGTGGATTTTGCCGTTGCGTATCCCATCACGCCGCAGAGTGAAACCATGCAGCTCGTTGGGGTGTTATACGGGGAAGGATACGTCAAGGAGTATTATCGTGGCGAAGAAGAATATGGAGTGATGTCGGCAATTGCCGGTGCATCACGAGCTGGCGTCCGATGTTTCACGGCTACGGCTGGTCCTGGGACTCTCCGTGGGATTGAGCCGATTGCTTCTTGGCCGGGGCACCGGCTCCCAGCAGTTGCGTTCTTTACCTGTCGTGTTGTCAACGCCCCGCTTGCTATTCAACCAGACAATATCGAAATTGCCTATCTTCTCAATTGTGGTATGCTAGTCTTTCACGCAGAAAATCAACAAGATGTGTTTGACTTCATTATGAAGGGTTTCGTGATCAGCGAAAAAAATGATGTCACCTTGCCTGTTGGAGTTTGCTGCGATGGATTCTTTGTGACCCATGCGCGCGGGTACTGTGCGATGCCGGATCGAGGGTTAAAGCTTCCGCCTCGAGATTCATGGAGAGGAGCTGTTCCTGTGTTAGATGCGGAGAACCCACCTGCGCGGCTTTCCCGGGATGCTCCCGTCCAGAAATCGAATTTTATGGCTTACAATATTCATGCTGTGTGGCAACAGGAAGTGTGGGCTGCGGTGGAGCGATCGCGGAAATATATTAACCACTATATGGGCGGCCTAGTCGAGGCTCAAGATGTCGATCAGGCTGATGTCTTGCTTATCGCGTCAGGAAGTGCTGCGGCACAGTCCAGAGAAGCTCTCCGGCTTTGCAAGGATGAGGGGATTCGTGCTGGATTGATCAAGATCCGCTCTCTGCGTCCATTTCCCACTGCGGAACTCCGACAGCTATGCACCAAAGCGAAGCTGATTGTCATTCCAGAATTTAATTATGTGGGATGGTTGGCGAAGGATGTTGCTGCTGCCATTTACGGCTACTCTAATGCGAAGATTATAGCCGGCCCTCATGTGTATGGTGGCATGTCAATGCCTGTAGAAATGATTGTTGACGAAGTGATTTGTGGACTAACGGGTAAAAAATCCTCGGCGGTTCCAGCGTCAGCCATTATGGGTGCTACAGAAGTCGATCAGGAGGCGGTTGCACATTTTATGCAGAATATCTGATTCATGTTTGATGGGCATGTCCTGAGCCCGCCTCCACGTGAAAATGTGGGGCGGGCTTTTTTCTGTCTGGAGAGGGCCCCGAACGTTGTTTTCTGTATAGGTTAAAGGGGAATGCTGTCTCACCACATGATGAATTCTCCAACAGTTAGTTTTTCCTGTATGTGAACCGATGAAGATTTTGGTCGTCAATGACGATGGGATCACCTCCGCAGGAATCCATGCCTTGGCTAAGGTGATGAAGAAATTGGGGGATGTCTGGGTGGTCGCGCCAGAACGGCCACAAAATGCTGTAGGCCGGGCTATGACTCTCCATAAGCCGTTGAGGCTCATTCGCGTACGCAAACAACAGTATGCCGTCAATGGCACCCCCGCTGATTGCGTAACGCTAGGGGTTGACAAACTGTTACAGGATAACCCGCCGGTGCTAGTTGTCTCCGGAATCAATCAAGGGCTTAATCTCGGTGATGACGTGACCAATTCTGGCACGGTAGCGGCTGCTCTGGAGGCGGCGATTCGCGGGATTCCCGCCATGGCGATCTCACTGGAGGGACAACGGGTGTATCGCTACCATGTCGCTGCGCTCGTGGCATATCGAGTTGCTGAACGGGTGTTGCGAAACGGATTGCCTTCGGATACCCTGCTGAACGTGAATGTTCCCCACCGTGGAACGGCGCAGAAACTCGAAGGTGTTAAAGTGACTTCTCTTGCGCGCCGGCGATACGCGAACCCAGTAGTCGAAAAACTTGATCCACGAGGAGAAAAATACTATTGGATCGCTGGGGAACAACGATCGTGGACACGAGCCGGTCAAGCTGATTATGAAGCGATTTCCCAGGGGTATGTCTCTATTACCCCCCTCCGGGTTGACATGACGCACTATCGGGCTATGAGATTGCTGAGATCGTGGGAAAGTGCACTGACTGCTTGCCTGCACGAGCCACTCACCGAAAAAAACCAGGAGCGGCATTCTTTGAGAGAAATGTGAAACCATGAAGGCCTTGTGGTGAAGAGAAGGGTCGTAGCCAAGACATTTGCGTGAGAAGGACGGCTGTCCTATTACCCCGTATCGATGTTTGAAGAGTTGTATCATTGGATGTTGTCATGGGCCGAGTCCCCCTACGCCGTGCCCGCGCTGTTTGGGCTAGCATTTGCGGAGTCTTCATTTTTCCCCGTTCCTCCTGATGTTTTGCTCATGGCTCTTACCTTGGGGAATCCGAGTTGGGGCATGTATTATGCCGCCGTGACCACCGCGGGATCCGTGCTGGGTGGGATAGGCGGTTATGCCATTGGGTGGGGGGGAGGAAGGCCGCTGTTACGCCGGCTGATCGGAGCTGAGCGCATGCAGACAATTCACGATGCATTTGAGCGCTACGAGGGTTGGGCGATTCTGATTGCAGGATTTACTCCGGTCCCGTATAAGGTCTTTACCATTGGCGCAGGAGCCTTCTATGTGAATTTCAAAATTTTCGTGCTTGCCTCCATGATCAGCCGAGGCGCACGGTTTTTCTTAGTCGCCGGTGCTATTCAACTCCTTGGACCCTGGATGAAGGCGCTGATTGAAGCTTATTTCAACTACTTCACGGTGGTATTCGTCCTGCTCCTCATTCTTGGATTCATCGGCGTTGGCCATCGCATCAAACGGACAACTCATTCCCATGTGCAAAACGGGTGAGGTCTCGTGTCCCTGCGCGTGTACAATACGCTGACTGCCTCCAAAGAAGCCTTCATCCCGCTGCATTCCAATCTGGTACGAATGTATGTGTGTGGAGTGACGGTGTATGACGACTGTCATCTTGGCCACGCTCGCAGTGCCATTGTATTTGACATCATTTACCGATATTTGCGGTATCGCGGGTTTACTGTCAAGTATGTCCGAAATTTTACGGATATCGACGACAAGATTCTGCAAAAAGCCGAGCGCCTGCGACAACCTTGGGATCACGTTGCCGCACAGTATATCCAGGCGTATCATCGAGACATGACCCGCTTGGGTGTCTGTCGACCGGATGTCGAACCGCGGGCGACGGAACACATGGGAGCCATCGTGGAAATGATTAAGGGGTTACTCGAAAAAGGCTATGCTTATCAGGTGGAAGGCAACGTGTACTATCGAGTGGCTGCGTATCGTTCGTATGGCCGGCTGTCCAAGCGACATGCAGACGATCTTCTTGCTGGTGCTCGCGTGGAAGTTGACGACCGTAAGCAGGATCCCATGGATTTCGCCTTGTGGAAAGCTGCCAAGCCAGGGGAACCGGCATGGGAAAGCCCATGGGGGCCAGGACGCCCAGGATGGCATATCGAATGTTCGGCCATGTCGCTCCAGCACCTCGGGGAAACATTCGATATTCATGGAGGCGGCAAGGATCTCATCTTCCCCCATCATGAAAACGAGATTGCCCAATCTTGCGCCTTTACCGGGAAAGAATTCGCTCGCTACTGGATCCACAATGGATTCGTGACAATTGCCAAAGAAAAAATGTCCAAGTCACTGGGGAACGTGTTCGCCATTAAGGACATTTTCGCGCAATCCACCTGTCCGGAATCCGTAACGGCTGAAGCTCTGCGGTATTTTTTGCTGTCCACCCATTACCGAAGCGATGTGAGCTATTCGCCTCAAGGGGTTGCGGAAGCGAAATCAGCGTTGGACAACCTGTATGGGCTCCTGCAGCGACTCGAGGAGGATGAGGCAACGCCAGTGGCCCCGGAGACTTCCAATGTTCAGCGTATACTCGATCACACGCGCGCCAAGTTTGAGGAGGCAATGGATGACGATTTCAATACTCCCAAAGCCCTGGCCGAATTACAGCATCTTCGGGGAGCGCTCAATACTGCCCTGCAACAAGGTATGCTCTCTGGTGAGCGGAAGGTCGCGGTCGAAACCCTGAGACGGTTGGGTGAACCGTTGGGTCTTCTTCAAGTCCCCATTACCGCTTGGATGTTTCGGCCATTGAGATTTCGGGATCCGAATTTACAGGCAAGTATAAAAATCGATGTAGACCTCAGGGCACCACTAACTGTGGGCGAGGGGTTAAGTGACGAAGAGATTGAGCGGCAGGTGCAGAAGCGACGTGAGGCTCGGGCGAGAAAGGATTTTGCCACGGCCGACCGAATCAGACAGGAACTCGCAGCTTTTGGTATTACCCTTGAGGATCGACCGGATGGTACGACCCGCTGGAAACGTTGATCAAACCGAGTACTTATACGGATTGCATGCAGTGGGCGAGGCCCTTCGCCAGCGGCCTCGGAGCATCCTACGAATCCTGGTCAGCCGCCACGATCGACCGATCCTCGAGCTGAAGCGGCTTGCCCAATCCCAGCATATTCCGGTCTATGGCGAACCGCGTGAGCGACTTGATCGTTTGGTGCCGCATGGTCGTCATCAGGGTGTCATCGGCGTGATCACGGTCAAACCCTACGATACAGAAGAAGAGACTCTAGCATATGCATTTCAGCAGCGTGACCCTCCCCTCTTTGTTGTTCTGGATGGAATCGAAGATCCACAAAATTTAGGAGCGATTCTTCGGAGCGCCGCCGCAGCCGGAGTCCATGGCGTGTTCATCCCTGATCGGCGAGCCGTGGGATTAACGGCTGGTGTGGCTCGGGCTTCTGCAGGTGCACTAGAATATATCCGGGTTGTGCGCGTTCCCAATATTGGGAAACTCTTAACCCGCTTGCGCGCTTGTAGCATCCCTGCTCATGCGCTAACGCCCTATGCCCGGCAGGTATACACGGAGTGGGATCTTCGCGGCCCTCTGGCATTCGTGTTTGGGGCGGAGGGTAAAGGCATTCGCCCAGGAGTGCTCCGAGTATGTGAAGCCGTCGGGCGAATTCCCCTTCGGAGCCCGATTGATTCGTTAAATGTGTCGGCGAGTGTCGCGGTCGTACTGTTTGAAGCTGTCCGACAACGGAGTCAACCGCATGTGGAGGGCTGATTATTTGATCTGGATGAGGCCTTCTTGGATGGCCGCATTCAACAACTGGGCGGCGTTGGAGACGCGCACTTTTTTCATCATATTGGCTCGGTGCGCTTCCACGGTTTTGACGCTAATCTTCAGGCGCTGGGCGATTTCTTTGTTTTTGAGGCCAGACCAGATCAGTTGCAAAATTTCCAGCTCGCGTTCCGTCAGGGCTTCCGGACGTTTCCGTCGTGGAGGGGGAGGAGTTTCACGTTTTTTGGTTTTGCCTTGCACGGCCGACTCTCCAAGATCATGCGCACGGTGAAATTATGTACGGAATGGTAGCAGTCAGTCTGGGCAAAGTAAAGGGTCAAAGTATACGCAATTTACCTCATGGATGTGAGAGGGACAACCACAGACCGTGATGATGGTAGGCTTGGCTGATCTCCTCTTCGGATTTATCCTTGGCGCTGTTGTAGGGAGTTTTCTGAATGTGTGCATTTACCGAATTCCTCTCGGGCAATCGATTCTCTCGCCGGGCTCGCGGTGTCCTCAGTGTGCTCACCCGCTTTCCTGGGGTGAGAAGGTTCCCTTGCTCAGTTTTGTATTTCTGCGCAGACGCTGTCGGCACTGTCATCGCTTCATTCCTTGGCGCTACTTCTTTGTCGAGCTCACCAACGCCATAGGCTATCTTGCTCTTGTCCTGAAGTTTGGATGGACTGGTATTACGGGAATCTATGCACTCTTTTTTTCGGCATTGGTGGTGATTACTTGGATTGATCTCCAATACTATATCATTCCTGACGTGATTTCGCTGCCCGGGATACTCGTTGGATTAGTGGCGGCTGCTACCTTGCTTCCTCTCGGCTTGATGAGTTCCGTGATCGGTGTCTTGTTCGGAGGCGGACTGCTCTGGATGTTGGCGGCACTGAGTCCTTACGTGTTTGGCAAGGAGGGGATGGGGGGAGGGGATATCAAGCTGCTGGCCATGATTGGAGCCTTTGTCGGCTGGGAACAGACATTCTTCACGCTTCTCATCGCTGCGGTAACCGGATCCCTCGTCGGAATTGGGCTTGTGATGATGAAGAGACTGCGTCGGGGGCAGTACATGCCTTTCGGGCCGTTCCTGGCGTTTGGGGCGGTGTTGTCTTTGTTCTTTCATCCATCGGTAGTCGGTTGGTCGCACGGGTGGCTCTTATGAGCCGCAGAGCTCTTCCCCATGAGTCACCTGTACATGGCTATACCTTGACCGAGCTCCTCGTGGTTTTAGGAATTCTTGGGTTGGTCGGGGTCTTGGGCGGCGGGTGGTGGCTGTCTGCGCTTCCCCACACTCGGTTGAACGGAGCCGTTCGATTTGTCCGATCAGATTTACTGGCTGCTCGGATGCAGGCGATTGCGCAAGGACACAAAGTACGAGTCACGTTTATCGACGACACCCGGTACTCAATGGTGCAGGACATCAATGGCAATGGGCGTGTTGATCCCGGTGAAGATCAAACCGTTCGCGATCTTCGAGAAGCATTCCCAGGTGTGACCATCCAATCGACAAACAACCCTATTTTTCATCCGCGAGGCACGGCGTCCAATTTGGCCACGGTCACACTCAGGAATTCAGCGGGGATAAGAACCGTGACGATCAGCATCACTGGCCGGGTTCGCGTGCAGGTACCCCAGCCGTAAGAAATAGGTCACTACGCGAGTTTGACGTGTGATTCATCTGGTGAGGGGCTCTGTGCGCGATAACCAGGGACTGACATTGCTGGAAGTCATCATCGCGATGGCGTTGACCACCATGGCTCTGCTCATGCTCTCAGGGTTCACCACTATCATTGTGAACGGACTGGCGCAAGGCCAGCTTATCACCAAGGCCACCTTGCTGGCCCAAGAAAAACTCGAAGAGCTCCAAGCTCGCTCCACTCATATCCCACTAGGAATGCGGACATTGAAGGAGTCTGTTGGATCGATCCCCCAGTTTCCCGAGTTTCAGCGAACCGTTGAGATTGCCACGCACACGCCTGTCGAGGGGCTCCAAACTGTCACAGTCACGGTTTCCTGGCACAAGGGAGCTCACTCAGTAACTCTCACCACACTCTTTCCGGAAGACTAAAGACCCACATGCGGCATGAACTATGGCATGGCCAGCACGGATTCACTCTACCTGAGCTGTTATTGGCGCTGGCCTTAAGCATGGTCACGTTGTCTGCCATTTACGCGGTTCATGTGATGCTGGTACGCCAGCAACTTGTTCTGGAAGCCCAAGTTGCCATGCAGCAGGATGTTCGAGCGGCTTTGAGTATGATGACGCAGGAACTTCGCCTGGCTGGTTACGATCCTCGCGGAGTCAACCGTGATAAAGACTCATCTAATGACTTCAATGGGCTTCCCCTGGATCCCATAGAGCTTCAGATTCAAGCCGACCTAAATGGCAATGGAATCCCGAGAGAGACTCACGAATTCATTGCGTACCTTTTCGATGAGCCAACTTTCACCCTTCGGCGACGTACGGGCCGTGGTGGCCGGCAACCAGTGGTGGACCGCATCCAGGGGTTTGTCATTCGATTGCTGGATCAGCGAGGAGAGCCGACACGTCACCCTACCCGCATTCGCCTGATTGAGGTAACCCTCACAGCGAATCCCCGGCAAGGCGACCGAACGTCTGCTCTTCTGCCTCACCTGGGAGGGCGTCAGTTGACCTTACGAACTCGGGTGAGGCCACGCAACCTCAGCGTAGAATGGTAAAGACTCCCAGCAAGACAATCAGACAATAGCGGTGGTCCCATGCCACTCCCAGCCTGTGCCATGCCCATCACGCACGATGTGACAAGAAGGGGCCAACACGGCATTGCTCTCGTTGCCGTTCTCGTTTTACTGGTGATCTTGGGAGTGTTGGGGATTGTAGTTCTCGAAACCATTTCGATGGAACTCCTGCTTAGCGGCCATCACAGAACTGCCGTGCAAGCGTTCTATGCCGCAGAAGCCGGCCTTGCGGAAATGCAGGTGAGACTGGCTCGCCAGGGGAAAGAAGGCTTTATCTCCGATCCAGCCGCAGCACCGGATCCTCACTGGACAGCTTATCTTCTGGCGACATCGGATTGGGTGCCGGAGGATGATCCCAGCTTCTCCCCACAGGCGACCAACTATATTCCTACCATGCAGTCGCTACGCAATACACAAATTCAGCGCAACAGTTTTCAGTCAACCCTATCTTACTGGGTGAAGGTGAGACACTACACGGAATATGACGCCGAGCGAGCCGGCCATCGGCCTGCCACACCCCATTACCAGGATTTAGACGGCTCGCAGCGACTGCACAGGCCGACACATGTTGGACAGGTAATCTACTGGGGCTATCCTACAAGGCAGACGACACAGCAAGTACGATTTACGACCAGGATGCCAACCCCGTATTTCCCTATCGAATACGTCACCGCAGTTGGGCAAATGGGAAGTAGCATGGTTCGGATCCATGTTGAGCTGGTTCATCCTCCTGGCCCACCACAAGTTGCTGCTGTGTATGCCCGCCGCGAGGTTGTGTTATTGGGTCCGCCGGATAGTGTGAGCGGAAAAGATGCCTGTGGCGTGGTTGCCAGTCTCCCGTCATTGGTCGTATCGCCATCGGGAAGGATCCAGCGAGCTCCATCATTGGAGGGGATGTCCAAACAGAGCCAGATTGTTATTGATCTGGACCAGGCGGTGGTGCGTCTTGCTAGTGGAGCGATGCGGTTGGACTCGCGATATATGAACGGGATGTTTGGGAGTCCGAGCCAGTATGGAACGTACCATCGAGTGTCTCATGGGACGCGTCCTGCACTCACTCTTCAAAACGGCCTCGGATACGGTATTCTGCTGGTTGATGGCGATGTGACGCTCAAGGGCCATATCCAGTGGTATGGGATGATTATTGCCACGGGGACATTGGTGTTTCGCGGTGAAGCGCCGGGGATTGTCGTGCGTGGCGGAATTTGGGCTGATCGGGTGATTGATCTCAATGGGCACGTGACGGTGTCCTATGATAGCTGTCAAATCAGGCAGGCCCTGTTGCCGCGGCCTCTGCGTATAATTACCTGGAAAGAGGAGTAGCAAGCTACCGAGAGTTCTTGATTTCTTTCGGGGAGGTATGGTGGGATTCTTCACAACCCTGAAAGATTATGGTCTGGTTGGACCATTTGCTCTAAGGAGATGGGCCTTTTGATTGATTGTCTAGCCTTCACTGATCCGATTACAATTCTCTTCTCCTGTCACCAGGTGGCAATCTATTAACTCCGCTGAGGAAGGGGTTACATCATGGCGAAAGTGCTGGAAGGTCCGGGAATGGGATTGCTCCGAAAGTGGGGCATCCAAACCCCTAACTATGTGGTGGTGAGCTCACTTGAAGAATTTGAACAACTAACCCAGAGGCATGAGTGGCTCAAGAAAGAAAAATTAGTGGTGAAAGCCCATGAGGCGCTGGGTTCGCGATTTAAATTGGGTCTGGTCAAAGTAGGATTGGATGTGGCTGAGGCGCGCACGGCAGTCAAGGACATGCTCGGGAGGACAGTCGACACGCTCGTCATCGGTCAAGTGATTGTGTCGGAAGCTGTCCCGCACCAGGAAGAATATTACGCGGCGGTCAAGTCGACCCGTGACGGGGCAGATATTCTCGTCGCCAGTTGCGGGGGAATTGAAGTGGAGGCCAACTGGGATCGGGTTAGACGGATATCCGTTGAAGTTGGTGAGTTTCCGACGAATGAGGCTCTTCGTGCCGTGGTGAACGAGGCTGGATTCTCCGGGCCAATAGCGGAGAAGATGGTGGAATTTACCGCAAAATTGTACCGGTGTTTTGACAACGAGGATGCACAATATCTGGAAATCAACCCTGTGGCACAACGAGCTGACGGCGAACTGATAGCGCTCGATGTCGTCACCCTCCTTGACGGAGATGCGAAGTTTCGGCATCCGGATTGGACCTTCCCCTTCGCTGCAGAATTTGGGCGAGCCTATACTCAGAATGAACTGGATGTGATGGCTGTCGACAGCAAGGTGAAAGGGTCAGTGAAATTAATTGAAATTCCCGGCGGTGACATCGCCATGCTTCCCGCCGGCGGAGGCGCCAGCGTGTATTACTGCGATGCGGTAGTAGCTCGGGGAGGTAAGCTCGCCAATTATGCCGAGTACTCGGGCGATCCACCGGACTGGGCCGTCGAAGTCTTGACGGAGAAAGTATGCTCCCTGCCAGGGATCAAGAACATTATCGTCGGTGGTGCGATTGCCAATTTTACGGATGTCAAAAAGACGTTCAGTGGAATTATTAGTGCATTTCGAAAGGCCAAAGCCCAAGGTAAGCTCGATGGAGTCAAAATTTGGGTGCGGCGTGGCGGGCCCAACGAAAAAGAAGGATTGGCGGCAATGCGAGCGTTGCGCGATGAAGGTTTCGACATCGAGGTTTTCGATCGCTATACCCCTCTCACTGACATCGTCGATATGGCTCTGGCCAAGAAGGACACTCCACACTAGTTTGATCGAAGGGAGACACCGTCCATGAGTATTCTTGCGACAAAAGATACGTATGTGGTGATTCAAGGCGGTCCTGCCGGTGTGAATGCGGCGCGTCGGATGGCGGAGTTTTGTTACATGATCAAACGACCGTTGAATGTCCTGGCGTTTGTGTACCCGCCGGATGCCGGAAAAACCAATGAGATTGTGTATGGCAGTGAGTTGGTTGTGGTTCCTGTCTACAAGACCATTGCCGAAGCCACCGCACAACATCCAGCTATCAATACCAGTCTCGTCTATATCGGGGCGGATCGAGCTTATGCCGCCGCGAAGGAAGCCTTGGATGATCCCAGGATTCGGGTAGTCTCCATGATTACCGAAGGCGTCCCGGAAAAAGATGCCAAGCTTCTGGGAAAGCACGCGAGAAAACTTGGAAAAATCTTCAATGGTCCTTCCTCCATCGGGGTGCTGTCTGCTGGGGAATGTCGGTTAGGCGTCATTGGCGGGGCGTTCGACAATTTAATCGCGTGTAAACTTTACCGGCCTGGATCGTTCGGAGTGATCACGAAGTCAGGCGGCCTCTCCAATGAGATCATCTGGCTATGCTCGCAATTTGCTGATGGAATCACCACCGCCATTGGGATTGGAGGGGATGCGTATCCCGGGACGGACTATGTGACTTATCTGGAAATGTTTGAACAAGATCCACAAACCAAGGCGGTAGTGATTGTGGGAGAGATGGGGGGGGATCTGGAAGAGCGGGCTGCCGAGTGGTATGCCGCCAGACCTCGTCGGATCAAGTTGATCGGCATTGTCTCCGGGTTCTGTCAAGAAAGTCTGCCTAAGGGGATGAAGTTTGGGCATGCAGGGGCCAAAGAGGGCCTCAAAGGGGAAGGGTCAGCTCGAAGTAAAACCGACGCGCTCAAAAAGGCTGGTGTGCTGGTGCCCGAAACCTTTGGTGGATTGGGACCAGCCATCAAAACCGTCTATGAAGAGCTGCTAAAGGCAGGAGATGTCACGCCCATTCCCGAAGTTCCGGAGTCGGCACTGCCCAAATTACCCAAACCCGTCGAACAGAGCATGAAAGCCGGAGAGGTGTTGGTGACTCCGCTTATCAAAACCACGATCAGTGATGATCGAGGAGACGAGCCACTCTACGATGGATATCCCGCTTCGGAGTTAATCAACAAAGGCTACGATATTCCCCATGTCATCGGGTTGCTCTGGAATAAACGGCTGTTGTCCAAGCAGGAAGCCGAGATTATTCGGCGAATCATTATGCTGTCAGCGGATCACGGACCATGTGTAAGCGGTGCGCTCGCGACTATTATTGCGGCTTGCGCGGGTATTGGTATGTCACAGGCCGTAGCAGCCGGGTTGATTATGATTGGCCCGCGGTTTGGCGGAGCCGTAACCGATGCAGGACGCTGGTTCAAGTATGCGGTCGAAAACAAGATGAGTGTCAATGAATTTCTGGCTTATATGAAACAACATGTCGGTCCTGTTCCAGGAATTGGCCACCGGGTTAAGAGTGTGCGTAACCCCGACAAGCGAGTCCAAGAACTTGTCTCTTACGTCAAGGGGTTGGGCATTCCGACCCCTCATTTGGATTTTGCTCTCGAAGTGGAAAAGGCCACGACCGCGAAAAAGGAAAACCTTATTTTGAATGTTGATGGGACAATGGCTGCAGTGTTGGTCGATCTAGGATTTCCTGTGGAGACCTTGAACGGATTTTTCATCTTGGCCAGGACCATTGGGTTGATCGGGCATTGGGCTGATCAACAACGGCAGGGAAGCCGATTGATTCGGTTGTTTGATTACTTAGTGAACTACGCGGTACCCAAGCGCCGAGAAGTCCCGCCATTGCACTAACCCTAGTTAAAGATTTGTCAGAAGGAACGAGAGCTGTTCCTTTGGCAGCGGAGAGAGGGCAGGTTATGTCACGAGAATTGGTTGAAAAACTGTATGCGAGAATGCCTCAGGCCATTGAGAAAGCGCGAAAGAGATTTGGCCGCCCGCTGACGCTAGCGGAGAAAATCCTCGTCGCCCATGCGGATAATTTCGATTCTCAGGTGTGGGAGCGGGGTAAGGCAATATTGGCATTACGCCCGGATCGGGTAGCTATGCAAGACGCCACGGCTCAGATGGCCATATTACAGTTTATGCAGGCTGGAAAAAAGAAAGTCGCGGTCCCGAGCACCATTCACTGTGACCATTTGATCCGCGCCGAGTCGGGGTCGGAAAAAGACCTCCTGCGGGCTTGCGACGAGAATCGAGAGGTATACAACTTTCTTGCCTCGGCCGCCAAAAAGTACGGCATTGGATTTTGGAAGCCTGGTGCGGGGATCATTCATCAGGTGGTGTTGGAGAACTATGCCTTCCCCGGCGGACTTATGATT
>RFGT01000242.1 GCA_003696975.1 Nitrospirota bacterium | reverse complement strand
TTACATTCGGCCGGCGGAGCGGGTGAACTGGTTGTAAGGGCCCGCGCCGCGGAGAGGCATGAGCCGACGGGCTTGGGGTGCCGACCACCCCAAGCCCGTCTCTTTTTTATAGCCAATCTTACTTACTCCTGAAGCCGTGGGAAAAGTTTTTGACTGATTGGAGCGTGTAGGCGACTCGTTCGTCGGTGAGACAAGGGACGCTTAGGAGGGGGTACAGGAATGGAAGGGACGATCGCGAGAACACATTCCATCCTGGGATTCTGGAGATCTTGACGCTTGTAGAGGTGGACTTCGACAATGCGATTGTCATTGAGAGAGAGGGCTTCACAGATGGCATCCTGAGTGATTTTAAGACCAGCGTCAATATCAGGCCGAAGAAGCGAGGGAAGGTACAAGTTGAGAGAGAGACTCAGATAGTGGGTCTGAAGAGCCTGAAGCAGTGTACGGCGTTCTGGAAGGTGGAGCAACGTGGCACTCACCATATGAGCGAGCGTGGCTTTATAGCGCCGGCCTTGCGCAGAGAGAATGCGACGGCCTCGCACGGTAGCATATTGGTGGTTGACGCTTGGAGGAAGGGGAAGCGATAAGGAGAAGGAAGCCGCTCCCCCACTCATTGAAGTGGAGGTAGTGAATTCTGATCTAACCTGCTGAACCGAAAGGGGCAAGAAACGTTTTTGGCGTTGTGAGCGAGCAAGAAGAGATCTAGCAGATGAAACTCTCACAGGAGTGCTAGCATTCGGCCAAGGTGCTGCTCGTACTGCTCATCCCGCTGGTGGAGATAGCGTCGCCAGTCAGTGGGATTCCAGATTTCCAAGCGATGATACATTCCAAGGAGTACAATTTCCTGTTCCTCATCAAGCGGGATTGCTTTGCGGAGGCGGCCGGGAATGAGGATGCGACCAGCTTTGTCAAGTTCGGCGGAAGCTGCCTCAGCTACGAGAAAGTGCATGAAAAACCGACTTTGATCGTCGTCCAATGTGGCCTTTGCCTGTTCCAAAATCTGTTGCCAGCCTTTGAGAGAATAGGCTGAGAGCGGAAGATCCTGGCCTTTCACAAAAATGACACGCTCTCCCTCCGCTTCCAGTTGTTCCCGGATCGGGCTCGGAACGATAAACCGACCTTTCTCATCGAGCTTACAGTGGTACTGGCCTGCAAACATAAAAGGATTAACCCCTGTGTCGTTGCGGCAGTAATTTCTCGTTTGTATCTAATAGCAGAAGCACCTTAGAAAAATTACTGAGGAAAGTCAAGAGATAGAGAGCGTCACCACTCAGTCAAGACTTGCCTCCTCACCATGTCCTGTCTCGTCGGCAACACTTTCTTCTTCAAGGGCCTGCTCAAAATCGTCCCCTAAGTCTTCTCCTAGTTCTTTACCCATTTTTTTCATCAATCGGGCCATACTCTTCGGATCATTTTCATCAAGATCGCCGAAGTTGCTTGGATCGGCCAAGGCCTCCAGTCGAGCCTCTTCGGATTTTGGCGCGGCAAAGCGTGACATCAGCCGTTCGAGGTTTTGGCTATGGCAATGCTGGCAGGCCGCAACATGCTCCTTGGTAAGCACTAAAATGGCACTCCTTTTTCGACAATCCAAGCAGCGGTATTCATAAATCGGCATGTCGTCACCCTCTGAAAAAATACACGAGTAGTTCAATAAAAAATCACGGTATGTTCATGACAATCTGCCGTACATGTTGAAAATTTTCTACACCATGCGAGCCAAGGTTACCACATAGACAGTCTGAGCCTTCGCCAGACGAAGGACTTTGGCACATTCGTTCACGGTCGTTCCTGTAGTGAAAACATCATCCACGAGCAGAAGACATTTTCCCTCGACTCGAGCAGGATGACGAACAGCAAAGGCATGTTTGACGTTAAGCAGGCGCGCCCGTCGTGTCAATCCTGCTTGAGGGGCAGTCGATCGAGTTTTGATCAGTGTCCGCAAGTACAGCGGAACATGAAGGTGATGGCTTATATAATCGGCCAGCAACACACATTGGTTAAATTCTCGCTCTCGGAGGCGATCTCGATGAAGAGGAACAGGGATGATTCCATCGAGGATCGGCCTTTCCGTCCATCTGGCGAGCATCAACTGTGCTAGGGGTTTTGCCAGTGCCACTTTTCCGCGGTATTTAAACTGGCCAATAGCTTCCTTCAAGGGTGATTCGTAGGCATAGAATGTCCAGGCCCGCTGATAGGCGGGAGGATGGAGGCGGCACGGGCCGCAGCGATACTGAAGGGTAGACTGCTCGCCAATAGGCGAGATGATTGGCCGGTGGCAATGGATACAAGCTGGGTCCGTCAAAGGACGGATTCGCTTCCAGCATGAGCGGCAGAAGAAGGGAATAGGATCACCATACAATGGTTGCGCACAGGTAATACATCGAACGGGGAGTAACAGATGAAAGAGACTTCGAAGGAAACGACTTGGCAGGTCCATAGGAAAAAGTTCGATGAAGGGGAAAGACACTGTAGAAAAGGTCTTGTCCCCTGTCAAGCGGTTTGTCACAACAAGCCAGGCAAAGAAGGCTCCACTCTTTATAGAAGACGGTCCCCAGGACATTGTGAGGGGTTGTTGGCTTATGATATACGGATGCAGGACGCCCGCAGCGTGTGATTCTTCTGTCATTTCGACAGGCAAGTGTCCCTGATGGTCACACTGACTCACGTCTGGAAAACCTATCAGCGAGGCGATCACTATGTGCATGCCTTACGAGATGTGTCGGTGCATGTGGCCAAAGGTCAATGCTGCGTGCTGATGGGGCCGAGTGGAAGCGGAAAAAGCACCTTTCTTCACGTTATTGCGGGACTCGAGACTGTGACCACTGGAGATCTGTGGATCGAAGGCGTTTCGACTAAGAACTTTTCTGACCTTGAATGGACCCGTCTCAGGCGGGATGTCGTTGGCATGGTCTTTCAAGCTTTCCATTTGCTCCCTGGCCTGACCGCAGCAGAAAACGTAGGGCTTCCACTCCAACTCAAGGGCCTGCCTCGCCGGATGATTCGTGAGCGGGTGCAATGGGCATTGGAAGCAGTGGGCATGGGGCATCGAGCCCATCATCGACCAAGTGAATTGTCCGGAGGCGAGCAACAGCGGGTGGCCATTGCTCGAGCCATCGTTCATGGTCCACGACTTGTTTTGGCTGATGAACCCACCGGCAATCTGGACTCATGCAATGCCGAAGCCATCATGACGTTATTGCGAACGGTGACGCAGGGTCAGGGACAGACCCTTATTGTGGCGACTCATTCACCGGCAGCCGCGTCCCTTGCCGATCATCTCTACCTGATGGCCGATGGGAGTCTTCATCAGGCCACTAGCACGATCTCACGATGTGATCTGGCTTATGAATGACCAGTCCATTGATCTCTCGACAACGATTGCAGGAGTCCCACTCACGGTATGCATGATGAATGCATCCGGGGCGCGCTGTGTGACTCAGGAGGAACTGGAGGCGCTTGGTCGATCCCGAGCAGGAGCCATTGTGACCAAATCGATGACTCCTCAGCCACGTGAAGGTAACCCTGAGCCACGCTATTACAGTTTTGCTGGTGGCTCGATCAACTCCATGGGGCTTCCCAATCTCGGCTATCCTACCTATGCCCGCTTAATTCCAGCCCTTCGGCGATTTGGAAAACCCATTATTGCCAGTATCGCCGGATTATGCGAGCAAGACTTCGTGGACGGAGCGCGTGCCCTGAATACTGTGCAGCCTGACCTGATGGAGATCAACTTATCCTGTCCTAATCTCCCAGGAAAGCCCCAAATTGGCTATGACTTCCAGGCCGCTCAGCGATTACTGCGAAAGGTGCGAGAGGTTGTCACGGTGCCCATGGGGGTGAAGCTGCCACCCTACTTCGATCCAGCCCATCATGAAGTGATGGCCAGCCTCTTGGCAGAGGTGGAGGTGGACTTTCTATCTGTCATTAACTCGGTGGGAAATGCTTTGGTCGTGAATCCAGAGGCCGAGTCCGTTGTGATCAAACCGAAAGGGGGATTTGGGGGGCTGGGGGGGCACCTGATCAAACCGGTGGCTCTGGCCAATGTTCGAGCATTTTGGAAGCTGTTACATGGGCGTGTCACGATTATCGGGACGGGTGGGATTGTGACGGGGACAGATGTGTTTGAACACCTGCTGTGCGGCGCCTCTGCCGTTCAAATTGGCACGACGCTCGTCGAAGAAGGGTTACAGGCTTTTGACCGAATTGAAACCGAGCTGCGTGAGGTTCTTCAGAAAAAGGGCTATCGCTCAGTTCACGACTGCCAGGGGAAATTGCGGGAATTGTAAGGGTAACGCCTTTCAAACATTCTCTACGGGAGAGGGTTCTACTTGGTAACCGATTGTTTGGAGATTAATTTCATCAACAAGGCTTGGCGCAGGAGTTGAGCGACATTTCTGACGCGGAGACGACGCATGAGATTGAAACGATGGACTTCTACTGTCCGGACGCTGATGCCCAGATGTTCGCCAATTTCCCGATTTGTCAAGCCTTGGGCTACCAGACGGAGAATTTCTTTCTGCCGAGCCGTGAGAGCAAGTGTGTCGTCGGTTCGTCCCCGCGTGTTTCCCTTGGCATTTCGGTTGGAATGTCGGCTTCTCGGTTGTGAGCCTTTTGCCATCTTTCCTCTCAGGCACGCATCTTTTTCTAGTAAATTACCATAAGCCATTTCTGGACACAACTACTTGGTGAAAAATGCGTAGCCCTCTTCTGGCATTAGCCGTTCACCATGTGATGCATCGTCCTGTTCGCACCGGTATGACCATTATGGGCGTGGCCATTGGCATGTCGGCGGCAATGGCGATCCACCTCGCTAATCAGGCCGTCTATGAGGCATTCGAACACACCGTCACCCATGTTGTGGGTGAGACGACTCTGGTGGTCACGGGAAAGGAGGGTGACCTGGATGAAACCATTTTAGCGAACCTTCAACAGCATCCGGCGATTTACTCCGCCAATCCCATTCTCTCTATCTCCGCACGGGTCGCCTCCGGGCCCCTGCAAGGCCAGGCTTTGGTGGTATGGGGGATGGATCTCGTGGAGTTGGTTCAACAGGGGAAACCAGGAACATCGTTGCGCGCCTTGTTCGACATTCGGACAGGGAGTCCGTTGTTTGCTGTGGACTCTCTGTTGGTGAGTGAAGAACTAGCGGAGAATTGGGGCTTGCGCATTGGCGACCCCTTAACACTCCGTGTTGGTTCGATGCAACGTCGCGTGACGATTCAAGGGCGCTTCCCATTATCATCCTTTCCGCTTCTGGGGAAGCATGTGGTAATCATGGATATCGCGGCCGCGCAAGTGTTGTTTAATCGACTGGGACGGCTGGATCGGATTGATCTTGTCACACAGCCGAACTGGGATGTCGAAGCAGTGAGAAAAGAATTGAGCCGCGTTCTTAATTCGGCGCCAATCGTTATTCGCCGTCCTGCCCATCGCTCTCGTCAGGTTGAGCGGATGCTTCAGACGTTTCAGATGAACTTAACCACGCTGGGCGGGGTAGGGCTGTTTGTGGGAACCTTCCTTGTCTATAACACCATTGCCTTTTCCGTGGTTCAGTATCGTCGGGAAATCGGCGTGTTACGCGCCATTGGTATGCCTCGCCATGAAATCGGGCTCTTGTTTTTGGGAGAGGCTGCGGCCATGGGGTTCGTTGGCGGCTTGCTTGGCACAGGACTTGGTAGTGTATTGGCACACAGTTTTGTGGTGTGGGAAGGTCAAAGTGTCTCCGAATTGTATGCTCGGGTGACCGTGGAAACCATCCCGCATTCGGTCTGGCTCTATGGCGTGGGAAGTAGCATGGGAATGATCGTGGGATTGCTTGGAGCCATTGGCCCCTGTCGCGAAGCCAGCCACACGTCCGCAGCACGAGCCTTAGCCCCTGGGGACTACGAACAGACGCAAACCGTGAACCGATATCGCTATCTCTGGCTGTCGGGCATGTTCTTGGCTCTGGCGGGGTTACTCGCCCTTCCTGGTCCCCTTCGCGGGATTCCCGTGTTCGGGTATCTTGCGGCTTGCTGCGTGCTGCTCGCCTGTTCCTTTCTCGGACCCTGGTGTATCTGGCAAGTTTCTTGCCTCCTGTGGAGGGCCGGCCGTGGCCTGCCCCTCCTGTCGCTTGCCGCCAATCAACTGGCGCGTGCGCCAGGGCGAAATAGCGTGACTCTTTCCGCATTGATGGTAGGTATTGCCATTATGCTGGGTATTGGTCTCATGATCCACAGTTTTCGTCAGTCCGTAGAAATGTGGATTGATCAAACCCTGGTAGCCGATTTGATTGTCGCACCTCGTTCAGGGCTTTATGAGACAGAATCCTCTCCTTCTGGAGAGGTTTTGTCTCCACAGATGATTGGTATAGCGGGTCGTGTTGTTGGGGTGGAGGCTGTGGATCCCTATCGCCAGCGCCGCATCGCGGTTGGCGACTCTGAAGTAATCCTGGTAGCCAGGGATTTTCGTGTGCATGCCGCACGAAGCCGCTATTTGTTTCGTGATGGAAAGTCTTCTGAGATCCTGCGTCAAGCTACGTTTCAGCCGGGCGTCATCGTCTCGGAAGTATTTTCTCACATGTGGGGAGTTCAGCGAGGCGATCATATCACCTTACCTACCGCACAGGGTGAGCAGGTCTTTCCCATCCTTGGAGTGTTTTATGATTACGCCACCGACGGGGGCAAGATAGTTATGGATCGCTCATGGTACCGCAGGTGGTGGCAGGACTCATCCGCGACTGTTTTGGCTATCTATGTTGAAAAAGAAGCTAATATATCTACGGTAAAAGCGAACATTGAGCATGCTCTGGGGTCTCTCCAGAATGTTTCCATCATTGAGCATGGGGAATTACGCAGGGAGATTCTGGATATCTTCGATCGAACCTTTCGCGTGACCTATGGACTGGAGCTCATTGCCCTGGTCGTGGGGATGTTAGGTATTGTCAATACCTTGCTGACGTCCCTTTGGGATCGGCAGCGTGAATTTGCTACCTTGCGGGCCATTGGGGCAAGTGCAGCGCAGATTCGTCGGCTTGTATTTGCGGAATCTCTACTTCTTGCCCTGTTAGGGTGTCTTTTGGGTCTGCTCGGTGGGACCCTCTTAGCCGGATTGCTTTTAGGTGTGATCAACAAGCAGTCCTTTGGATGGACTGTACCGTTCCACTGGTCCAACTTTCTCGTGGGACAAGCACTGGCAGTCGGTCTTGTGGCTGCGCTAGGGGCAGGACTCTTCCCAGCCTGGTGGATTACACAGCGCCCGATTAGCGAAGGACTACGCCATGAGTGAAGGATAAGAAAAGAAGAGAGCGCTTTCGATGCCTTCTTGGGATAACTGCTTGTCGAGAAAGGAGTAACCTCCTTAAGGACATTGGGTGGGGTCGGGTGGGGAGGGAATGTCTCGCTTTACCTCAAATCCGAGGTCAGTGATCAGTTGCGCGACCTCATGAGGAGATTGGCCCGGGGTGGTGAGATAGCCATCAACAAACAGTGAATCGGCAATGTAAATGGCCAACGGTTGAAGTGAGCGCAAATTGAATTCCCGTCCACCAGCGATGCGAAGTTCACGCGCGGGATGCACAAAACGGAATAAAGCCAAAATCTTCACGCATCGTGAGGGAGTCAGGGTGTGACAATGTTCCAGAGGCGTGCCAGGGATGGGATGGAGCATGTTGACGGGTATGGAATCAGGCTCAATCTCGCGAAGGGCAAACGCGAGGTCGACGAGATCCTCATCCTGCTCACCCATACCGACAATCCCACCTGAGCAGAGTTCCAGCCCAGCCGACCGGGCATGGCGCAAGGTGGTGAGCCGGTCATGATAAGTATGAGTCGTACAAATTGCCGGGTGATAGGCTTCACTTGTGTTTAAGTTGTGATTGATTCGATCGACGCCCGCGGCTTTTAACTGCTGAGCCTGTTCAAGCGTCAACAACCCCAGTGAGCAACAGATGTGAATGGGAATTTCGGACTTGATGCGGCGGACGGCTCTGGCGATGTTTGCGATTTCATGATCGAGGGGACCCCGTCCGCTGATCACAATGCAAAATCGTCGGGCATTGGCAGCGGCGGCTCGCCGTGCGCCTTCGATCATGGCATCTGGAGAGAGCAAACCATATCGCGCGATAGGAGCCCGAGAAATGGATGATTGGGAACAATAATGGCAATCTTCTTGGCAGGCCCCGCTTTTTGCATTGAGAAGCATCTGGAGCGTGACGGTTTTTCCGAAAAAACGGTGCCGTATCCGAAAGGCTGCGCTGACCAAGTCAAGCAAGTGTTCTTCAGATGTGCGAAGGATCATCAGGGCTTCTTCTCGCATGAGTGCCGATTCCCCGTTTAGGATACGATCCGCAAGCTCATGGAATACCGAAGGATGGGAGGGTGTTAGAGAGGGGAGACTAGCTGGTGGGAGAGATCTGCCGGATTCCATAGGGTGGGACCCACATCAAAAGTGAGGGCACCCTCCCGCTATCATGCGAGAGAATTGTGGTGTTGCGATACCCCAACTATGGCTAGCTGGCTTGCGGGACCGCCACAGGTGAGGGGGACGTGTGTGTGGCACGGGAGTGTGGTGAGAGGATTTGGTCATATTCCACTCGGGGTATTTGTTTGGCATCTCGCCACATCTTTTCGATTCCATAGTAAGCCCGAATATCTTCTCGGAAGACATGGACGACAATATCCCTGTAATCGAGCAAAATCCATGTTGCGGAAGATGTTCCCTCTAGCGAAGGAAATGCAGCAAACCGGCCGGCTACCTCTTTCTCAATCGCATCGGCAATGGCCCTGACTTGCCGTTCCGAACTTCCGGAACAAAACACAAAATAATCTGCCACCGTCGTCAGTGCTCCAACCTCAAGGATCACAACGTCTGAGGCCTTTTTTTCGAGAGCCGTCCGACCAATAAAGAGAGCTTTTTCTTTCACGCGGGAATCGATTAGCCGCCTCCTTTCTTCGATTGGTACAGGTTAAATTGCATTATATAAGATTCCACTGATGGGGGCAACCAATCAGCAACAGAAAGCCCGGCTTGCAATCGTTTCCGGATGGCGGAAGCGGAAATCTGGCAGGGAGGAATGCGTAAGAGCGTTAAGGTCGTATGTGGCGAGAGGGGAATCTCGAGACGTGTGAGAGACCCGGTATCGAGAGCCTCGAGTTGAGTAGTAGGGAGGGGAGGCAGCAGAGGAAGCGCGGCCAATTGGGCGAAGAAGTAGGGCGGGCGCGATAACACCACAATATTCACCATATGTAGGAGTGCCTTCGCCTCTTTCCAAGTGGGAAAGTCACAGAATGCGTCGAGACCTACAAGAAACCACAAATGATCACCTGGTCGCTCTTGTTGCAGGGCTTCGATTGTATTGATCGTGTAGGACTTGTGCGGCGTATGGATTTCAATCTCGGAGACGGCAAACGACGGATAGGCGCTAATTGCTCGTCGCACCATTTCCAGACGGTGGTGCGCGGGGACCAACACGTGCTGAGATTTGTGGGGAGGATCCCCTGAGGGGATGAAGAGAATTTGATCGAGCTCCAAAGCCTGTTGTGCGTGGTGGGCAATACGAAGGTGACAGCGGTGAATAGGATTAAATGTGCCGCCCAAGAGCCCGATTCGCATAAGCAACAGTTCATGCCATGCATACAAGTGTAGTCATTGCCTACTACCAACTCGCAGGGATAGGAATACGGCAATGGATGGAAACAGGGAGAAGCAGTTCCCCGAGCACGGCCTTTTTTACTCGAGCTCCTATAGCAACACTAAATTGTCCCGGTGAATCACTTCCTCATATTCGTTTAACAGGCCTTCCCGTTGAAGCTCGGCTGTCTTGCGGCCTTTGATCTTCAATAAAGTCTCTGCAGGGTAATTCACAAGGCCTTTCGCGAAATCCTTCCCCGTGGTATCTGCGCAAGTGACGGGGTCTCCCTGCAAGAAATCTCCATGAACCGCCACGATTCCTGAAGGGAGCAGACTCTTTCCGCGGTATTTCAAAGCGGCGACTGCACCATCGTCAAGCCGAAGTTGGCCCTTGGGGCGTAACGTGAACGCAATCCACTGCTTTCGGCTAGGCAGTCTGCGCTGTTGGGGGAAGAAGAATGTGCCCACTTGGTGCCCCTTCAGGGCATGAATCATGAGCTCTGGTGTTTCCCCGTGGAGCAAGAGTGTGGGCACGCCGAATTGCGCTGCCCGTTTGGCGGCCTGTACCTTGGTAATCATTCCACCTGTGCCGTCCTCGCAGGG
The DNA here is from genome assembly GCA_003696975.1 of Nitrospirota bacterium. Classification (GTDB taxonomy): domain Bacteria; phylum Nitrospirota; class Nitrospiria; order Nitrospirales; family UBA8639; genus J031. The sequence goes on along the minus strand of RFGT01000242.1, from coordinate 1,140 downwards.
AGCTGGTCCAGCGCATTGTTCGATAGCTGGTGTGATGCTCTGGACTTCGGAAATCAGTTGGGCAGTCTTATGGAATCGAGGGTCCTGGCTAAAAAGCCCCTCAACGTTAGAGAGAATGATGAATAGGTCGGCGTCAACGAGATGGGCTACTTCTCCTGCCAGTGTGTCGTTGTCGCCGAATCGAATTTCTTCCACGGAGACAGTGTCATTTTCATTGATGATGGGAATGACGTGGAGCCGTAGGAGGGTGGTCAATGTGTGCCTCGCATTCAGAAAACGGCGCCGATTGGCCAGGTCTTGATGAGTGAGAAGGACTTGCGCAATGGTGTGCCCCCGCTCGCGGAAGGCTTGCTCATAAGCCGCGATCAACAGACTTTGTCCTGCGGCTGCGGAAGCCTGCTTGAGGGGTAGCGAAAGTCCGGAGGATCTGAGTCCAAGTTTTTCACGGCCAGCGAGGATGGCTCCCGAGGAGACCACGACCACTTCTCGTCCTTGGGTCTTTAGGTGAGCGATATCCTTGGCGAGACGGGCAATTTGATCGAGGCGGAGTCCTCGCTCCCGCGAGGCCACGAGACTGCTTCCGATTTTGACAACAAGTCGTTTAGCGTGAGCTAGGCATTGGCGGCGCACAGCGTCCTCGTGGCGGCCAGTTGAGCACCGACGTACTGAATGAGTGAAGGGATGCCTTGATGAGTGATCGACGAGATGGCAAAGAATGGGATCTGCCGAGACTTACAAAAGTGCTGGAGTTTCACAAGGTTGCCACCGCCGCCCTGAAGATCAAGTTTTGTTCCGACGACCGCGAATGGGCGTTGAGCTAAATGAGGATCAAAGGAAGCCAATTCCCGTTGAAGAATATCAAAACTTGCCACGGGATCTTGCATGCTTCCTTCGGCAATCTCAATGAGATACAACAGCAAAGCCGTGCGTTGAATGTGGCGCAAGAATTGGGTGCCAAGGCCCTTCCCTTTGTGGGCTCCTTCGATTAATCCGGGGATGTCGGCCATGATAAAGCTCTCAAACTCAGCCCAAGCGACAACACCTAAATGAGGACGAAGCGTGGTAAAGGGATAGTCTGCAATTTCAGGTCGTGCAGCCGAAACCGTAGAGATCAGAGTACTTTTTCCCGCGTTGGGAAAG
>RFGT01000241.1 GCA_003696975.1 Nitrospirota bacterium | reverse complement strand
TTCTTTTAAGAAAACGATAATATAGGGCCTTGGGCTGCGTCAAACGACAGGACTATTGGGAGTAGAGATCTTTGCTTTTGTCAAAGTGCCTCGAGTCGCGCTCGGTTAGTGCCTCCACAGCTAACGTAGCTATTAGGGATATCCTAGGCAGTGGGTAGCTTAATCACGCTCTTTTGGCGGCTACGTATGTGTTGGAGTATGTATTGCAGCCTTCGACTAAACCACTTACCCTGTATATCTTGATACTGACGGCGAAGAAGCGTAAGCGCGGCTCGGGAGAATGCTCAACCAATGCAGTCATCCAGCATACCTAACATTAAAATGCAGGTCTGCAGGATCCAACATGTCGCACTTCCGGTAGGCCTCTCGGCCAAGCCATAAAAGGAAAAGCGATGTCCGGGATCAGATGGAATCGGCTTCCGAGTCTCCTGATACGAGGCTTAGCCATTGCCGGGGTCGGAATTGTGTGTTTTCTGTTTGGTTGGTTTGAGGGTCTCGAACGACTTGGGTTGAACGGACTGTTTACGCTTCGCGGGCCGATCTTGCCGGCCTCGCCGATTGTCATTGTCTCGATTGACGAGGATTCATTTGACGAACTCCAACTTCCTTGGCCATGGCCTCGTTCTGTCCATGCTCAACTTGTCCAAACCCTGGCTGCGGGGCATCCTGCAGCTATTGGACTCGACGTCCTTTTTGCCGAGCCCTCTCTCCTAGGCCCTGAGGATGATCAAGCCTTGGGAAAGGCTATCAAACAGGCTGGACACGTGGTTCTTGCTGCCGCGCTCAGCGAGGTGGACGGGGGCTTTTATCGGAAGGAGGATCTCAATCCTCCTATTCCCGTGATTCGGACTTATGCGGCAGGATATGGCCCTGCCAATTTGCTGATAGACGAGGATGCCGTCATCCGGCAGGCCCAACTACGCATCTCCCATCAGAATCAGCACCTCAAGGGGTTGGATCTTCTTCTTTATGAAGAAGCCCGAAAGGCTGGCATACCCGGAGCGCCGCTGCCTCGTTCGCCATTTTGGATCAACTTTCGAGGGGGACCGCATACCTTTGTCACGATTCCATACTATCGCGTCCTCACTGGTGAAATTGCTCCAGAGCGATTTCGGGACCACATCGTGCTCGTTGGAGCCACATCCCCGCTTCTGCACGATCTCTATTCCACTCCTTTTGCACTATCCGGCGACATGCCAGGTGTAGAGATCCACGCTAATGTTTTGGAAACCTTGCTTCAAGGCATTGCGATCACTCGGGTGCCCTGGAGTATCCCGCTTATTCTCTTGATAGGTGGAGGGCTCCTAGCCGTGGGGATCTCCTTGGCCACGAACCCTCTGCGCGCCGGTCTCATGCTGGGCGGGTTAACACTCGGGTACTGGTTTCTCGGGTACTGGTGGTTCGTGTCTTTTCATGTGTGGTTAGATCTCGTACCGTTTCCCTTTGCCTGTATAGCCGGTTACAGTGTTGCCTTTGTGGAAAGGTTTCTGCGTGTCCAACGGGACAAACGGCGTCTTGCTCTCTATTTCTCCCCTACGGTCCTGAACGAAATTGTCCATCGCCACCCCGGCACCACCCTCAACTGCCAGCGGCGGATCGTCACCGTCTTGTTTGCGGACATTCGGGGGTTCACGACGTTGACTGAACAACTTCCTCCTGAAAAGACTGCCATCTTTCTCCGCACTTACTTGACGGACCTGACCGAGATCATCTTCCAACATGGAGGGATGATCGATAAATACATGGGTGATGCCATCATGGCCTTGTACAATGCACCCCTCGATCAACCTGCGCATGCCAACCACGCTGTCCTGACAGCGCTGGCCATTCAACGACACCTTCCCCGGCTTGCAGATGCCCTAGACACCTCCCCTCCCATCCCTCTGGCCTGTGGGATAGGGATCCACACCGGAGAGGCCCTCGTGGGAACAATTGGCTCGGCTCAGCGATTTGAATATACCGCTATCGGCGATAGCGTCAACCTCGCTGCTCGGCTCGAAACCCTTACCAAGACCTACGGCGTCTCCATTCTCATTAGCGAGTCTACGTATAAGCAGGTGCAAGGACGGGTCATTGCACGATTTCTTGATGAAGTCACCGTCAAAGGTACAGCTCGCTCTGTTAAAATCTATACAGTTCTCGACCGGGACACTCGACACGCTCCTCGCGTTGTCCTGAAAACGGGAACTGTCCGTCTCACTAACAACGGACAAAATCTTGTGGGAACGCTCAACGATCTCAGCCTACAGGGGTTGTCCATCTTGGATGCCAATGGAACCATGCATCCCGGTGATGAGGGCACACTCTCACTCACCGTGCCGACTCATCCGCACCCTCTTATTTTCCATGGACAGGTCATCTGGAGGAATGGAACGAGAGCCGGGCTGAGAGTGGTCGCAACCTCATCGGAGACTCGCCATATTTTTCACTACATAATGGCGCGTATGTTGCAGTGAATTTGATGTCTGCGGTTCATCGCAACTTCGTGTGAAGACTCTAGAACTTCGTCTAATTAAGAGCGCGCGAGATGAGAGGGACAGACCCACATCTCCTCAACATGTACACTTGCAGGCAGCTTGCCTAAGCCAAATTGCTGCTCGCAAAAACCTCTTGATCCTGGACCGCATCTCTCAGTATGCTGCACGCTACAGGCGTAAGAAATACCTCATTATTATTACACAGGACTTGGTGATGGTGGAGAAAAGGTCAGTCGTTAAGCTGTGAAGAGTCCTCATCTTCGATGAATTTTCTCCTGCGCTATCTCTTACTGCTTGGTGTCGCACTCACCCTGTGGGGAACGATGGGCGCTCCAGCCTGGGCGGCACCTTCACCTGCTGGTACAGTCACACAGGTAGCCGGGCAGGTAACTCTAAAACGCAAGGGATTACCACGCCTTGTCCCTATCAAGTTTCGTGATCGCGTCTATCTGCACGATAAGATCCGCACCGGTGAACGCTCCTTCGTCCGCGTCCTTTTCGGCCGCAAGGCCCTGGTCACGGTGGGAGAACTCTCCGTGCTAACCATCACCGAAGACATCACCCATGCTTCCGTGAACCTCCAGTCTGGAATCATAGGGTTATCCGTTGCACGACGGCGGATGGCCCCTGGCGAGTTCATCGAGGTACGCACGCCACATGCCGTTGCCACAATTCGAGGCACCAAAGTGATCGCGGAAGTCCCGACGCCAGACATCACACAGTTCACGGTCGTTGAAGGGCACATTGAGATTGTTTCCACCTCTCGGCCAACCGAGATTGTCAGTTTGAAAGACCGGCAAACTCTCCAAACCAGTTTGTCTGGTCCCGGAACCATCAAGATGCTTTCTCCGGAAGCCCTCGCCAAAGCCCAACAAAAGCTTTCCCCGCCTCGCCATCTGGATCAACATATTACCCGACCTGACTCGCCCGTTAGCAAACATGTTGTAACGACCCAAACAGAACGTGCCCTGACCGTAGTACGGCAGCTTGCTCCTAAAGCATCTTCTTCTGCTTCCTCCCAGAAGAGCCCACCTGCTGTCCAATCTTCATCCTTGCCACAAATTGTGGAGGCTTCCCCAGCAGACGGCTCGGCTTCACAACCGGAGGTTTCTTCTGGACCTCCCGCCACGTCGTCACATTCTGCTTCTTCTCAGGGATTCTCTGCACCTGTCACAGGAGTAGCCAATAGTTCTTCTCCCGTCTCTGCTTCACCATCAGCGACACCTGCTAGTCAACCCGCCGCCCCGGCCCCGCAAGCGCCAGCCGCTCCGGCACCGTCTATAGCTGCTCCCACCTCCACACCCTCGGCACCCCCACCCGTAACCAGTCCTGCACCTAGCCTGCCCGTCGCCCCTGCGG